>JAJFIT010000163.1 GCA_021774775.1 Alphaproteobacteria bacterium | reverse complement strand
TCTTAACTAAAATCATGGCCTCTTGGCTACAATAGAAAATTCCACTCCAGATAGCTGGCTCGCTTCACTGGTTACTCCGGCGCTGCGTCGCTGTCTGGTGCGGCAATTTCAGGGGTGTCGTTGGTGCGAGCCCCTTCCTGCTCGTTGGGGCGAAACTTAAGCACCACAGTAGGCAGGATGCTTAATTCTAGCTCGATGTTGCTGAAATGAAATTTTTTGAATTTCAGCTTGCTGCGAGCGGCACTTGCCCGGAACAATGAACTGAGGATGGTATTCACCAGCTTTTTGTCTTTGGTTTCCTCCAGAAGGGCGAGCTGCTCCGCCTCATCGATAAGATCGCGCAAGCGCAGGTGCGGCACCACTTTGGGCGATAGGCCAAGACCGACCTCTATTTCGGTAACGTCGTAGCCCGCGCGCTCGATATAGGGTAGCGCTTCGTTGAACCGTGCTGCGGTCTTGCTCAGGGTGTCGCCGCTAAATTCCTTCAGGCCGTCCACCGTTGCGCTGTAGGCCGAACTGGCGTTCTCGCTCCAGGTTTTTGTGCTTTCGCCGCCCATTAATTTTTGGCGAATGTCCTCAAAAATATATGGCAGGCGCTTGGCCATAATCGTCCCCTGTGGTTACTTTGTTTTAAATTTTGGTCTGGTGTTTGCTGTTATTTTAAGTGGTTCGCATGCCGGTGGAAAACAAGCAATATTTGTTTTGGCGGCCCGGGGTCAGTTGAAACCCCCGGCAAATGGCTTACTTTTAACGCCAAGGGGGAGACGCGCATGAACAGCGAAAAACAGAAAAAACCGGGTCCGGTTTCGGACTGAAATCAATTGCCGCTGATGTGATTGCCGACAAAGACCTGCGCGGTAAAACAGCGGTTGTTACCGGCGGATATTCTGGCCTTGGTCTGGAAACAGTGCGCTCGCTGGTGGATGCAGGGGCGAAGGTGTATGTACCGGCCCGCCGCCCGGACGTGGCGGCTGATGCCCTGTCACAGTTCGGTGCCAATGTTGTTGTTGCGGCGATGGATCTGGCTGACCTGAACAGCGTGGCGCGTTTTTCCGATGATTGTGTTGGTTCGGGTGCCGCCATTGATATCCTGATCAATAATGCGGCCATTATGGCCTGCCCGGAAACCCGGGTCGGCGACGGTTGGGAAGCTCAGTTCGGGGTAAATCACCTGGGGCATTTTGCCATGACGCAGGGTCTGATGCCTGCAGTGTTGAAAGCCGAAGCTCCGCGCATCGTCAGTCTTTCTTCGATTGCGCATAAGCAAAGCGATATTCGGTGGGACGACATTCATTTCACCGCCGAGCCTTACGATAAATGGAAGGCTTACGGTCAGGCAAAAACCGCGAACGCCCTGTTTGCTGCCGGATTGCAGGCAAAATACGGTGATCAGGGCTTGCTGGCTTTTTCGGTTCACCCGGGCGGGATTCTCACGCCGCTGCAACGCCATTTGCCGGTTGAAGAAATGGTTGCGATGGGCTGGACGGACGCTCAAGGCAACGTTTCAGAAGCTGCCAGCAAAATGTTCAAGTCAACCGAGGGCGGCGCCGCCACCAGTATTTGGTGCGCCACAGCGACAAATATCGCAGATTATAGCGGGCTATACTGTGAAGATTGTGATGTTGCCAACCTGATGACAGACGAATCGCCGCGGTTCTTCGATGTAGCACCGTGGGCAGTTGACGAAATCAGCGCTGATCGCCTTTGGCAGATCAGCGAGGCGACCCTTCAATAAGCAGTTTGGCGCGAATTTGTGGAAATGATATTAAAAAAGGCGCTTTTGATGCTTTTGGACAGACAGATGCTTGACCCGAGGCCGGTTTTGCGGTGGTATCAATGTTAAGATGCACTGTCTGAATTGCTGGGTTCATTTATTCAGATGATGCCATTAGGGAAAATCAAAAATCAAAGGCGTGGTCGTTGCACGGTTTTTGAATAGGGGAAGGACGCAACAATGAGCATCTCAAGTTTGAGCCACATCATGGAATTTTTCCGGTTTGGGGACAAGGAACTGTCTGCAGACGACAAAAAAGCGCTCGTTGAAGAAGTGTTGTTGATGACACTGGCGCGGGCGACCAGCGCTGATCATAATATTGACCCGGTTGAGGTTGAAGTTGCGCAGGGCGTCATTAAAGACGCGACCGGCTCAGATGTCAGCGTGCAGGATATTCGAATTGCCGCGATCTCCGACTTGTACAAAGAAGCAACGATTGAGAAATATCTGTCTAAAATCCGGTCGAAAATAGATTTGGCCGATCGGCAGCTTGTGGTCAATTCTTTGGCGCAGTTGATCCGGATTGACGGCAAGGTTAACCCGTTTGAGATTGATTTCTATAATAGCGTGGTAAATGCACTGGGGCTAACGCCTGCTGAATTGGCCGGACTGTGCGAGGATCCGATCAGACGCTAATAGCTGCAGGGTCTGCATGTCTTTAAAAAGGCGTATTTTCTTCTGATGATACATTGGCCGCTGTTGGATTTCCCGGCAGCGGTTGTTTTATGGAGACGGGACAGGCCCGCAGGTCGGCGTGGCGGATAACTGCACCCAAATCTACTGCCGGTAAACTATAAGGCGCCGAGGATGGTATGGTCAGGTCCATTGCCGGGTGTGCAAAGTACATATGATTAAAATTAGCTAAAATTTGAATCAAACCTTTACCGAATGACAATGGCTTGTGGATACAGTGTTGATCTGGAGATGCTATCACTCTGTAACCACAAACACTGTACGGCGGGGTTGACGATGGATTTAGAAACGCTAACTAAAACTTTCCCTTCACACAAATTGGTCGTAGGGGAGCAATTTGCACAGGAAAGCATAAGTGCGCTGAAAATTCGCAGTGTGCTGAACTGGTCAGACACAATTTTCGTTAATTGTGATTTCAGTGAAGCTCAATTCCATCTTTTGATGGTCTCCAGCGCTATTTTCTTCAAGTGTGATTTTTCCGGTGCCCGGTTTCGCGCCTGCGATATTGACGGCAGTGAGTTCATTTCCTGCAATTTAACTTGCGCTGAAATGCTTGGGTCTGAGGTTAGCGACACGACGTTCATCGATTGCATCATTGGTGGCATCAGGGGGCCGGTAACTCAGGAAAGTCTGAATTTTTACTTTCCGCGCTATTCACGAAACCTGCCGCTTACCTCGCAGGCACCCTATTATGTCGTTACCACCCCGGGTGAATTGCTTTATATTTTCAAAACCGAGGACAGTTGGCGCATTCACGGCGAACACCGCCGGGTAATTATCAAAAATGGCGAGCTGGAAAAGGCGAAGGATCCATACAAAACTGCGGTAAAGTCCGTCGCCAGGTTTGATGAGCAGCGCATCAGTTTATTAACCGGGAAAGAAGTTGAAAAACAGCCTTGAACCACGTAGCGCCGTTAGGCCCTATCTTTAGGGCCGTGGGCTTTCCGAGATCGCCTCTTCAGCCAACAAAGCCGCGCCGATAAGGGCAGCCTCCGGGTCGATAATCAAAGTCAATGGAATTTGCTCGACATATTTTTCCATTGGCGGCTTGTCCAGATAGCTTTTTACAATTTCACTATGCTGCACAAAGTTCGCGATTTTCGGCAAAATTCCTCCGCCCAAAAACACGCCGCCCACGGCCCCTTGTGTCATGGCAATGTCACTGGCCACACCGCCAAGCATGGTGCAAAAAACTTTGAGAGTAGCCACACATATGGGGTCGTTTTCTTCCATCGCCAGTTGGCTGATTGTGCTGGGTTCATAATTCAACGGCGTCAGGTCATGCAGACTGCAAACCGCACGGTAAATGCGGAGAATGCCGATACCCGACAAAAGCGTTTCTACCGTAATGCGGCCCATGCTGGCCCGGATCATATTCCATACTTTGATCTCCATCGCCCCGGCTGGGACAAAGGCACTGTGACCGCCTTCAGTAGGAATCACCGTTACCTTTTTATTTTTCAGTAAAACCTGGGCGACGCCAAATCCGGTTCCCGGACCCATCACGCTCATCGGTCCTGCGGGTGGAGGGCTGGCTGGCTGATGCAGCGGGATCGCTTTGTCGGGGTTCAGGGTAGTAACCGACCGCGCCAGTGCGGCAAAGTCGTTTACAACGATGATGTTATTCAGCACCAGGTCGCCGGTTAATTTGACGGCATCAAAATTCCAACCCAAGTTGGTCAGATAGGCTTTTGTGCCGTCTGCCGGGCCTGCAACTGCAAAACAGGCCGCCGTGATGTTTTTTATGGGGCAATCATCGATATAGGTCTGGACCAAAGAAAGCGGATCGTGAAAGTCAGCGCAGGAATATCCGGCATAATGCTCGATCAATCGCGGCGCGACCCCTGGACTTGACCCGGCATCCAAAGTTGCCACCGCAAAACGGGCATTGGTACCGCCTATGTCGGCGACCATAACTTGCTGGATGCTCTTGTCGTCTGTCATTGGCTGTGTGTCTACCGTTCACGGGCCACGGTTGGACAGGATGCGGCCATTGCTATACGATTGGAATCTTATGTACAAATCGATAACCGGCATTGACAGCGCTGTCAATAACCATATAGTGATTTAGCTTCAAGATTGGCAGATACTGAATGCCAGATAGTGTGCATCCACGCATCAAATTGTCGACTGCACCATGACAGGAACCAGGCTATGACATCTGCGGCTACCATCAGTGATGTGGCTATTATGGCGGGCGTTTCGATAAAAACGGTTTCCCGCGTGGTGAACCGGGAGCCCAACGTTAGCGAAAAAACCCGAGACCGGGTTGCACAGGCCATCACACAGTTGCGGTATAAACCCAGTCTTGCGGCGCGGGGTTTGGCCGGCGGACGGTCGTTTCTGATCGGGCTGTTGTACGGCAATGCTAGCGATAGTTTTCTGGGTGAGCTACAACGCGGTATCTTGCGTACCTGCCGGGAACGCCATTACGGTTTGGCATTATTTCCAGTGATGCAGCAAGCGCCCGACATGCAGGCAGATGTGCTTGGGTGGATAGGTTCTACCCAACCTGACGGCATTATTTTGTCGCCGCCATTATCTGACGATACGGCGCTTGTTGACGCCTTGTTGGAAAGTGGCGTCAAGTTCATTTCTGTGTCATCGGCGGGCACCGGGCGCGGCCCCGCTGTTCATATCGACGAAGCGGCAGCAGCACAGCAAATGACCCGTCATTTGATAGGGGCAGGCCATCGCAGGCTTGGCTTTGTCAAAGGGCCTGCCGACCATGTTTGTTCGTGCCTCAGGTATGAGGGGTTCTGCGCCGCACTTTCTGCCGCGGGTATTCCCTTTGACGACAGTTTTATCGCGCGTGGTGATTTTCATTTTAGTTCCGGGGTTGAAGCCGCGAAACAGTTACTGTCCGGCCCAAACAGGCCGACCGCTATTTTTGCCAGCAATGACGATATGGCGTCCGGTGTTATGCATGTGGCTTACCAGAAGGGTTTGACAATTCCGGGCGACCTGGCTGTCGCCGGCTTCGATGACACGCCTGTGTCACGCCAGCTGTGGCCGGGTCTCTCCACAGTTAAACAGCCCATTCAGTTAATTGGCCAAACCGCGACCGAACGTTTGCTGACGGATATATCAGGCGCGAAAAACGAAAATTCTGACAACGGTACTGAACCAAAGCACCGTTTGGCTGAACGTGAAATTTTGCCTTTTGAGTTGATGCTGCGCGCATCGACCAAGGGGTGATGAATAAAGGGTTTGGGAATCTTGGCAGGCTGCGGATTACTGATTAATGAAATGAAAAAAACATGACAAACCACGTCACAAAAAACGGCGAAATGCGCCGCAAACACCTGTCCGAAGCATACGGATTGGCATCTGAACTGCTGGCTGGGTCCAAAAGCCTTGCTGATATTTCGGACAATCTGGCCGAAAGAGGACTGCCGCTGATAGAAACACGCCTGCTGGCGATGACCCGTCAATGGGTCAGTCCGAAGCGGAGCAAAAATATCGCCCGTCTCACGGCGCTCGTGGATGGGCTTGCCTACAACGCCGCGGGAGAGAAAGTACCTTTCGGCGCATTCCAAAGCCTCGTGGAGGATGAAGTTGCGGGCTTTGTGGTTACAGCGCATCCGACATTCTCAATGTCCGGAGATGCATGGCTTGCTGCCAGTGCTTTCATGAATGCGCTGCCCAAGGGCGACGCGGCGGCAGTGAAGGCACTGCGTGCTCACGGCCTGAAGCAGGCTCATCCTGACCGGTCTCCTACCCTGTATGAAGAGCTGGATTATGCCAATGTGGCGCTGGGTAACATGCGGCGTAGTCTCAGGACCCTGTATAAGGTTGTGTTTGACCGCGCGGCTGTTCTGTATCCGGATGAGTACCGCTCGCTCCGGCCGCGATTAGCCACAATCGCCAGTTGGGTTGGGTTTGACCTGGACGGTCGCACCGATATTAATTGGTCTCTGGGCTTGTCATTCCGGTACAAAACCGCGACTGCGGGCTTGGAACTTTGCATTACAGCTACCGAAGCGCTGACACTTGATAGCGACGAGGCTGCACCGCATATCGAAGCACTGAAGGCTGGATTTGCGCAGCTGATGCACTGTTTCCAGTTGGGGCAGGATGCGTTGGCTGGCTACCAGGACGATGACGCGTCGATAAAAGAGTTCAACACGCTGGCAGTTGAAAACCAAAAGGTCAAAGAATCAGCCCGGGACGCAATTTCCGGTGCGCTGGACGGGCTGTTGGACTTGCCGTTGGCGCCGGATGCCTGGCGCGATGTCGCTTTGTTGTCGACCGAATGGCGTTCGGTAGGGCTGGGTTTGTCACATATTCATTTTCGCCTGAATGCCGCGCAACTGCATAACGCGATGGGCCCAGAAATTAACTTGACCAACGCGCCTGACCAAAGCGCCATGCGGCGCCATTTCCTGTCGGCTATTTCTGACAAGCTGGCAACGGTGAAACCTCAGACAATCCACTACGGGGTGCTGGCCGCTGAACGTACAACCGCCAAGAGGGTTTTTATGATGGCGGCGCAGTTCCAAAAGCATTTTGATGCGGCAACTCCCATACGCATGTTGGTGGCAGAATCCGACACTCCTTTCACCCTGTTGGCCGCGCTTTATTACGCCAAACTGTTTGGGGTTGATGATCATGTGGAGATTTCGCCGCTGTTTGAAACTGCCATCGGACTTGAGCGTGGTGACCGGGTTATTGCCGAGCTGCTCGATAATCCGTACTTTC
This sequence comes from Alphaproteobacteria bacterium, assembly GCA_021774775.1. GTDB lineage: Bacteria > Pseudomonadota > Alphaproteobacteria > Sphingomonadales > Kordiimonadaceae > Kordiimonas. The sequence continues at coordinate 5,608 of JAJFIT010000163.1, read as the reverse complement.
TTGCATACATCAAAAAGCAGGGCCGGTTTTGTCTCCAGTTGGGTTTTTCCGATAGCGGCAGATATATAGGCCAACCAGCTGCGACGCTGGCGATTGAACGCTTTAAACTGCGGCTGATCCGGTTATGGAAAGCGCGCGGCCTTGGCGGCGTGCAGCTGTTGTTTTTTGATACCCACGGCGAATCTATCGGGCGCGGTGCCTACCCGGAATCGCTCAAAAAGCGCTTCCTCTATACCCAGCCACCGCGCGTGCGCCAAGCCTTGGCCGAACTATCAAGGCCGGAAAAACATGAAGTCAGCTTCCAGGGCGGGGAAGGTTTTTTATGGTTTCTCAGCGAAGACACTGCACTGGCGACTTTGACAGACTTTCTCGAAGTCCGTTTTGCCCACCATAATGCCGACGATGATCGGCTGTACGGTGAAAAAGGCTGGTCGCTGGATTTCTTTCTGACACTTGTAGAGTACCAGAACCAATTGACTGACCACCCCGGTTATATTCGCATGATCGATTCCATTGGCCGCAGTTTGTTGTATCCCACCGGTTCGCGGTCGCTGCGCCGACAAAGCGGCAGCGTTCTGCATCAGCGGCTGGAACGCATTTCGCAGATCAGGGCAATCCCGCACAATGCGGTGATGCAGCAGCTGGGCTATCTGGCAAACTCATGCGGCGGTCTTGGCACAGCGATTGAGCGCGCACCGGACAAATTTAATGCGGTCCATGCCCAGTCAGACCGGCTGAAAATGGTAACCAGCATGGCGCTGCATGCACTGGCGCGCTCCGATGTGGGGATCATAGAATCCTATGCCAAGCTTTTGAGCCCTGGTTATTGGCTGGATCGCTGTGATGCTGCGACAACCAGCGAGCAAAGGACCAGCCTGCGACGTCTGTCCGGCATTCTTGAAGGCCTGTTTGACAGCGACAGCATTGACGCCAACATTCGCAAGCTCAGGCGCGACGCCGGTATGATGACAGACTGTCTGGCTGAAGACTGCGACACCTCAGTCCTGAATATCAAGGGGGTGGACCGGGAGCTGTTTGAGTTGCATGAAATGCGTATCGGGCTGATCCAGTTCATCTTTGTCAAGTCGATGGAAGTGCCGCAATTCTCCAGCCGCTTCGATTTCTCGCTTGAGGAATTATTGGTGGAATTGCTGCACCTTGAAGTGCCATCAACCCTCGAGCGCCTGCGGGAAATTTTCCCTGAATCGTCGCAGGAGCAGGAAAAAGAAGGATACGGCGAACCCGCAAGTTATGCGGGCGGCCAAACCTCGGGCTACGCAGCGGTACACCGCGATATTTTTGACCAGTTGGATCAGGCATACCAGCTGGTGTTGACGTTAAGTGGTTTGATTGCCTTGAAAATTGGTGCCTACGGATAATTGACCGTACCCAAAACGCAGACCAGATAATTTGGATGACAGACAATGCAAGATGCTTTTGACCTCGTAATTTTTGGCGGTACCGGCGACCTTTCCCGGCGAAAACTACTGCCTGCGCTCTATGCGGGTGTGGTCGCCGGGCGGGTTCACCCCGAAAGCCGGGTTATTCTGACATCGCGGTCAGCCCTGGACGGTTCGCAGCTGGATTGGTTGAAGGAATTGTTCGGCGTGAATGTTCCAGCGTGCGGTGTCGAGGGTAAATCGCTGGCAGCCTTTTCTGAAATGGTCACTGTTGTTGAAGTTGGTCTGATGGAAGGCGGCGACGATTGGGTAGCGCTTAAAGCTTTGTTAAGCCGCGATGACGACCGCCCGCTTGTGCATTTCCTGGCCGTGCCGCCAGCGGTGTTTACCAGTACATGTCAGTTGCTGGGCGAATACGGCTTGAACGGCGACCGCGCCCGCGTGGTGTTGGAAAAGCCGCTGGGGCACAACTTGGAATCTGCTCAAGCCATCAACGAAGATGTGGGTCGCTGTTTTAAAGAGGATCAAACCTTCCGGATTGACCATTATCTGGGCAAGGAAGCGGTGCAAAATCTGTTGGCCCTGCGCTTTTCCAACATTTTATTTGAAGAGCTATGGAGCGCGCGCACCATTGACCATATTCAGATAACCATCGCGGAAGACCTTGGTGTTGAGGGGCGCGGCGGGTTCTACGAAGGTACCGGCGCGATGCGCGACATGGTTCAAAACCATTTGCTGCAGCTGCTGTGCCTTGTTGCCATGGAGCCACCGGCACGGCTCGACGGCGACAGCATCCGTGAAGAAAAATTAAAAGTTTTGAAGTCGCTCAAACAATATAGCGGACCGGAAATTGACGAAAATGTTGTTCGGGCCCAATACGGCGCTGGCGCAATGGCGGGCGAAGCCGTTGGCTCGTACGGCGGCGATCTTGAACTGGACAATGAAAGCCACACGGAAACCTTTGTAGCCCTGAAGGCCTACATCGAAAATTGGCGCTGGGCCAATGTGCCCTTTTACCTGCGAACAGGCAAAAGACTGCCTGACCGGTTTGCAGAAATAGTTATTCAATTCAAGCCTATCCCTCATTCGCCGCATGCGGGGTGGGGCAAGCATATCAATCCCAATCGGTTTATCATTCGAATGCAGCCGGAAGATCATCTGGCGCTGCGAATGATGGTGAAAAATCATGGTTCTGCGACGGAAACGCTCAAGGAAGTTGAGATGAATCTGGATGTGGTCGCCGATGATGGTGCCCGCCTGGGGCCATACCTGCGGCTTATTCTTGACGCAGCGCGCGGCGACCAAAGTTTGTTTGTACACCGTGATGAGGTGGAATATGCCTGGCGCTGGGTTGACAACATTATCGGCCATTGGCAGCAGTCTTCTTTGCCGCTCAAGACCTATCAAGCGGGTACTTGGGGGCCGTATGAAGCCCATGATCTGATGATGCGCGATGGCAGAGAATGGTTTTACGAGCCAGATGGGCGACTGGACAATGGCTAACTGGCACCGGTTCGATAACCGCGAAGCTATGGTTACTGCATTAAAGTCGGTGATAAGTGACCGGCTGTCGGCGGCAGTTGCCACAGGGCGGCGCGCCAGTTGGGCCGTGTCGGGCGGATCAACACCTGCGCCGCTGTTTCAGGCGATGCGAAATGGACTATTGCCTTGGGGCTCAATCGATGTTGCCCTGGTTGATGAAAGATGGGTGCCACTGGATCACCCGCGGTCCAATGAAGCTTTCGTGGCGGCTAACCTTCAGGGCGGCGAAGCAGCAGCGGTTACCATTGCCGGCATGAAGACAGATCACGCCGTAGCAGTTGAGGCGGCAACGGCGGTCAATCTGCGCTATAGTAGGTTGGTTCAGCCCTTTGACAGTATTTTGCTGGGTCTTGGCCCGGACGGCCATACCGCCTCCTTGTTTCCCGGCGCGGAAGGCCTTGAAGCCGCTTTTGACCCTGCGGCAGAAACTTGTGTTGCCCTAAAGGCCGTGCGCAGCGAGGTAACAGGCGATGAGATTGAGCGCATGAGCCTGTCGGCAGCGGCGATTGCGCGCGCGCCGCATGTGACCTTGATGATTACGGGTGCGGAGAAAAAACAAGTGCTGGAAGAGGCATTGCAGCCAAATTCTGACCTGCCGGTTGGGCGGCTGCACAAAATGAAACCGTTTGATATATATTGGGCACCGTAACGGCCTTTTTTGGAAGAAAAAATGATCAATTCGAAACTGCTAGAGATCACTGAACGGGTAAAAAAGCGCTCCCTTGACAGCCGCAGGGAGTATGAGGAACGCATCAATGCCATGCGCGACCAGGGTCGGGCGCGGCCACGGCTTTCCTGCGGTAACATTGCCCACGCCATTGCGGCTTGTTCGGAAAGCGAAAAGGCGGAGTTGATCGCCGACGGTGTGGCCAACATTGCCATTGTCAGTTCCTATAATGACATGCTCTCCGCGCACCAGCCCTACCACGCCAAACTTGATCAGATGAAGCGAGCGCTTGATGACGCAGGGGCGGTCTCGCAGATGGCAGGCGGGGTTCCGGCCATGTGCGACGGTGTGACCCAGGGCCAGAGCGGTATGGAACTTTCGCTGTTCAGCCGTGATGTTATTGCCATGTCGACGGCCATCGCCATGACCCACAATGTGTTTGACGGCGGCATGCTGTTTGGTATCTGCGACAAAATCGTACCGGGCTTGCTGATGGGGGCGCTGTCGTTTGGTCATTTGCCGTTTATTTTTGTGCCCGCCGGGCCGATGCCCACCGGCATCTCCAACTCTGAAAAGGTTAAGGTGCGCCAGAAATATGTAACCGGCGAGGTGGGCCGCACCGAACTGCTTGAAAGCGAAAGCAAAGCCTATCACAGCCCGGGCACCTGCACATTTTATGGCACTGCGAATTCCAACCAGATGATGCTGGAGATGATGGGCCTGCAGCTCCCCGGCAGCAGTTTTATTAACCCGGAAGACCCGCTGCGCACTGCGCTGGACTGTGCTGCCGCTGATGCCATGGTTAACCTGAGTAACGCCGACAATAAAGTTGGCTTGGCTGATATGGTCACCGCCGAATCGATCATCAATGGAATTATTGGCCTGTTGGCCACCGGTGGTTCCACCAACCACACCCTGCATATTGTCGCTATCGCGGCGCGGGCTGGTATTCAGGTTAACTGGCAGGACTTTGCCGACCTGTCTGAAATTATACCGCTATTGGCGCGGGTATACCCCAACGGCCTTGCAGATGTGAACGCTTTTCACGATGCCGGTGGCACGCCGTTTGTTATTTCACAGCTATTGTCGGCTGGCTTGCTGCATGGCGACATTCAGACAGTGGTGGGTAAGGGCATGCAACCTTTTGCCGCGATGCCGAGGCTTGAAGATGGTGGCCTTGTCTGGAAAGCTTCGCCCGCGCAGTCCGAAGAAACACTTATTGTCCGGACAGCGTCAGATCCGTTCCAGCCATCAGGCGGCCTCGCGGTTATGACAGGCGCGCTCGGTCAGGCAGTGATGAAAATATCCGCGGTCAAGCCCGAAAATCGATTGGTGGAAGCCCCGGCGCTGGTGTTTGAAGATCAGGACGAGATGCTTGCGGCTTATAAAGCCGGAAAGCTGGAACGCGACTTTGTCGGCGTAATTCGCTTCCAGGGTCCCAAGGCCAACGGCATGCCCGAGCTTCACAAGCTGACCCCAAGCCTTGGTGTATTGCAGGACAAGGGTTTTAAGGTTGCGCTGGTGACCGATGGCCGCATGTCCGGTGCGTCGGGCAAGGTGCCGTCAGCGATCCATGTGTCGCCCGAGGCGGCATCAGGCGGTATGATAGCAAAAATTCAGGACGGTGATGTCATCCGGCTGGACCCGGAAAACAGCGTTCTTGATTTGTTGGTGGGCGCGGATGAACTGGCGGCACGAACGGCCTCAAAGGGGCCAACACAATTACAGACTTATGGTCGCGACTTGTTCAAGACCATGCGGGGTACAGTGGCGGCAGCCGATGTTGGCGGGTCGATATTTTAACCCAAGTAGGCAAGATGCAAGGTAGGCAAGGTAAATGACAAGCGTTCAGGATGTATTATCGCAGTCACCGGTTATGCCGGTGCTGGCATTTGAAAGTGTGGAGGAGGCGCTGGATGTGTGCCGGGCTCTGTATGAGGCCGGGGTGCGGGTCTTTGAAATTACCCTGCGCCACGCCACAGCGCTGGATGCCATCAAA
>JAJFIT010000162.1 GCA_021774775.1 Alphaproteobacteria bacterium | reverse complement strand
GACAATGTGCGTGCTTATATGGTGGACCGTTACGGTGACTGGGTGTTGCTGCGCCCGCCGTTAAAATCGTCAACAGTTTTTCTGTGGGCGTCACCGTTTCTGGTGGTGCTGGTTGTTTTGTTTGTGTTGCGGGGCAGGGGTCGCCGCGGGGCGGTACCAGCACCCCTGTCTGACGAGGAAGCAGCAAAATTGGCGCAGCTGCTGGAGGACAGGAAATGATCTGGCTGCTGTTTACGCTTATGATGGCTGCTGGGTTGTTGGTGCTATTTTCCAGACGCCGATCTGACGGCTTTGGCGGCATGGCCGTCGATCCGGTGGCACACTACAGGGCGCAGCTGGCTGAAATTGATGCTGATGTGGCGCGCGAGATGATCGACGCTGGTTCGGCTCAGGCCGCACGGCTGGAAGTGCAGCGCAGGTTGCTACGCGCCAGCGCGCGAACAGATAGTTCGACAGTCGACTCGGTTAGCGACTCGCTCGGCGAGTCTGTGCCTGATTCTAACACCAGCTTTACGCCAACCGCATATGGCGGGGCGGTGTTATTGCTGATCGGATTTACCGCCGTTCTATATATATTGCGGGGCTCGCCGGACACACCGGCCGCACCGCCGCCCGGGCGGCAAGTGGCCGCGAACCAGTTGTTGGAGGAAAGCGGCATCACCATGGGGCAGGCAGCCGAACAGGTGAAAGCCCATTTGGCGGAAAACCCGCGCGATAGTCAAGGGTGGCTGGTGTTGGCACAAACTGCCAGTGCAATTGGGGATTTCCCGGCTGCGGCATCGGCCTATTCGGCGTTGGCGAGCTTGAACCCCGGTGAGCCCAAATACCGGATCGAGGAATTCGAGACCTACATGGCGCACGCGGGCGGCCAGATAACGCCTGCGGCAAGACTGGTGCTCGCGGCTGTTTTGGACATTGCACCTGACCATCCTGCCGGGCAATATTATCTGGGGCTTGCCCATTTGCAGGCTGGCAGGGAGGAAAGAGCCCGCGCGGTGTGGACATCACTGGCGGACCGGTCAACCGCCGACGCACCCTGGATGCCAACGCTGCAGCGGCAGTTGAGCGAGTTGGGGGTCAACCCGCCAGAACTGTCCGAGGAGGACATTGCGGTTATTAACGGCATGAGCGACAGCGAGCGCGAGGCGTTCCTGAATTCAATGCTTGCGCGACTGGAATCCCAACTCGACTCGGACCCCACCGATACCACCGGTTGGTTGATGCTTGCGCGCTCAAAACTGACAATGGGTGACAAAAAAGGTGCAATTGATGCACTTAATAGTGGTATTTCGGCGAATCCCGGCGAAAAATCGGCGGAATTGCAGGCGTTCCTTGACAATCTGAAATAGAATCATGATCTTTAACGTTGCTTTTACGGTTTGACTTTACGTTGTCACCGGAGAAAGCCACAGCAAGGCACGAAGAATACGTAGGCCTTCCTCTCGCTGAATTGGCTCACACAATATCATTAGGGTTTAAAGACCATGGTTGATGTTAATCCCGGCACGTCTGCATTGCAGGCGCAGTTGCAAGCAAGCAAAGCAAAGGCCAAAATTTCGCCGCGCCCGTTTTCTGCCGCTGGCAACAGTTCATCAGCCAGCCCGCAAGATGTTATCGGTAAACGCATTGCCGCTCGCACGGATATTCCCTCTCCTGACCGTCGGCTTCCGGTAAAAATCAACAGCAGTGCCGGCAAGCTTTCAACCGCGCAAGAGATCGATAGTGCAAGCTTTCGGGTCGCCGAGTTCACCGGCTCAAACCGCGAGGCACCACTGGGGCGGATTTCCAACGAAAGCCTGATTACGCGGGACCAGCCCCTGGGCCAGATCATCAATATTCTGGTTTAACGATTTAATTCTAATCCCTACTGGACGAAGCCGCGCCTGCGCGCCACATTAGGGTCATGTCAAACCCGCCTTTCACTCCCGATCATTTTCACCGCGCCGTGCCCGACGGCGACGACCATGAGCGACTGGTATGCCGTGACTGCGGATTTGTGTCCTACGAGAACCCCAAAATTATTGCCGGCGCTGTGGTAACCCACGGTGAGCAAATTTTATTGTGCCGCCGGGCTATTCATCCGCAGAAAGGCCGCTGGACCATTCCGGCAGGGTTTTTGGAAATGGGCGAAGCCCCCGCCGAAGGCGCGGCGCGCGAAGCGATGGAAGAAGCCTGCGCGCATATCACAATCACCGACTTGCTGGCGGTCTATTCGGTGCGGCGCATCAGCCAGGTGCATATGATGTACCGCGCCGTGCTGGCTAAACCGGAATTCAAACCGGGGCTGGAAAGCCTGGAAGTTGCCCTGTTCAACTGGGATGACATTCCGTGGGACGACCTTGCCTTCCCAAGTGTGCATTGGGTGCTCAACCATTTTGACAGCGTGCGCGGGAAAACCGGCTTTGCGCCTTTCATCAACCCGGAAGGCTGGGAAAATGTATAACATTGGTTATATCCTCCCAATCTGCGTAGCGTACCAGCCAAGGCCCGCGGCATGACTGATATTATTGCCGACTATCACCGGGTGGCGGAAGAAATCGGTGTAGATGTAGGACAGTTGTTTGAAGACACAGTGCAGGAAATTTATGAGGCTTGGCTGAAGCCTGGTGACTGCGCCGTAGATGTGGGGGCACACCGCGGCGTGCACCTGTTTCCCATGGTCGATGCCGTTGGGCCAAAGGGCAAAATATATGCCTTTGAACCGATCAAGCCCCTGTATGCGGCGTTGAAGAAGAAGCTGAAGTCACAACACATCGGTCAGGTGAAACTGTTTAATTTGGCGTTGTCGCAACAGGCAGGCACGGCCAGCTTCAACTATTTTGAAAATCGCCCGGCCTTTAGCGGCCTTGAGCGGCGCGGCACGCCGTTTGATGACGAAGAGGGCGGCCTGACAACGGTCACTGTCAAGTGTGCGACGCTGGACAGCAAGCTGCCGTTGTTCAGGAAAGTCTCTGCGATTAAACTGGATATCGAAGGCGGTGAACTTCATGCCCTGATGGGCACCCGGAAATGCCTGAAAAAATCCCGACCTTTGGTGGTTTTTGAAAACGGCCGGCAGGCGTCAGCCAATGTTTATGGTTATACCGCAGATGATTTTTTTCGCTTCTTCGCGGAAATGGACATGAGGATTTTCTGGTTGTCGGGCGAGGAATTTGTGCCCGTTGACTGGTCTAAAAATAAGCGCTGCTGGGAGTTTGTTGCGCTGCCCACCGAGAAGGCAGGGTTTGCGGGCATGCTGCCCGAATTGTGCCGCAAGGTACTGGCGACTGCTGGCGGCTAGTCCTCTGATGGCAGGTATTTTGCTAGAAACGGTGCCTGCGCAATGGTGAAAACCACAAGCGCGCCCATATAGCCAAATGTTTTGAAATTCACCCAGGTATCGGTGGAAAAATTGCGCCATATCACCTCGTTCACCCCGGCCATCAAGGCCAGAAAAATGATGTAGTTTCGGGTGATCAGCCGCCAGCCCTCGTCGGGCATCTCCAGCGCCGATTCCATCAGGCTTTTGAAAAACAGGCGGCCGGTCAGCAAACCAAACAGCAGGATGCCGGCAAACAGGCTGTTGATAACCGTCAGTTTCATTTTAACAAACGTTTCGTCCTGCAGGTACAGCGTCAGGCCGCCCATCACCATCACGATTACCAGTGTAAACCATTGCACTTTGGCAATATGGCCGAGGAATTTTTTCGCTGCCAGCATCGACAATGGGTGCACAACCATGAATGTGGCGGTGGCGGCGTATATGCCGCCGATGCGAAAGGCGATGAAAAAACTGATCAGCGAGCCAAACTCAATAACCGGTTTGATCCACCCGGCTGGCTTCTTCTTTTCAGAAACGTCGGCGGTAAAGTCCGCTTGTTGCCCTGTTGGCTGTTGCTCTGTTGGCTGTTGCTCTGGGGTTACGCCTGTTGCTTTTTTGTCAGTCACACTTGTTCTCTTTTTGCTGCCGTTCGGCGGCGACCCTATCGCCTCTTGCCGCTCGTGGGAAGACCTCGTTAGATGGCACACTGTTTTTTGATTGGGCCTTCGAATGCTGAAACTGTTTAAAGACCGGAACTTCTCTATCTACTGGATCGGTGAATTTGTCTCCGTTGTCGGCGACCACATCAGCATGATCGCTTTTCCGTTTCTGGTGCTGCAGCTCACCGGCAGCCCGGCGCTCACGGCTTTTGTCTTTGCAGCCCAAGGCCTGCCGCGCGCGGCGGCGATGCTGGTGGGTGGCGCGGTGGTGGACCGTACCAGCCCCAAATTTGTCATGATCGCGTCCAATCTGGTGCGCTGTGTGCTTGTTATGCTGCTGGCCTATCTGCTGCACATTGATCAGATAAACCTGCCGGTTATTTTTGCCGTCGCCCTGTTGTTTGGGCTGGCCGATGCCTTTTTCTACCCCGCCAACACCGCCATGGTGCCGTCGGTTGTCGCGAAAGACGACCTGAAAGAAGGCAATGCGCTGGTGCAGGGCTCGGTGTGGGTCGGGGTTATCATTGGCCCTGCGCTGGCCGGGCTGCTTATTGCGGGGCAGGTAACCACCGTTGGTCACGATGTGGGGCTGGACGCCGCCAGTTACGCCTCCAACCGCCCCGGTTTCGCCCGCGCCTTTTTCATTGACGGGCTGACATTTGCCTTCTCCTTTGTCTCGCTGTTGTTTGTGCGCGCCCGCTCGCTGGACGGCGAACAAGACGAAGATGGGGCAAAGCCAAAATCAATGCTGGGCGAGGTCAAGCAAGCGATCAAATGGGTTTGGTCGGTGCCTGCGGTGCGGCTTGGTTTTATCGGCATCGCCATTCTGGAATTTTTCTTCCAAACACCAATTTTTGTCGGTCTGCCTGCACTGGCCAAGCTTCGCTTCGTTGAGCCCGCCTTTGTTTACGGTTTGATCATCGCGGCCTACGGCTCCGGTGCGCTGGTGGGTGCGGTCGTAGGCGGTATGTCCAAAGGCCCGCGCGACGAAAACCTGATCCGCACCATGTTTTTCATCTTCACCGGTTCGGGCGCGGCCATTGGCCTGATTGTTTTGTATGAACCCTACTGGTGGGCGATGCTGCTGTTTTTCTGCTCGGGTGCGGCGGACAGCTTCATCTGGGTGCATTTCACCACCTGGATTCAGAAGCTAACGCCGGAAAAACTGCTGGGCCGGGTGATGAGCATCATGATGTTTATGTCGGTCGGGCTTATCCCGATCGCCAGCATTATTATGGGTATCGCCTTTGAGTGGAACCTGCAGGCCTCGCTGGTGGCGGCGTCAATTATCATTGTCGTCAGTTGCATCATTGCCGCCCTGCACCCGGACGCCCGGCGCATGGTGCTGGCGAAAGAAGCAAAGGCGGAGGTAACATCCTAATGCGCGGCTATTTTGCAATCGGGATCGATCAGGCCTCAAAGGCAGGCAATGTGGGCAACCTTATCCGCACCGCGCATGCCTTTGGTGCCAGCTTTGTTTTTGCGGTGAACCCCAAGGTGGTGGCTCACACCGGCGAGCTGGTCACCAAAGACTTTACCGACACCAGCAAAAGCCACCAGCAAATTCCGTTTTTTAATTATGCGAGCGCCGCAGACGTTGAGGTGCCGCAAGGCTGCCAGCTGGTGGGCATCGAGCTCACCGAAGACGCGGTTGACCTGCCCAGCTTCAAGCACCCGACCCAGGCGATATATGTGCTGGGCGGCGAGCGCTCCAGCCTTAGCGCCGATATGCTGGCGCGCTGTGACAGTACGATCAAAATACCGTCAAAATTCAGCCTTAATGTTGCAAC
>JAJFIT010000161.1 GCA_021774775.1 Alphaproteobacteria bacterium | reverse complement strand
GCGAGTGTTGTAACCTTGTCGTTGGCTGCAGATACCGTGCGGGCGATTTCGCTTGTTGCACTTGTCTGTTCTTCCACAGCGGCGGCAACTGCCGTCGCAATTTCGTTGATGGTATCGATCCGATTGCCAATGTTACCCATGGCATCCACGACGCTGCGAGTCACTGATTGCACGCTGTCAACCTGAGCCGCAATCTCCTCAGTCGCTTTCGCGGTCTGAGCGGCCAGGCCTTTAACTTCGCTGGCAACAACAGCAAAACCCTTGCCCGCATCGCCTGCGCGCGCCGCTTCAATTGTCGCGTTCAAAGCCAACAAATTGGTTTGTGCGGCGATTTCTGTAATTAAATTAACAACTTCGCCAATTTTTTCAGCGCTGGTCGCCAACTCTTTGGCAGTTTGATTGGTTTCTTGTGTTTGGGTAACAGTTTCGCCGATCTCCCGCGAGGACTGTTCCATCTGACGTGCAATTTCGCTGATTGACGACGACAATTCCTCCGTCGCGGTTGCAACTGTTTGCATGCCGGATGAAACATCTTCCGCCACAGTAGACAGTGCCTGACACAGTTCGTTATTGCTGCCAGCGCGTTCCTGTACGCCGGTCGCACTGCCATCCAGTTGTTCAGCCGAACCCTGCACCACGGTCATTACAGACGTAACCGATTGATCAAACGAATCCGCCAATTCCTGCATTGTGCGCATACGCTCGGCTTCTGCATCGGCCCTACGCCGTTCGTCATCCGCCCGCTGGCGCTCTTCGGCCTGGCGCTCTTCCTCTGCTCGGCGATGTTCTTCCGCTTCGGACTTTTCGCGCATGTCAGCCTGTTCCTGCTGAAGCTGGTCATTTTCGATCATCTGGGCGCGGAACTGATCAAGCGCAGTAACCACTGTTCCCAGCTCGTCGCGGCGAGCGAGCGAGGCAACGTCAACAGTTCGGTCACCGCCCGCCAGTTTTTCTGTTGCACCAGCAATCTGCCGGATAGAATTGCTGGTCATTTTTCCGATTAGCCAGGAAAGCACTGCGACCAACAGGCCCGCCGCAATTGTGCTGATGAGGAATGTGGTTTTTATGTCGGCAACACCGTCCTGAATGGTGGCCGCACGCACATCTGACTTTTGTTGTGCATTGGCAGACAACGTATCGAAAATGCCGGACACGAATGCAGCATTATCCTTGAATGGCTCAAGAAACGTCACAGCGCTGGCAAAATCGATCTCCAGCATTGATGTTACAACATCGATGGCCTCGCCGTATTTTACCAGTTCGGCTTCCACCGATTCGAGTTCTGCAACATCAATTTCACTACCGAAATTACTTTTGATCGACCCTAAAACCTGTGTGATGCCGTCGATCTGGTTTTTCAGACCCTCGACACCCTGTTCCAGATCAACCGCCTCGCTGTCGGCTGCATAAAAGGTCATCATGCGATACAGGTCACCGTCGAGCTGTTTGAACTGGCTGTTAGCGTCCTGCAACTGACGACTGAGACGCATATCTGTTTCAACAATTTCGCTGACACCTGCCGCCGACCGGGCCAGCCCAAAATTGGCATAATAGGCAACAGCCAACAAAACGAAAAAAGCAAAGGCAGGAGCAATGCTGACCTTGAGCAAAAGCGGTAAATCATTCATCCGAAAAGACATCTTTTGTTTCCTGTTGCCTGTAGTTTCATTGATGTTGCTTGCGGTTTCAGTCGGGGTGGTTGCCACATCAAACATAGTGTTTCCTTTTTGGAGAGAGGACCAAACCTCTCTCCATATTTTCACTTTTCCTAGAACCGATAGTTGAGCGAAACATTCACCCGGCGCTCAATCCGCGCCAGCGATGTTTGGGTATATTCCTTTTTGGTGATCCCAAGACCCTCAACAGCCAATGTCAAATTGTCATTCAACTTATACGCAGCGCGTGCATTTAGCTGAAGGTTGGCATCGATCGGGATACGCACCAGCTCAATAATTTCAATCTGGTCACCCGCTTCATCAGCCTCCAGCCGCCGATTGCCACGCAATTGAGCACGCGAGCCCGTATATGAGCCCCGGACATCAACAGACCAACGGTCTTTATGATATCCCATGCCGAAGTTTAAAGTGTGTTTGGGATTGGCATTCTCGAAGTCCACAGCTTCCAATCGGCCGAAGCCTTCCTCGGCTGATTCTATCCCTTCAGCACTTGTATCTTTAACGTCGGCGAAAAGATAATTGGCATACCAGTCGAGATTGTCGCTGACCTTGCCTTTTAGCGAAAGCTCGAAGCCCAAAGCTTTGGTGTTAAGGGCATTTTCAACGATGAAAGCGTGGACATCACCGGGGAGTTCTTCTTCCTCATTTTGGTGAATATTCTGCAAATTTGTGCCTTTGTAATAGAAGGCCGAGGCTCGGAATATGCCGTCAATGGCCTCGATACTACGATCATAACCTACTTCAAAGTTCCACACGATGGATGTTTCAAGGTCCGGATTACCGACCTGAAACAGCTCGTTGGTGATTTCCTTCAGGATGCCGAACTCGGTTGCCGACGGCAAGTCGATCCCGCGGCCAACGGTAAAGCGCAATGTGTCCTTGTCAGAAACTTTGTAGACCAAGCCGCCGTTGAGGCTCCATTCATTGATACTACGGTCAAAGTCGTCGTTAGTGAAGGGTAACCCGGGCAGAAAGCCGCCGGTGCGATTCATTTTGAGCATATCGTAGCGGGTGGCGGCGACAAAGTTCAGCTTGTCGTTGACCGACCAGTCCCACATGCCGCCGACGGACCAGATATCGAAGGTCAGCTCACCCAGATTGGTTGGAAAAGTAGGGTTGGTGTTTTTGCGATAACCTAAAGAGCCACGAAACGCATGCTTTGTACCAACCTTGAACAAATGGTCCAACTCAAAAACGGTGACCTTGGTATCAACGGGAATGGTAATAAAATCGGCATCACCAGCCAGCGTGGAGGTATTCACCAGGTCGGCTGTGTTCTGGAAAGCAGTTAGTTCCGTAAGTCCGGCCTTGGTTTCTGCCGTAACGAAGCCCTTATAGGAATAGGTCTTATAGTCACTGAATGAGAAGGTGTTGTCGAAAAACAATTCGCCCTGCTCACTATCGCTGTGGGTGAACTCAAAACCGGCCTGGATATTGTCGGTTAGCTGGCCGATCACTTCGGCCGCGACAAAGTTACGCTTGCTGTCGTCGCGCAAAGCGTTCTCCTGCATATGATGTAGATGCGTGGTGAAGTCGGTAGAGCGCCACAGGCCGCCTGACAGACGCAGTCCGATCTTGTCGGTAAGCTTACCTGTATAGGTAGCATTCACTTCGCGATAATCATGGTTACCGCCGCGCACCGTAACCTGGGCATTATTGTCATAGAGTGGGTTAAAGGTAATGATGTTGATCACCCCGGATACGGCGTTAAAACCATATAGCGCCGTACTGGGCCCTTTTACGATCTCAATCTGGCGGATTTCCTCAAGCGAGACCGGTAGCGCCGCCCATTCCACATAACCGAAGTGGTCCAGGTAAACTTGCCGACCATTGATCATTACCAGAATGCGTTCGTTGAAAGCGCCGTTATAGCCACGCATGCCGACATCAACGCCGCCCATAGTAGACCGCTGCACTGACATGCCCGAGTATGCACGCAACACCTCGGGGATGTCGGTTGCGCCCGAACGGCGTATTTCTTCTGCGGTGATAATTTCCATTGTTACCGGTGCGTCACTGGCGCGCTGGGGTTTGCCGGTTGCGCTTGTGGTAACCGATTCGTCGAACAGCATCTCAAGCGAGCCATAATCGATTGTTTGCGCCGAAGCTGCGCCAGAGAGTGCAAATGCGCTGGTTGTCGCGATAAGGCTGATAAATTTCTTGTTCATAACTTTTCTCATAATTTCCATGGGGGCCATCGGGGTCATTTTTCTTTCACCATCATCAGAAACGCCGGTTTAAAATCGATACCGGCGGCCGCGCGGGCGGCTTTACTAACGACGATGGAAACTTTTGGCTTGGAGGCAACGCCCACGATACAGTTGCCTGCGTCAACGCAGCTCATGTCGGTTGAAATCACCAAAATGGACTGGGCAGAGGCATCTGCAAAAATTGCAGCATGCTGCGCACCGGTTCCGTCAGCGATAAAAGCCACCCTTGCGCCGGTCATGTCTGCGAGATTGTCAGTAGCGACCAGTTTCGCAGACAAGGTCGCTTTGCCAGCCTTGAGCCCACCACCAATCGCCGCGACAATTGCATCGGCATCCACCTTTGAGGCAGGATTAGCCGGGTCGTAGACCACGGCAGCTGTGACAGCACCGGTAGGCGCTGACGTCATGAACGCCACAGCGCGCGAGGCAATCTGAATGTCTTTTTTTGATGTTTCGGCGTGTGCAGGCATGGCACTGGCCAGCATTACAATAGGCAATGCAAAGACCGTTGCCCATTTGCGGCTTAATAACTTCATGAGAGTTTTCTCCCGTCTCATATAATTTTGTTTTGAATGTCTGCGAGCTATCGGTTCTCTGGAGAGAAACCCCGGGACAGGCAGGCAGATTTGTTTAAATTGATGTGAAAATCGAGCAAGTGAAGGGCGGTTGGCTAGGTGCAGGAGTTTGGAGGCTGTGCCTGCCAACACGCTGTGCCTGCAAAAATTCGAGCCACATAAATGTTGGCTTCTATTATTTGGTGCAAAACGTGACATAAGTATCACCGGAGTTGCGACCCCCAGAGAGAGCAATAACCTTGCCGCTGTTAACAAATGGTAAAATTTTCATAATAATTTAATGAGTCACAAACAAGCATACGAAAAACGAATTGTACGTTTATTTACACTTTGTTAATGAACAACCATCAGGCATAAAACTGCCTCTGGGGCATCGCGGTCACGAAGCGGGAGAATGACTAACATGATCACATCAAGGCGAATTGTAGCGGGATGGTTTATTGTAGCAATATGTGTAGGCCCGGTTAAAGCGGAGCATATTTCCATCATCGGCGGAGAAATACCCTTCGTTTTCCATCATGAACAATTAGGGCCTCATAACGAGTTTTACGAACAAGTGCTCCGCAAGTCTGTCATTTCCCATGAAATCAAATATTTGCCCTATCGGCGCGCCCTCCGGGACTTTTCCGCTCGCAATGCCGACTGCCTCTATGTTGCAACCGACACCAGGGAAGATTATCCGTCGGATGCCATGGCAAACAACGAAATCATATTTTCCAATGCCATCAACCGCATCAATTTGCACGCTTATACGCGAGCAGAAGATCCTGTTATAGAAAAGCTATCGGACCTAGCAGGCAAAACCATTGCTGGAGCCGCTAGTCATTTGGAAAAACTGACCGAACAGCCGGACCCTGAAAACAAGTTTATCCGCATTAGCACTATCGACCACATAAAGGCATTCGATCTTCTGCAACGAAGACGAGTAGATGTTGTCGTCGCTTATGAATTTGATCGTGTGAGATCAGAATCTGCTGAAACCCGTGATCGGCATCAGTTCAACAATGATTTTATTATTGATACCGCCAACGAGGTTGTTGCCTGCTGGGTCAGTAGCGACACAAGAGAATTCATCGACACCTTGAACATAGCCATAGCAGACTGGCAGACGGACGATAAACTGGGCGCATTATTTGGTCGTACAAAGGACTGAAGTCCGGAAATGGGGCCTCGACTTATATGGTCCAGTTTCCGTTTATACAAGAAGCCGGTCAGCCACGAATTTTGACGCGCAAGTCGTTCTTTCTTGCTAAATGCTACATAATTACTTCACTTTGAAGGACTAGCATTCAATCGGGAGGGACTATTATGAAAAAAATACTGACATTTTTGCTATTGGCAATCACATTGCCAGCGTTCGCTGATGACGCCGATGAGCAAGCAATAAAACAAATTATCGCGGATATTAAATATGGTTGGGAAAATGGTGATGGCACACCGTTTCGGCAACATTTTCTTGATTTTGAGGGTGCCAGATACGTAGAATCTGGGGGGCAGAATGAAGGACTTGACGATCTTGTCACCCATCACGTTGAGCCGGAAAAAGATGCACTTGAATTTCTAAGTCTCGATTTCGCAAATATCGACGTGCATTTTGAGCACAACTTTGCCTGGGCCCTCGCGAACACACGCGTGAAAGGAAAAGTGCGGAAAAGCGGTAAAACTTTCGACAAAGCGGGGTACCAAACATTCCTCTTCCGGAAAATAGACGGCAGTTGGAAAGTGGTGCACACACATTCGTCCAGCAGGGATTACAAACCTAAAAAATAGCATCACTGGAACCTGTGGTTTGACGCTGCGGCGACAAAACCTGTTTTTTTTCATCAATTTGTCCTGTCAAACGGCTACGGGTTGCTTGCACGCAATGGCGCTATTCGGCTGGCTTCTGATGAGCACCGTAGTCAACTTTTTCTTGCGGCCTAAGGGATGGATCAACTGGCTCAGATAGGTGATCGGATAGTTAGGTTGCGCTGCAATCCCAAGATCATCAGAGCCAATTACCCGATCTTTGTCGTAATATGCGGTGCCCAGAAGGCGGTCAGTAAATGTTGTGAAAAAACCAAAGTTGACGTCACCTTCCTCACCCGTTTTGAGGTGATGGAAGCGATGAAGTACATTAACCACAAGAATATTCCTGAGCCGACCAAGGAACATTACTGTCCGGTTGGGCCACTAACACCTGTCGACAAGTGGGAGCGCATCACCCTTGGCCTGATTGAACTCACACAAACAGCATAACATATTGGTCAGTCATTTTTGTGCCAAGTCGAACCGCCAGTATATAAAGCCACAGAAAACTTTGTGACCCATAATCACCTGTCAGTAGACTTTAAACAGCTTCTGCCACGCACCTTATTGTCTATATTCTATACACGGATCTTAGCGCGGATTGCGCTTTGGGAACTCGGCAGCCAGACACGGCGCAAAAATCAACTCACTGCTATGAAATCGAACTCATTCTTCGAGAATTCGCCGTTTGTTCTCGAACTCCTCCTTGTCGATCTCGCCGCGCGCAAAGCGATCCTTGAGAATCGCTACAGCAGATGACTGTTTGGGTGCCGGGGTTGCCGCACTGCTATGCCCAGTCCCGCCAAGCCAGCGAACAATGAGGACAACAACTGCAACGGCGATCGCGAGGAACAGGATCATCATCAGAGGACCCAGGAACCATCCGTGCCAGCCACCGTCCCACATCATACGGTGCTCATATATGGAATCGGTTTGATGAGCCCATGCCAGCGAGCCATAACCAAGGGTTATCGCGAAAGCCAAAGCCATAAGCATGTATCTGTTCATTTTCCTTCTCCTCATCTATTGAGCCAGCGGCATCCAGCCGGTCTGGCGATTGATCTCATAACGCTGAAACAGCGAGCCGTCTTCGACAACGACCTCGGCAACGATGACATATTCATCCTTTGCCTCGGTGCACCTTGGCACCCCCGCAAATAAGCTTTCCAGCTTCTTTGTGACCTAATATGCCTTTTTGCAGGCCTGTCTGTTTTGATTTACGTCAAACAGTTGTCCAGAATAAGCAAAACTGTTCCAACCACCCGTTACAACTGGTCGGCTGGCAGCAGGCGAAACAACTGCTGAATGCTGACTATAATAAGATAAGCAAACCCGCCGACGGACCGGATTTCAGTGCTCGGTACACAGGTTGTGGTCGGCCAGCACCTTGATAATCCGGCAGTCTGACACCGTCCCGCCAGCACACTGTTCGATCATCCGTTTGAGTTCACTTTCCAACAGCTGAAGCGAGACGATTTTGCGCTCAATTTCATCCAGGTGGTTGCGGGCGATCGCGTCAACTTCATCACAGGGTCTGTTCGGTTGATCGGTAAACCCCAGCAAACTTCTGACGTCGTCCAGCGAAAACCCCAGATCACGGCTGTGTCGTATAAAAGTCAGGCGCTCCAGGTGTGCGTCATCGTATATGCGTCGATTGTTGGCGGCACGCACGGCGGGCGGCATCACACCGATTTCCTCATAATAGCGAATGGTTTGCACCTTGCAGCCGGTACGTCTTGCGAGTTCGCCAATCATAAAATCATCAGCCATTTTAACTTTCTCCTTGCTCCTATAGTTACTATAGCATGTAGAATTTTTTGCATAGAGTGAACAGTGATTCGAGGAAGAAAATGTCCGGCGAATGTGGATGCAGTGCAAATCAGAGCTTTGACGGCTCGTCACCCGCTTACAAACGGGTTTTGAAACTCATCATTGCGATCAACCTAACCATGTTCTTTGTTGAGCTGGCCGGCGGGCTATCTGCCGGTTCCATGGCGCTTCTCGCGGATTCGCTCGATTTTCTTGGTGACAGTGCCACCTACACAATCTCCCTGATTGTAATAGGTATGCCTTTGGCGACAAGGGCAAAAGCAGGGCTGTTCAAAGGCCTGTCGCTGTTTGTCATTGCGGCCTGGGTGTTGGGCAGCACCGTGTACCGGGTGTTCATTGAGGGTGTGCCCGAAGCGTTGACGATGGGAACGATTGGTTTTGTGGCCTTTGCAGCAAATGTGATCAGTGCGGTGTTGCTCCTGAAGTACAAAGACGGCGATAGCAACGTACGGTCAGTTTGGCTGTGCAGCCGCAACGACGCCATTGGCAATATTGCTGTAATAGCGGCGGCTTCAGGCATCGCAGCGACAAATAGCGCATGGCCGGATCTTTTGGTCGCAGGTATTATGGCCAGCCTGTTTATCCATTCGGCGGTCAAGATTACGCGGCAATCCTGGCGCGAACTTGTAAATGAGCGTAAACGTGTTTTAGCCAGCAGCGATTATAACGGATGACACAGCGGGTATTTATGGCTAAAAGTTTGCGAATGTTTCCTATCCAAAGGGCAAAAACCAAGGGGCCGATGGCAAATTATTTCAAAATATTGTTGATGTTTGTTTTTGTGACGGCACCTGTTCTGGATATTGCTTTCCTGGACAATCGGGAAGCGACGGGCCATATGTCGCAGGAATTTCAGCCTGGCGGCCACCCCGAGCAAGGCAATAGCGTCGATATTGATTGTATTTGCCATGTTTTTCATCACGGAGCCTCGTTCGCTACCGGGGCCTCCCATGATTTTGTCGCCAGTCACTTCAAGGCCGGCCCGTTTGAAAACAACATAATCCGTGGGTTGCATCCCAAGCCTGGACTTCATCCCCCCACACGCCTCTCATAATACAGGTTTATTCAATCACGTCGCTCCTTAAGCTGTTCGACGTCATCGATATCTATTTTTGAGAGTAATCAAGCATGAAAAAAATGCGGCATGCCCTTGTGGGCATCGCGGTGATTGGCTGTTGCGCAGGTATGCTGCAATGGACGACCGCGGCAATGGCTGACGGACGAAAGCGTCCCGTCCTCTATGAATTTATTCAACAGACAATCACTAACCATCCGGCCCTGAAGGCGTCCGAGGCGGCACTTGCTGCGGCCCGTGCCCGGGCTCGCGGCCAATCACGGCCAATTTACAACCCTGCGCTGGAAGTGGGATATGAAAACGCTGAGTCAACGACGAAAGAGATTGGCATATCCCAGGCATTTGACTGGTCCGGTAAACGCCGCGCCCGTTCTGGTGTTGGACGGGCGGAAGTGGAGGCGGCTGAAGCCACTTATGAGCTGGCTTACATAAATGTCCTGACAGAAATTATGCAAACGCTCGCAGATTATCATACTGCGCTGCTTGCATTCTCTGTCGCCAATGAACGGGAAATCCTAGGCGAAAGATTCCTGAATTTGGTGGTACGGCAAAATGAAGCCGGCCAGACGCCAAGGTCTGAGCTGTTAACGGCCCGGCTGGCGCTAGTCCAAGCTCGGGTAGCCAAAAACGAAGCGGCCGCGGCATTATCGGTTGCGGAACAGCAGCTAATTGCAACGGTAGGCCAAGATCGCCAAGTTTGGCCAAAGTTGGAAGGCGAACCGCTTGATACTGCCATTGTAGCAGACGGTATTGAGTATGAACAGTTGCCAGCGCTTCGTCTGGCGCGGGCAGAAACTGAAATTTTTCGTGCGCGCATCAAGGTAGCCAAAACTGACCGTATGCCCGATCCCACTGTCGGTGTCAGGGTCGGCGAGGAAGGCAGAAGCAGCCTTGTCGGGCTTTCAGTATCTCTGCCCATTCCCGTCCGTAACAGTTTCAAGGCAGAAGTGGACGCAGCCGGTGCCGATCTAATAATCGCCCAGCAGAATTATTATTCGGTTAATCGGCTGGTGAGGGCACGGTTTGATGCGACCCAGAAACGATATACAGCGACCGCCGAGGCGTGGCAGCTCTGGCAAACCCAGGGTGCCGAACCGCTTGATGAGCAGCGTGCCCTTCTGGAAAAGCTGTTAGAGGCGCGCGAAATCAGCGTCGTCGATTATCTCGTTCAACTTAATCAAACATTCGCAACAGAAACGGCTTCCATCGAGCTGGCTGGCCGACTCTGGAGTGCCTGGTTCGACTGGCAAAATGCTGGCGGCAAGCTCGGCGAATGGCTGGAGACACTACAATGAAAAACTCAATGAAAATTGCCCTTATGTTGGTTGCCTCGCCTGTTGCCATTGAGGCTGGCCTTAGTAGCGTTTTGCCCGCAATTTATGCCGTGCACGCTTATACTCAGGATGAACACCGGGAGGAAGAAAACGGCGAACACAGCGAGGAAAATGTCGTAAAAATGACAGCTGAGGAACGGCTGAAGGCGGGTGTCGTTCTTGATGTCGTGAGGTCGCGTGCTTTGGTGCAAACAATTTCCGCTCCCGGGGAAGTCACAGCCAACCAATATGCTACGATACAGGTTACACCGCGTATTTCGGCTCAGGTGATTGCCCGGCATGTTCGCATGGGGGATACCGTCAATGAGGGGCAATCGCTCGTCACACTCTCAAGCGTCGAGATGGCTGAAGCGCAGGGAGACCTGATCCTTGCCGAAAAAGAGTGGCACAGGACCCAGCGGCTGGGGCGGGACATTGTCTCAGAGCAACGCTATCTGGAAGCCCAGGTTGGTGCACAACAAGCGATAGCCACGGTTCTTGCTTACGGCATGACCGAAACACAGCTCGCCAAACTCCTTAGCGACGACAATGCAGCGGCAGCTACAGGAAAATTTGACCTTGTCGCAGCACAGTCAGGAACTGTGATCAGCGATGATTTTGTCGTTGGGCAATTTGTCGAACCGGGCCACCTTCTGTTTGCTGTAAGCGACGAGGAACATATCTGGGTCGAGGCACAATTGCCTCCAGACATCGCGGCGGGGATTGAACCAGGCACAAAAGCCTGGGTCATCGAGGATAGCAAACGCCTAGCCGCAGCCGTCGTTCAGGTTCACCACATAGTGGATGAAAAAACCCGCACTCTTGCTGTCCGTATCCAGATGGACAATACAGCGGACATCATGCACGCGGGCGAGTTTGTTGATGTCGCTATCCAAACCGGCGAAAGCCCCCCTGTTATTGCAGTGCCAAACAACGCCATTGTCCTTCTTGACGGCAAGCAGGTCGTATTCAAGCGCGAAGGCGACGAACTGCACCCGACCTCGCTGGACACAGGTATTTCCAAAGGCGGCTGGACTGAAGTTCGAGCCGGGCTTGCCATCGGCGACGAAATTGTCGTCGAGCAAGCCTTTTTGATCAAATCTCTCATCTTGAAATCCAGCATTGGCGATGACCACTAAGGAGCGATATAATGTTAAACAAACTCGTAGAGGGCGCACTCCAGTATAAGTTTCTGGTGATCATCGCCTTTGCTGTCGTCGGCTTCTTGGGCTGGCGCGCAGTCAATAACGTACCGATCGACGCCTTTCCGGACGTTACACCGGTGCAGGTTAATATTTATACAGAATCGCCCGGTCTGGCAGCGGAAGACGTGGAACAACTGCTAACCTTTCCGGTTGAATCGGGCATGGCCGGATTACCTTCCGTACAGGAAATCCGCTCGGTTAGTCTGTTTGGGCTTTCTTATGTCGCTGTTTACTTTGAAGACGACATGGATATCTATTTTGCCCGTCGTTTGGTGATGGAACGACTGGCGGAAGTTGGCGATCGCATCCCAGATGGATACGGCACGCCCGAGATGGGACCAAACACATCGGGGCTTGGTCAGGTTTTCTGGTACACCGTCGAACGCGCCGATGAGGCGCTTGCGAACGCCGCCACAGACATGGATTTGCGCACGCTTCAGGACTGGACGATCAGGCTGATCCTGCGCACGGCACCCGGTGTCGACGATGTTATGTCATGGGGTGGTCAGGAGCGGCAATATCAGGTGCAAATCGATCCGCTCAAGCTCATCAAATTTGAGTTGAGCTACCGTGATATCATGGAAACGATCGAAGCCAACAACAGGCAGGTTGGCGGCCAATATATCGATCAGGGCCCAGAACAATATCTGGTGCGCGGTCTGGGGCTTGCCCAGAATGAGACCGATATCGGCAACATTGTTGTCAAGGTGGAAGACGGTACGCCGGTCTACCTGAAGGATGTAGCAACGGTATTGCAAGCTCCCGCGCTGCGCTTTGGCGCTGTCACCCGGGACGGCAAGGAAGTGGTGCTTGGCATGGCGCTTTCCCGTATTGGCGAGAATGCCAAGAACGTTGTTGATGCTGTTAAAGACAAAGTAGCTATTGCGGAACAGGCGCTACCGGATGGTGTAATCATCAAGCCAATTTATGATCGGACCGAACTTGTTGAAAAAGCGGTATCAACTGCCACGAATGCGCTCATCGAAGGTTCTATTCTGGTAGCGATTGTTTTGTTCCTGTTTCTCGGTGAATTAAGGTCGGCGTTTGTGGTGATTGCGGCTCTGCCACTCGCCATGTTGATCGCTTTCATCTTCATGGAATATGTCGGCCTTTCCGCCAACCTAATGTCGCTCGCTGGTCTCGCGATCGGGATTGGTATGATGGTCGACGGTGCTGTTGTGATGGTTGAGAATTCGTTTCGTGTTATGGCAGAACGCCGCGAGGCTGGTGAAACGGTCAATCGGACAGCTGCTGTCCTAGAGGCTGCGAGAGAGGTAGCAAACCCGATTTCCTTCGCGATCCTGATCATCATTGTTGTGTTTATGCCCCTGTTTTCGCTGGAAGGCCTTGAAGGCAAGCTCTTCAAGCCCATGGCGCTCAATATCAGTTTTGCCATGGCTGGTTCGCTTATCCTCACGCTTACGATCATTCCGGTATTGGCAGCGCTTATCCTCAAGCCGAAGAAAGAAAAAGACACATTTCTGGTTGCCTGGATCAAGAAGGGCTATCTGCCACTCCTGAATTGGGCACTTGGCCGCAA
The DNA here is from genome assembly GCA_021774775.1 of Alphaproteobacteria bacterium. Taxonomy (GTDB): domain Bacteria; phylum Pseudomonadota; class Alphaproteobacteria; order Sphingomonadales; family Kordiimonadaceae; genus Kordiimonas. Next base: position 81 of record JAJFIT010000161.1, on the reverse strand, counting down.
AAAAGCAGTGATCAGTAGCGCCGCCGCGCTTCTGGTTGCAAGCCTTGCCTTATTCCCTCTTTTAGGAAAGGAGTTCATGCC
>JAJFIT010000017.1 GCA_021774775.1 Alphaproteobacteria bacterium | reverse complement strand
GCACTGTTTTATACAATTCTAGGCATTCCGATCGCGCGACTGGCAGACCGCAGCAACCGGCGCAACATCATTGCCATCGCCCTGACCGCCTGGAGTGCGATGACCGTGGTTTCTGGCTTGGCGCAAAACTTTGTACAGCTTCTGTTTGCACGCATGGGCGTGGGTATCGGTGAAGCAGGCGGAAGCCCACCCGCACATTCAATGATATCTGATATGTTTAAGGCTAAACAGCGGGCGACTGCGCTGGCGATCTATTCTGCCGGCCTCTATCTCGGCGTGGTGATCGGTTTCTCCGCTGGAGGTTACCTTGGCGAAACATTCGGCTGGCGCAGCACTTTCTTCATTGTTGGTGTCCCGGGCATAATTCTCGCACTGGTTTTATGGACAACAGTGCCTGAGCCGCCGAGGCCCAAATCCGTCGCAGGCAATACCGGCCCCACATTTTTTGACACGCTGTCCCATGTATTGAAGCTAAAATCATTTTTGTTTATTGCAATCGGGTGTTCGCTGTCGGCTTTTATTAGCTATGGCACCAGTAACTTCATGCCAAGTTACATGGTTCGTTATCATGATTTTCCGCTAACTGAAATTGGCCTGTGGTTGGGCGTTACTGGTGGTGGAGGCGGCATCATCGGCACGTTCCTTGGCGGTTATCTGACTGACAAAATAGGTAAAAATAATCCGAGCTGGTATCTGTGGTTGCCCGGCGCAACGGCAGTAGCCGGTATCCCCTTCGCTGTTTTTGCATTTAACACCGACAACACTTCGTTGATGCTGATCAGTTATTTTATCACGGCTATTCTGGGCACGCTTTATCTTGCTCCTTCAATTGCTGTGTTGCACCGTCTTGTGAATCCCCGGATGCGCGCCATGACATCGGCGCTCTTGTTTTTCGTACTGAATCTAATAGGTTTGGGGGCGGGTCCGGTTGCAATTGGAATGCTCAGCGACGGATTTGGAAGCCTTCGAATTGCGCTAACCATTGGTGCTGGTGTTGCCCTTGTTAAGGGCTATCTATTCTGGGCCGGCGGCAGAAGACTTCCCGCCGATATTGAGGCAACAAAACATCTTTCAGCTGAAAGCTGATTGGCGAAGCATACAGTGATGTTGTAAGCGACGACGTGCTTGGGTAGGACTGAGATGCGAATCAACGTTTTTGAAGTTGCAATTATCGGACTACTGCTGATGGCGGTAGGCGCTGGCGCTGTTTCTGGATTTACCGGTCTGTTGCTTGTCATCAGTCACCTGACAGCTCTGCTCGCTCTATTCATTCTCGTTCGAAATCTTACTGCAAAAATTAGCCAAAAAGCCGCCAGGTTGTTATTCGCGCTGGTCTCCCTTTTACTGATTATTGAGGCATCAATTCAGTTTCTAACAGGACTGCACTTGAATTGGTTTGTGCTCAGTCTGTTGATGGAGGGCGGCTTCAGACAAAACACCGGGCTTTCCCCATCATTGAGCGTCGCAGCAATTTTCTTGGCGACTATTAGCCTATATTGGCTGACCGCAAAGGCCGCCGCGGAAGCCAATCTCTTTGCTGCACCACGGATTATTGCAATCGGTTTGGCGGCCGTAGTATCTACGCAGTTTATCTATGCAGTTGCCTACTATCATGGATCAACTAACGCGATTCACGTACGGCGCAGCATGCCATTTTTCTGGACACCTCACCCCTATCAAAGCAACAAGCTGCTCGGCTATGTTTTTCCGGACCGCGGCGAAAATCCTTTTTCTCTTTCAAAAATTCGCGGCAGCGATACTGAATTTGCACTTGAGCGCGCGGCTTTGGCCTCGATTCGCGACAGGACCGGCGCGCCTCCCCCCAACATATTAATTATTGTTACCGACAGCCTTCGGTCGAAGGACATTCGCCGAAACCCCGACCTTGCACCAACCCTAATGGCGGCTGGGCAGACTGGGCGGCTGTCACTGGACCACTACAGTGTATCCAACTGCACGCATTTTTCCCTGTACAGCATGTTTACCGGCGCGCTGCCAACCAGCTATGGCACTGCGCGCAGCCAGAAAAGAAAAGCCGGGATATTGCCAGAGATTTCTGCCGCTGGATATTCGGTCAGCTCCGCTGAATCTGTGTCATTAGATTGGTATGACCTATCAGACATTATATTGCCTGGAGCGATACAGCGCTGGATCGGGAAAGATGAAGACACCCTGGAAAACGACCGCCAGGTGACCACAAAGACCCTTGAGCAACTGGCAATCTGGCAGCAGTCAGAAACACCTGGGCTACACCTAGCCTATTACCACGGCACCCATTTCCCTTACAGCGAAACGTTGGGGCATTCAGCAACGCCTAATCTAGACCTATACAAAATGGCCATTGGCCTTTTCGACACCGAATTGGCTAAAATTCTGACCGCACTCGATGAGCTGGATTTATCCAACAACACACTTGTGATTGTCACCTCAGACCACGGCGAAGAATTCTTTGAGGATGGCAGAGTTGGTCACGCAAGCCGCTTAAGCAATGAACAAGTTCAGGTACCGCTTCTAATTTTGGGCGCACCAGACCGCCTGAGCATGCCGCGGTCCCACAATGACATACCCGAGCTAATCTATGCGGCCATTGACCCGGCCCGAGCGATCGTTCAGCCACCGGAGACGATATATCTAGCTAACTGTGGGTATAACTTCCCTGGTGCATTCTCGGTCATCAGTGCAAGCGGGCGGTATGATTTCGAGTTCGACAATGGATATCTGATACCAATGGACCTGCAGAACGATCAAGACAAAGCGAACATGCGCAAAGCTGCCAAAGGCCTGTTAACTTTAATTCGTTAGCTAGCCTGCAATTGGCTCAACATAGCGGCAAGTTATCTTATTTTGGCAACTTAATCATAAACCCGGCAGTTACAGTCCCGCGCTTTTAAGAACCATTTGGACAACATGGTTTTTGGCGTCTTCGAACTGATCATCTGAAAGTGGCTCACCACCGTTCATAATATTGATCTGAGTTTCAAAATCGGCGTAATTTTGTGTGGTTGCCCATACCATATAGAAAAAATACCTAGCATTTAACGGCTTGAGCTTACCTTGCTCAATCCATTTTTCCATCACACGTTCACGGCTGAGCAGCCATGGCTTTACAGTATTTTCTAGATAGTCGAACAAAAACGGCGCACCCGACGTCATCTCTATCGCCCACAGGCGTGAACCATTAGGTCGTTGACGCGCCAAATCCATCTTGGATGCCACATATTCTCTGATCGCAGTCTTGGGGTCGTTGGTCTCATCAAAAGTGTCTGCGGCATGCAGCCAGATCGAACAGACATCTTCAATCACGCGGCGGTATAATTCTTCTTTGGTGCCAAAATAGTAATAGACATTGGGTTTGGGAATGTTTGCGCGCTCAGCTATTAGGCCAACGCTTGCGCCCTTAAAACCCTTCTCAGCGAACACACTTTCCGCTGCCTCAAGAATTTTGACAACATTCTCACGCCGTATGCTGGCCTTATGGACGGCAACATTGTCAGCCGGATAGTTCATTCATAGTCCCCAAATATAAGTGCCTGGCGCCCATGTTATCAAACCGCAATAACATGAAGTACGTTGCAGCAGAATGGTACACCACTTTTCTTGTACCCCACTGAATAAATTCCGTTTGCTAAGAAAAAAAGCGCCCGGGAAGACCCGAGCGCTATATTTTTTAGGTCTGTTCAAACTTAGAACTTGTATTTGATACCAACCTGAATGCGCCACAGCGTGTCACCAGCATCAATGGTGGGGCTAACCGCGTTTGCATTGAAATTACTGTATACATACTGACCATTTTCAATGCTTGCAGCAACCACGTCGATACCTTCACCAGTGTTACTGGTGTTGGTAAAGCGCTTCACGCCAGCACCACTATCAATGAAGTTGAGGAAATTCTCAAAGTCAATGAACAACAGGATCTCGTCTTTGTCGGTTAAGCCAAAGCCAGGCAGTTCCTGCTGGAACCTGATGTCCAAATCTGCATTCCATGGCTGAGTGAACGTCGTACGTGGTACAATCTGACCACCGAACTGGGTTAGATCATTCTCATCCAGGAAGTTGAAGAATGCTGTGCTGTCAATCGCGTCCAGATTAACAAGTGGGTCTGATGGACCAGTCGGAATATACAGCAAGCTACGTGCTTCATCATCCGAGTCACCAAACGTATCGCGCGATGTCCGTGCATCAAACACAAACGATAGCGGACGACCAGAGTTTGCTCTGAAGAAGAAACTCAAGCTCGATGTCAGGTCTTCAAAGAAATCTTCCCGGAACGTGGTGCTAACAACAATGTTGTGCATGTTGGTAAAGGTAGAGTTACCGACTGGCACGTTGTTGAAGTCCGATGTTCCAACTTCTTCAAAGTTTGAACCAGCTGTTGAACTTGTCCCCGGGTTACCAACGTTCGCATCAGCGTAGGCATAACCAGCGCGGAAACTCATGGAGGCAGTGTCCGTGAAGTCAAAGTTCTTCGAGAACTGAGCGGAGAAAGAGTAGTTGTCTCCGTTCGCGCCGTCAGCTGCATTTGTCAGAAGAATATTCTGGCCAATACGCCCATCACAAGCAGATGTATAGCCACTGTAGCTACGCAGATCATCACTCAGGGTTGCGTTACAACCAGCAGCAAGAGGGTCGATATTGGTATAAATCGGACGACCATCAGGGGCAAGTTCACCCGTTGCCGCAATACTCAGGTCAAGGAAGTCTACAGCGTTACGGTTTTTACCGTAGATAAAATCCAAGTTAACCTGCCAGTCATCGAAGAAATCGATGCCGGTGTCAGCTGTATAGTGAGCAATGCCAAGGCTGAAACGGTCCTGGCTAGGTGGTTTGAAGTTCGGGTCGGTTGCAGCAACTGCGCCCAAATTGGCATTTGCCTGTGCTTGCTGCTCTGCAAATACACACGCCGGGATGCCAGAGAAGGAACCACCTGCCAGAACGTTCAGTTCGTCACCGGTACAAATACCAGTATCGCCTGCAGTCGCATTACCAAAGCCGATTGCACCACCAAAGTTCTGGAATGAGTTACCAAACCAAACTGTTGGGTCACCGCCAGAGAAGCGGGCAAAGCCACCGGTAATAGTGGTGTCGCCGTATGTATCCTCAGGCAAAGACCAACTGAATCCGATGCGTGGCTGGAACACATCCAGACCGTCATAGGCTTGAGTATTTGAGAAACCGAAACGGTTTTGGAACACAGGGTTCGCAATAGGTGCATCACCTGATTTGTAGAAATCATAGCGCAGGCCAGCAACGATGTTCAGATTGTCAGTCGCTTGCCACTCGTCCTGAATATAGATCGAGTGAATATTACGCTTGAAGATCGCAGCAGAATCAGTTGGATCACCTGTGAACGAACCGTTCCCTGTAATCAAACGCGCTGTACCAGCTTCCAATGCATCAGTGTCAGAGAAGAACACAGTGCCGGTAGCATTGATGATGAACAGGTTAAACACGTCAAGGCTATCGAGTTCGTATCCCGCAGTGATTGTATGATTACCCGTTACATAGTCGGCTTTCAGTTTAATCTGGTCAATCTCTGTATCCAACTGGTTCGCGCTCCGGAATACGCCGGGACCCGATGCAAAGTTTTGACCAAAGAATTCGTTACCGAATGGGCCAATTGCGATACGTGGGCGTGGCTCAGCGTCTTGTGCTTCACCGCCGAGAGTTGGGCTTTGAATATCGCTAACAGTGTTACGCGATGCCCGAATCTCGGTTGAGAAATTATCTGACCAGTTCGAGAACAAACGAACCGCATATGTGTCAGAGATCGAGCCACGATCCTGGAAGTTATCAGCGAATGTTACCTGTCCGCGACCACTATCACGGTCATCACCGAGCAACTGGTTTTCTTCCAAACGGCTGTATGATGCTTCCATGCGGTGGTCATCATTAATCTGCCAGTCAAGACGACCAAAGAAACGGCGGCTTGTTTGTGGCAGTGTGCGCACCAATTCGCCTGGATCACGGCCATATTGTGCAATCAAAATGCTGCGAATACGCTCAGCTTCCTGAAGTGTGATATTTGTTCCGTTGTTATCATCCAAGAAGCCTGCGCCGGTTGGGCCATCATTTTCGATGCCACCACTGCTGGTTTCCTCGTATGAACCGTAGAAGAACAGCTTGTCTTTAATGATTGGGCCACCAATTTCAGCGCCCCAGTCATAGTTATCAAAATCGGCATCGATAGGGTTTTGCCCTTCAATGTTTGAACCCGTCAGGCCGTCACCTGTGTAAAGAAGGAACGCAGAACCAGTGAACTCGTTGGTACCAGACTTGGTTACAACGTTAATGTTACAACCGGTAAATTGGCCGTATTCCACATCAACCGGCGAAAATTCAACCGATGTTGCGTTGATTGTGTCAAACGGAATTGGGAATGTATTACGTGCCAAGTTACCAGAAGAGTTCAAACCAAATGGATCGGCTGCACGAACACCATCAATAGTGAATGAATTCACACGGTTGCTGCCACCCAGACAGGAAATACCAAAACCTTGACCGCCACTGCCGCGACCGATGTTAACCCGTGGGTCAACCCGGATAATGTCTCGGATTTGACGGCTAACAGATGGTGCTGTTTCAATGTCTGTGAGGTTAAAGGCTGTACCGGGGCCAATCGCTAGATTGGTTACGGATGCCGCACTTGCAACAATAACAATCTCTTCAATGTCTGCCTGAGCCTCAGTAAGTGTAATGTTGAAGCTAGATGTACCTGACAGGCTGGTATTGATGTCAGTGATCAACTGGTCTTCATACTGACCACCGGAGACCCGGATAGTATAAGGACCACCAACCGTCAGCGAGCGAACACTAAATGTGCCGTTAGCGCTGGTTGTTGTTGTCTGACGTGAATTTGTACGCGTGTCGGTAACCACAACAGTTAGACCGGCCGCTGGATTTCCAGCAGGCGTCGACACTGTACCGCGGATCGTCGACGTAATTTCTTGTGAAATGGCTGGTACCGAGGCTGCCATAGCAGCCAGCGCCACACCACTACACAATGTAGTCTTAAATAGGCGATTCATTCCCTTAGCTCCGTTAAAATGGTTGCAGCCAGACCACAGGTCGAACTGACCGCCCCCCAATTGCCCTCTGTACCGAGGTTCAAAACAAGTCTCACACTAACCCAGCTGGTAACTGACCAAATCCTGACCAAAAGGTCAAGACCCGCTGGTAAGTCGCGCAAACGCTAACTTGTGCCTCCATATAGCAAGCCATCATTTCAGTTTCTTGACAAAAGTGTCAAGAATCGGTGCCATATGTTGTGGCTCGCATTTCAAAAAGCACAAACCTGTTGCTAAAAAGCGACATTAATGGTCCGCGTTGCGGTTCCCGCTTCTGATTTCAGCATTCCAACCACCTGCCGCGCGTCCCAATCAATGTCCAAAGTGCCATAATTTGCCCCGCCGTACAGATCACCGATTTGGTATGGGCCTGTTTCCGCGACTCGGTCCTTGTCAGGGTTCCAGTTTGACCACGGCAAATTGAGCGAGCTGGACGTTACCTCAACGAGCGTAATATCAGGGCTGATTGTTTTGCGGTACAAGCCGCCAACATGGCGGTCTCCCGACAATATTATTGTATTGGCGGCACCGGATTCCTCAATGATGGAATAGAGTTTCTCGCGTTCCAGCGGCATTGTTCGCCATGCTTCCCAGCCATGCCCATCCGCAATCACCTGAATCGACGAGACCAGAAGGCGCAAGTCCGCCGGTTGATCGAGTTGGCCCTTTAGCCACGCCCACTGCGCATCACCGAGCATGGTTTTTGACGGATCCACATCGGGCACATAACGTTCTTTGCCTTCAGCTCCGTGTTCATCGGTTTCCTTTAACGCGGAACGAAACCAACGCGTATCCAGCATAATGACCTGCACACGCTGGCCAACTGGCCCGTAGGTCGCTGAGTGGTACACCCCAGGCCTGGCGGGCATTGCTGCATCCTGCGGCGTGCCCAAAGTTTTAAGCATCAGCTCCTTGGCGTCCTGTTTCAGTTCAAACTCTACGCCGGCATCATTTTTACCAAAATCATGGTCATCCCATGTCGACAACATAGGCACGCTGGCACGAAACGGCGCAAAATCAGCATGGCTATCCAGGGTTGAATAAGAAAATTCCAGTTCGGCGCGGGTAAAATTTTCAACCGGCGCACCGCGGTTATTGTCGGCGTATACGTTGTCACCCATAAACAGGAAAATGTCCGGATTTTCCGCTGCGATCATCTGCCATATGGGTTGCGGCAACTCTTCGTCGGCGCAAGACCCAAAAGCAATTCTTGTCAGCACTTTGTCAGAGTGCGGCAGAGGCGCAATTTTTGAGGCCCTGGTTACTTCCTGAGATTGGTCAGGCGCGCAGCTGGCCAACAGCACGGATATCAAAATTGTCGCTGTTCTCATATTCATTCCCCGAATGCACTCAGCTCTGGCTCTAATGCGCCCTATTCTGGTTTTGCAAAGACACCGTTCAAATAGCCCGCAAGCCTGATGCCGCCTTTGGACAACTGAGATTTGATCAGCGGCATATATTTATAAACATAGTCCCAAGACAAAATGCCGTGGCTGTTGGCATAGATATCATCGCGCATAACCAATCCTTCATGGACCCAGTCAATAGGCTTGGCAGTCTGCCACCGCGAAATCATTGCCGGTTTAATTTTCTTATCCAGAAAGCGCGTCCACTCGGTGAAAGACAAGTCCCGGTGGTCAATCAAATGCTCGTCCCATAAGCGGTGCAGGTTTGTCAGCTCTTCCATGAAGACAAGCTCAACCCAGTTGCCGCCGCGGTCTCCCGGGTGCCCCACATGCAGCGGCTGATGAAGGTCGCCGATGATGTGCACGACAAACCAGATAGCCCGACGTTTTTCGCCTGCTGACGACGACGGGTTTTTCAATACGTCGGTAAACTTGGCCAGCGCAGTCAGCGCGTCACCGGCCGGGTTTTTCTCGCTGTCTTCATAGGTCTGGCCGGGCGGTACATTGATATAGTGGAATGGATTGGCTTCTATTTTCCAGAACTCGTCCGGGTTTGACCGCATTTCATCCGGCATTGTCGCCGCTTCAGCCATAAACTCATCGCCTAAAATCGCATCTACAGCTTGTCTCGCTTCCGGGGTCAAATGTTTATAAGCCAATTCTGCCACAACCCGGTGGCCGGTCGGGCCGTATGCGGTGGCTGATGGAGCACAAAGACCCAAAACTCCAACTAAAATTATAAGAAAACGCATCGCTCACTCCCTGTCGCTTGTTTAATTCTATCGCCTTATTATCCTGCGTGCCTTTATTGGGCACTTTGACCTTCTGCCAGCGGTTCAATGCCAATATGTTTGGCAATCGTTTGGCCAATATCAGCAAAGCTGTCGCGCCTGCCGCCGCTGCCGGTTTGGAACCGCGGACCATACGCTACAAACGGGATAAATTCCCTCGTGTGGTCCGAGCCTGGCCAAGTTGGATCGCAGCCGTGATCCGCAGTTAAAATCACAAGATCGTCAACCTGCATATTTTCGAGAAACTCTGGCAGCCGCTGGTCAAAATACTCCAACGCATTTGCATATCCTGCTACATTGCGCCGATGGCCAAATGTCTGGTCAAAGTCAACGAAATTTACGAAAGTCAGCGACCCATCCTTGGCCGTTTCTTGGCACTCCAGACTCAAATCAAACAAGCCGTCCAGACCGTTGGCCTTAACTTTCTTGGTTAGTCCGCGATGGGCGAAAATATCGGCGATTTTTCCGACCGAAATAACCTCCCGGCCAGCCGAAACCATAACGTCCAGCAAAGTATCGCCGTGCGGCGGCGTCGCATAATCACGGCGATTTCCAGTTCGGGCATAGTCTCCATCCCGCCCCAGGAACGGCCGCGCGATCACTCGACCAATTTCATATTCGTCGACCAGTTTGCGTGTCACCTCGCAAACTTCATACAAACGTTCCAGGCCAAAATGCTCTTCGTGCGCGGCGATCTGAAACACGCTGTCAGACGACGTGTAGACAATGGGCTTGCCTGTCGTCACATGTTCATCGCCCAACTCTTCTATAACAACCGTACCAGACGCTGCCTTGTTGCCCAACACGCCGGGAATGCCGGTCTCCGCGATCAGGTTTTCAATCAGCTTATCTGGAAAACTTGGAAAATCCTGCTGAAAATAGCCCCAATCAAATTCCACGGGCAACCCCGCCATTTCCCAGTGGCCGGACGGTGTGTCTTTGCCAAATGACCGCTCTGCGCAGGCGGCGTAATATCCTGTGATTTCACTGGAATGCTCTGTTCCGGGGTGAATTTTCCCGGTTGCAAGTTCAGCGGCCTTTCCCAAGCCAAGCGCCACCATATTTGGAATGCGGATCGGGCCAGCTGTTGGCCGGTCATCAGCCACATTTCCAGCCGCACACCATTCAGCAATATGACCAAAAGTATCTGCACCCACATCACCGAATTTTTCCGCGTCCGGCGCGGCACCAATGCCAAAACTGTCTAAAACCAATATGAACGCACGTGCCATGTTTAGCCCTCGATAATTTCAGAAACGATCGGCCGCACAACCGGCATTTCGTTGTCAACTGTGATGGCATTTTTAACCGCTGCAACCGCGATTTCCGCGCTGGCCTCGTCGTGGGACCGCACCCGCGCCAGCGGCGCACCAACAGTTGCCCGGTCGCCTATCTGGCATAAATGGGTCAAACCGACGGCATGATCGATCTTGGCCGTTGGGTCAGTGCGACCACCACCCATCGCCACAACTGCCATACCAATGGCGCGCGTGTCCATCGAGCTTACATAACCATCATCGGCGCATTCTATCACATACTCCACCGGAGCAATCACAACTTTGCTTTGATGGGTCGATAAAATATTGTTACCGCCCCCTTGCGCCGCCACCATTTTCTCAAAAATTTCAGCGGCTGAACCATTTTCTAAGGCGGCTGTTGCCTTGGCCGTTGCCAGTTCAACGGTTTGCTCAACGCCCGACATCACAAGCATATAGGCCGCCAGTGCTATCGTTACGTCAACCAGTCGTTTGTCCGCGCCTGCAGGGTCGGTAAGAAACTCAATTGTTTCCACAACTTCCACTGCATTACCCGCCGTGCGGCCCAACACCTGATTCATATCAGTTAACAGGGCCGTTGTCGGCGTGCCCGCAACGTTTGCCACGCGCACAATATTCTCGGCCAGCTCCTTGGCTTGGCTCTGCGTGGACATAAATGCGCCGTTACCATATTTAACATCCATAACCAGTGAATTAAGCCCGGCTGATAATTTTTTCGAAAGAATTGATGCTGTAATTAACGGTATGCTTTCCACTGTCGCTGTTACGTCGCGCACGGCATAAAAGCGCTTGTCAGCCGGTGCCAGCTCACCGGTTTGACCGATGATGGAACACCCCACAGTTTTAACTATTTCTGCAAACCTGTCGATGCTTGGAAATGGATCATAACCCGGGATCGCTTCGAATTTATCAAGCGTGCCGCCAGAATGCCCCAGACCACGGCCCGATATCATCGGCACCAAACCACCACAAGCCGCAACGATGGGCGCAAGCATCAGGCTGACCTTGTCACCGACACCGCCAGTGGAGTGTTTATCAACAATCGGTGCGCCGGGCTCGAATCCCAAACCAGTCCAATCAATAACATCGCCGCTGTCGCGCATTGCCAGCGTAAGGGCGGCACCCTCATCCGGGCTCATGCCGTTAAAATAGACTGCCATAGCAAAAGCCGCAATTTGGCTATCGGCAACGCGGCCATCAGTTATCCCCCGAACAAAGCGTTCAATCTCAGCCTGACTTATGGTATCGCCGTCGCGTTTACGGCGAATAGTTTCCTGGGGTATCAAGATTGTTGTCATAAATTTAAATCTACTTTGCCGGTTCGGCGTTTCTAAGGTTTTCTGGTCCAAACGAGTAGGGCAGCAGCGCCCCTACATCAGTTTTTAAAACTATAACGCCGTCCGCGTCACAAATGGTTACAGGTGTGGTTTCTGCGCTGGCAAATTCACGTATTTGCTGGCGGCATCCACCGCAAGGTGTGCATATATCCCCGTTGGGGCCAGTAACCACCACATGAACTATCCGACTGCCGCCGCCCATGATCATGTTGCCGACGGCGTTCGCTTCAGCGCAGAAACCAAGTGGATAAGCAGCATTTTCCACATTGCACCCTGCGTATATAACACCATCGCTGGCCAGCACAGCCGCACCCACAGCGTAACCTGAATAGGGCGAGTAAGATCGACTGCGCGCAGCTACAGCCGCCGCTATCAATTCCTTCATTTCAACTTCATCGATCGACATCGGTCATCGGTCCTTTTCGTAAGGTATACCGCTGGCACGCGGCGCGTCCATTTTACCGGCAAATCCTGCCAAAATAACGACGGTTATCACATACGGCAGCATGATAGTAAATTGAACAGGTATTTCGCCGATAAGCGGAAAACTAACGCCCTGCAGACGGCCCTGCAATGCGTCCACAAAGGCGAATAACAAACACGCCAGCAATGTTGGCACCGGCTTCCAGCGGCCAAATATCATTGCCGCCAATGCCAGAAAGCCTTTGCCTGCAGACATATCGCGGATGAAGCCCGCGCCCAATGCGGTCGACAAAGCGCTGCCCGACATACCGCACAATACCCCTGCGATAACCATCGCCTGATAGCGCAACAGTGTGACCGAAATACCCGCGGTATCCACGGCCTCCGGGTTTTCACCCACCGCCCGCAGGCGAAGGCCGAACCGGGTTTTATAAAGTATCCAGGCCACAAGCGGTACCATTGCAAAGGCAAGGTAGGTCAGCAACGAATGACCAGACAATAAATCGCTATAAAGCGCACCGACCATCGGTACACCTTCAAGAGATTTGGCAAATGGCAGGTCGATGGCGGTAAACCGGGCTTCATTGTCCAACAGCGGCGTCTGACCACCAAGTGAGAACCAGGCATTTGCCAGTGTCGGCGCAAGACCAGCCACCATGATGTTGATCGCCATTCCAGAGACAATCTGATTGCCGCGCTGATGAATGGAAACATAACCGTGTAACAAAGCCAGAATAACCGAGACCATTATGCCGGCAAACAGGCCGACCCACGGCGAGCCACTAACAGCGGCAGCCGCCGCTGCGCCAAAGGCTGCCGCCAGCATTTTACCTTCCAGACCAATGTCAACAATGCCCGCCCGCTCGGCACACAGGCCAGCAAGGGCGGCAAGGATAAGCGGCGCGGAAATGCGCAAAGTCGAATCTGACAACAGGAGAATGTCAGTGATAAATTCCATCACTTATTTCCCTTACCTGCAAAGCGCGCATATAGTGCGGTAACTGGCCTGCGGAACAGATGGGGCATCGCACCCGCAAACAGGATAACCAGCCCCTGAATGACAACACTCATGTCCCGGGTAATTTTAGGTATCTCAAAACCAATTTCTGCTCCGCCTTGATATACGGCCCCAAACAAAATCGCAGCAAGAACGATCCCGACAGGGTGATTGCGTCCCATGAAGGCCACTGCAATGCCTACAAAACCATATCCGAGGGTGAAATTGCCGATTAAGCGTAATTGTTCACCCAAAAGCTCGTTTAAGCCCATCATCCCGGCAAGCGCACCTGACATCATCAGGGCAATCACTGTTACACGTGGAACAGAAATACCGGCAAACTTGGCAGCATCAGAATTTTGGCCTGTAACCCGCATCTCATAACCAAACCGTGTGCGCGCCAGCAAAAACCACACCCCAAAGGCGGCCAAGAGTGCAATCAGGAACGACAGGTTAAGCGGTGATTGTTCGAAGCTGATGCCCAGAATTTCCATCAATTCATGAAATTGCGGCAACGCGGTGCCGTCAGGAAAATCACTGCTTTCTGGCATTTGCCCACCGGGCCGCTGCAGCGGACCCACCAGCAAATAAGCCAGCAATGCCGATGCAATGAAATTGAACATGATCGTGGTGATAACAACGTGGCTGCCTCGGTGCGCCTGCAACCACGCCGGGATGAAAGCCCACGCGGCGCCGAACAAAGCTGCCCCAAATACCGCGAGAATGATCGACAACACCGGCGCACTGCTGCCAAGCCAGAAAACAGCGAGTGTCAGTCCGAGCCCCCCGAGCATCGCTTGCCCCTCGCCGCCAATATTGAAATGCCCGGCATGAAAGGCCACCGATACCGCAAGGCCCGTGAAGATGAAATTGGTGGCATAATAAAAGGTGTAGCCAATGGCTTCCTCGTAGCCAAAGGCACCCTCAATCAATAAGCTCAGAACCACCACCGGGTCCTCGCCCAGCGCCAACACCACCAAGCCGGAAGCAAGCAGCGCTACCAGAATATTCAACATTGGCATCAACACTGATTCGAGCACGCCGGGCAATTTGGTGGCTGAACCGCTCATTGATCTTGACCCTCAGTTGCAGAGCCAACCAAAGAACTTGCGGCTGATCCCGCCATCATCAGGCCAATGGTTCGCTCGTCCGCCTCTGATATGGGAACGATGCCAACCAGCTTGCCATCACACAGCACCGCAATACGGTCACTGATTGCCATCAGCTCGTCCAAGTCTGCAGATACCACCAAGAGCGCCTTGCCCGCATTTCTGAGTGCAGTGATCTGGTCATGAATTTTGGTTACTGCACCGATGTCGACGCCTCGCGTTGGCTGACCAACAATAAGCGTTTGCGGATCGCGGGCAATTTCGCGGGCAATCACCAATTTTTGCTGGTTACCCCCGGAAAATGATGCCACCGGCAGATCTGGGTTCCGCGGACGCACGTCCTGATTTTCAAAATAATCATTTGCCGCCTGGTCAATCGCCGACAGTCGCATTAACCCGCCCCGGCAGAAGTCAGCTTCGCGATGATAACCCAAAATAGCGTTCTCACGCGCCGACATCGACGCCACCACACCAGATTTCAAGCGGTCTTCCGCCACATGCCCAACACCGGCGCGGCGCAATGAAATAGGGTCGGTAAAAACATCTTTGCTGTTTGTTGCCTCGCCTGACAGTGACACGAAACCATCTGAAACCCGCCGCAAACCAGTCAGCACCTCAAGCAGTTCTGTTTGCCCGTTTCCCGCAACACCAGCGACACCAAGAACCTCGCCGTCAAACAAATCAAAAGAAATATTCTGTAGCGCACGATGACTGTGATCAGATAGCGCAGAAACATTCTGAACGGACAGTCTAGGGATTCCATGGTCCGTGTCTGCCCGCGTTACTGACCGACTGATTTTCGAGCCAACCATGGCCTCGGCAAGCGCTTCCGGGGAGGTGGAGGCGGTGTCGGTGCGCACGATAACCCTGCCTGCCCGAATAACCGTAACGCTATCGGTCACCGCCATAATTTCATGCAATTTATGAGTAACAAACAATATGGTCTTACCGCGACTTTTAAGCAGTTTGATCAGTTCAAAAAGCTGGTCACATTCCTGCGGCGTCAGAACCGCTGTCGGCTCATCGAGGATAAGCGTGTCTGCACCCCGGAACAGCGCCTTGAGTATCTCTACGCGCTGGCGCTCTCCCACTGACAATTGGCTAACAGGCTGGTCAAACGGCAGGTCAAAACCAAATTGCTGCTCAAGCCCCTTAAGCTTTGCTTTGGCATCAATTTCAGCCTGCTTCAACAAGCCCTGCCCTTCAGCGCCGAGAACGATATTCTCCAGAACCGTAAAAGGCTCAACCAGCATAAAATGCTGGTGCACCATGGCGATACCTGCAGCCATGGCCTCTGCGGGACTGCCCAGGGAAATATGCTCGCCGTTGACAATAAGGTCGCCGCTGTTGGGTTGGTAAAACCCAAACAGCATTTTCAAAAGGGTGGATTTTCCGGCACCATTTTCCCCGACAATGCCGTGAACAGACCCCTGATCAACAACCAGCGACACGTTGTCATTGGCTTTGACGTCGCCAAAACGTTTGCACAGGTCTCTGGTTTCTATGGCAGGAGCCACATGCATCGATATTGTTCCCCCGGGGGTAGCGTCCCCGTCAATAGCTGGTTGGCGGCCTGTCTTCAGTGACCCGAATTGCCGCCGTCAACATCTTCAACGACAATTTCTCCGGCAATTATTTTTGCCCGGGCATCTTCCAGCCGTGCTTTCATCGCATCGCTAATTAGCGCTGCATTATGCTCATCCAGCGCATAATCCACCCCGCCTTCGGGCAGTCCCATGACCCGGTGGCCAGAGGTCCAACTACCATCTTTGGCGCTGTTCATCGCTTGTTCTACAGCGAGATCAACCCGCTTCAACATGCTTGTCAGCACATAGCCCGGCTGGACGTGGTTTTGGTTGCTGTCCACGCCTATGGCCAGCGTACCGCTGTCCTTGGCGGCGTTAATAACACCCAGGCCCGACGGTCCAGCAGCCGAGAAGATGATATCAACCCCGCGCGCATACTGCGACCGTGCCATTTCGGCGGCTTTAATGGGGTCATTCCACGCCGCAGGCGTTGTCCCTACATAATTTTCAATGAAAGAAACATCGTCGCGCACATAAGCAACACCCTGCTTATAACCGACCTTGAACCGGTCGATCAGCGGAATATCCATTCCGCCAATAAAGCCTAACTTGCCGCTTTTGGTCGACAAACCGGCAATCATACCCACCAGAAACGAGCCTTCGTTTTCCTTGAAAGTAATCGACTGTACATTTGGCAAATCAATCACGGCGTCAATGACAGTGAATTTAATATTCGGATAGCGCTTCGCCACATTGCGAACCGCAACAGAATAGCCAACACCCACAGCCACAATCACATCGGCTTTACGGCGGGCAAATCGTTTCAGCGCCTGCTCATATTGGGTTTCGCTGTTGGGTTCAAAATCGCGAAACGAGATACCTGTATCTTTACTGAAGCGTTCGGCACCGCGGAAAGCAGCTTCATTAAACGATTTATCAAATTTACCGCCAATGTCATAAAGCAATACGGGGTCAAAGCTCTGCCCAAACGCAGAAAATGCCGGCGCCAAACAAACCACAACTGCGGCAACCACTCTGATAACTAATTTCTTCACAAATATTGCTCCCTATCGGCGGAAAAATGCCTATGCTCTGTGATACATCGAACATTACAACGGGCACAAGGGAACCAGAGCATTCAGGAGAGGTCAACCATTTTTGACGAAATGGTCAAGATTGGGTCGACAGGCGCTCCCAAAATGACTATCAAAAGCCTTCAGACCACGCGAGGGGAGCCGTTCGCATGACGAAATCCGTTACCGTTGTTGACCACCCGCTTGTTCAACACAAACTTACCTTGTTGCGGCGCAGGGAGGCCAGTACCGCTGAGTTCAGAAAATTGCTTCGCGAAATCGGACTTTTTCTTGGCTACGAAGCATTGCGCGACCTGCCGATTGGAAAAATTCAGATAGAGACACCGGTTTGCGCGACCGAGTCACCGGTTTTGGCCGGCAAAAAATTAACCTTCATTTCCGTGCTGCGCGCAGGTGACGGCCTGCTTGGGCCCATGCTGGAACTGGTACCCTCGGCCCGGGTCGGTCAAATCGGGCTGGCGCGCGACGAAGAAACGCTGCAGCCGGTCAAATATTTTTTCAAAGTGCCCAAAGACATTTCAAGCCGCCTTAATGTGGTGCTGGACCCCATGCTTGCCACCGGCCATTCGGCGGTGCGCGCTGTCCAGGAAATGAAAGACGCTGGCGCGACGGACCTTCGGTTTGTGTGCCTGCTGGCGGCACCTGAAGGCATTGAAACATTCACCAACGCACACCCTGATGTGCCGGTGGTAACAGCATCGATAGACGAATGTTTGAACGAGAAAGCATATATTGTTCCGGGGCTCGGTGACGCCGGAGACAGATTATTTGGAACCAAGGGGGCCTAAGGCACATGACCGTTGCTAAGAAATACGTGACTGCACAGGAATTGCTTGACGATTCGTTTGAGTTGGGTGTGAAAATTCTAAGAAGTGGCTTTCGACCGAAATTTATCGTCGGCGTATGGCGCGGCGGTACACCAACAGGCATCGCCGTGCAGGAAATTCTGGATTATTACGGTGTTGATACCGATCATATCGCCATCCGCACGTCCAGCTACATTGGTATGCAGCAACAAAAAGAGGTCAAGGTTCACGGCATGGAATATATCGTAAACAACATCAACGCAGAAGATAGCCTGCTGATTGTTGATGATGTTTTCGATTCAGGCCGCTCAATTGCAGCAACAATTGAGCATCTGACCGATAAATGCCGCCGCAACACGCCAGACGTGATAAAAATCGCCACGGTTTACTACAAACCAACACGTAACGTGACCGATTTGGTACCCGACTTTTATTGTCATGAAACTGATGACTGGCTGGTTTTCCCGCATGAACTGTC
>JAJFIT010000160.1 GCA_021774775.1 Alphaproteobacteria bacterium | reverse complement strand
CTATCTGTCTCGCAAACTGAACCGCGATATGCTGTTGTGGCAAGGCACTTGTATTGTGCATGAATTGTTTAGCGAAAAAGAGCTGATCAAACTGAAAGCCAAACACCCGAATGCACCGGTTGCCGCGCACCCGGAATGCCCGGATAATATTATTCAGCATGCCGATCATGCGGGATCGACTTCGTCTATTCTCAAGTTTGCGCTGGAAAGCGAAGCTGACACCCTGATTATCGCGACCGAACCCGGTATCATTCACCAGATGGAAAAAACCGCGCCGCACAAAACCTTTATCGGCGCGCCAGGTGCAGACGGCAACTGCAGCTGCAACACATGCCCCTATATGGCGCTGAATACCATACAGAAGCTATATTTATGCCTGCGCGATCTGGGACCGGAAATTGATCTGGACGAAGACACTCGCCTGGCCGCTGAAAAACCGCTGAGGAAAATGCTGGAAATGAGCCCCACAGTGGGCCCGGCCAAAGATGTGTCGGAAATTGCATAACAGTCAGGGTCTTCTAAAGTGACATGCTTTCCGCTAAATAGTGTTCAAATCGAGGCGTTCATTGACACTGCCTTTGCCGAGGACATCGGCACCGGCGACGTTACTGCAAATTCTGTCATTCCTGCGAACGCCACGCTGACCGCAGCAATGAATGCACGTGAAAATATGGTTCTGTCGGGTATTCCCCTAATAGAGCCGATTTTTCGTAAGCTGGACCCGTCTGCAAAGGTCAGCCTTAACGCACAAGACAGCAGCCATTTGACTTCGGGAGACACTATCGCCGTAATTTCCGGCGCAGCCCGCGCGCTATTGTCGGCGGAGCGTACCGCCCTGAATATTCTGCAACATCTGTCGGGCATCGCGACGCTGACCGAGCGCTATGTGGCTAGGATAAGCGGTACAGGCGCCAAGCTGCTTGATACGCGCAAAACCATTCCCGGGCTACGGATGTTAGGTAAATATGCCGCGGCCTGCGGCGGTGCCCACAATCACCGTATGGGTCTTTTTGATGCGGTGATGATCAAGGACAACCATATCGCGGTTGCAGGTTCCGTTGCAGCAGCGACCGCTAGCGCGCAGTCAGCTGGCCATACCAAAATTCAGGTGGAATGTGACACCCTCGAGCAAGTGACTGAAGCGGTGCAAGCCGGTGCCACCAGTCTTCTTCTTGACAATATGCCGCCTGAGATGTTGCGGCAGGCGCTGACATTAGTTGGCGGGCACATACCCTGCGAAGCATCGGGAGGGGTCACGCTTGAAACCATCCGCGCCATCGCGGAAACCGGTGTTGACTATATTTCTGTTGGCAGGCTTACTCAGTCTGCCCCGGCGGTTGACATTGGTTTGGACTATTCTGCCTGACTCAATGCTCAGTATCTTTTGGGGGGAACGGGTCATTACCAGGCGCAATTGTATCCTTGCTGCGAATTTGTCCGTTTAACCCCTTGGTGGACAGCTCGCCGCCACCTTGATTTTCAAGCATTTCCTTCGCCGCCTCGACAGCTTCTTGCTGGGTGGCATGTAGTGAACTCGCTTTTCCAGCATCATTGCGTTTGTTCGCCCAATTCCCATCGGCACGCTTATAAACCATCCGGTCTTGATCTTTACTCATCTTTTAATCCTTAAACTTGTTGTGCAACCTAGATGGGAACAAAAGGTGAATATTCAATAGAGAAATTTGATTTTAATTCAACGGCGATAATAATTTAAATATTCATCCATGAGATCTGACAGTCGGCTGATACGCTTGTCAGGCCGCATGGATTGGCAGAAATGTCGGCGGGCCGCTGCGTAGCTGGTCGCCTGCAACCACTACTTTCCGACAATGAACTTTTTGAGCGCCATGATGCGTGCCCTATCGTGTTTGGTGGACTGGCGTTTCAACAACGTTTCAAATGAATGTCCGTCTGGTGGCCTCTGCTCAAGGTCTCGCATCACGCGTTGGAAACATAGGCCTTCTTTATCTTTGACAACATCCTCGTAATAGAAAACCGCATCAACCCGTTTCGCTAGTTTCGCCTCATACATTTCCTGCCAAACGGCATACGCATGCAGGCCTCTCAATATCTCTGAATTCTGTAGATTATCAGCTGTTGCCTGCTCGTCGGGTCTCGGTTGAACATCGGAAGACCACACGTCTGTGGCACGAGCCTTCACATATGAAAATGCCTGATCAAGTTTATTTCGCCGCTCAATTGAATAGATTTTTTTAAATTCCAGATACTTGAAGAGGTCAATTTTTTTCTTCATGAGAGAACGGTATTGATGCACATGGAAATTCAGGCCAAAAACGCCGTTCTCTGTTGCAGAATGCCGCATGACCAATTTCAAGTATTCTTGAAAATCGACCTTTTCCGTTCCCATGACTTCCCGGTAGGCATTCATATATAGCAAATTGACCCATTCCGCGGGGTCTCCCATACATCCAGTGCTTTTTAGTTTGTCAGCAAACATCGTGGAGCCACTACGAGGCGTAGAAATGATCCCGTAAACATGCTTGATATCTCGCAAAGGAATAGGCTCGCTTTTTAACAGCGTTTCAATTTTCTGTTCGACCAACTCCTTCGTTGTAGCGGCTTTCATCATTTTTCTGTCATGCCTTTGGCACCCCAGTTGTTTGACTTAGGCGACATCATTAGCTCTAAAAACCTTGACGGATCAACGGCGAGCATAGGCTGCAAGATATTCATCCATCCGTGCATTTAACCGCGCGATACGCTTGTCATCTGACGGATGGGTAGACAAGAATGTGGGTTGTCCGCCGCCACCTTCCTTCAGGCTTGCCATCTTTTGCCACAGGGCAACCGCACTGCGCGGGTCATAGCCTGCCTTCGCCATATAAATCGTGCCAATATGATCAGCCTCCAGCTCCATCTTGCGGCTGTGAGGCAGCGCAACAAACCCCTGCGCGGCAAGCGCACCCAGCCCGATGGCCATCTGTGCAGTTTGCTCGTCTTCGGTTTGGCTGCTGACCAGCACACCCAGGCCAATGATCGCCATATTCTGTGCCTGCGCCCTGCTCATTTGCTCGGCGCCGTGCCTAAGAACTGCATGCGCCACCTCGTGCCCCAACACAGCGGCAAGCTGCAGGTCACTAAGGTTATCAAGCATCTTGCGGTATATCGCTACCTTACCGCCGGGCAGCGCCCAGGCATTTAAAACCGGCTCGTCAATAACAATAAATTCCCAGTCCAACTCAGGCTTGTCAGATATTGCGGCAATGCGCTGGCCGATGCGTTGCACCCGTTGGGCCATTTGCCCGGTGGTGACAACAGGCGCGGTTTTTTTGACCTCATTGAGAGCTTCGAGGCCAAGTGCGGCGTCCTGACTGGGCGGAATAATGATGAATTGTGATCGGCCGGTAACCGAATTTTCCACCGTACAGGCGGTAAGAACCAAAAGGGACAAAGCGCAAAGGGCAGTTTTAATCATTGATAACTCCGTCTTCAAACAACATCTCTCGACAACAATAACCGGTGATTGCGCAATAAAAAAGGCGCTTCCAGCTGAAATGTCTGGAAACGCCTTTAAAATTCGGTTGATGAACGCGCTGAGGCTTAATAGTCGCCTTTTGGCTCAATAATCTGCTTGCCACGATACATGCCGGTTTTCAGATCGATATGGTGACGAAGCTTAAATTCGCCAGTGTGTGTATCTTCCTGATAGTTCACGGCTTTAAGTGCATCGTGCGAACGACGCA
The DNA here is from genome assembly GCA_021774775.1 of Alphaproteobacteria bacterium. Lineage (GTDB taxonomy): Bacteria > Pseudomonadota > Alphaproteobacteria > Sphingomonadales > Kordiimonadaceae > Kordiimonas. The sequence goes on along the minus strand of JAJFIT010000160.1, from coordinate 9,607 downwards.
TACCACGGCGAGACGGGGATATCTTACTCTTTGGAACTGCCATTTTACTTACCTTCTCACTCGCCGGTGCCACTTAAATCGGCTGCCGGGCTTTATACTTGGGTCCACGATCACGTGAACACCTCAAATCAAGGCGCGCACCATAAGGGCAGGCCTTTCAAAAATCAAGCGAAACCCGCAGCTTTTTTTCTTGGGCTCTATCGGCTCAAATCCTGGCGCACAGTTATGTTATTCTTCTGGGCTTTTCAAGCAGACAATTTAACTTTATTGACTTGGGCTCTGCATTTTATGCACTGCATCTATTTTGGGAGGGGTTCATGTCTATCATTCGTATCGCGTCGGCTGTTCTGTTATCGTTTGCGCTAGCCGCCACCGGGTCAGCTTCAATGGCACAATCAGGCAGTTCGGCTGGAAATTCTGAAAACGATTATTACTGGCCCGGTGCCAACTATGACCCGGCTATTCCGACCGCCAAAGATGTGCTCGGCTACAGCGCCGGTCAGCGCATAACCACTCACGGCGACATGCTGCGCTATATGGAAACCCTGGCTGCAAAAGCGCCCGGCAAAATGCGCATCATGAAATACGGCCAGTCTTGGGAAGGCCGGGACCTGATATACATCGCCATTTCAAGCGAAGAGAATATCAGCGGGCTTGATGGCTTCAAAGCTGGCATGAAAGCCCTTAGTGACCCGCGCGTTACATCTGACGCTGACGCCGCACAGTTGATCAATGACATGCCCTCATCCACGTGGCTTGCCTACAGCATTCACGGCAACGAAATTTCCTCTACCGATGCCGCGATGATGACAGCCTACCACCTTTTGGCGGCGCGCGATGATGACCGTGTGCCGGATATTCTGAGCAAAAGCATTGTTTTCCTGAACCCTTTGCAAAACCCGGACGGGCGCGATCGCTTCATTCACCGCTTCCGCACCGCCAAGGGGCTGGAAGCAGACAGCGACCCAACCTCAGCCGAACACAATGAGCCGTGGCCATCAGGGCGTACCAACCATTATATGTTTGATATGAACCGGGATTTTATCTCGCTAACGCAACCTGAGACCCGCGGCCATGTGAAAGCCCTGCAGGAATGGTACCCGCTGGTCTATGTTGACCTGCACGAAATGGGCGGTAACTCCACTTACTATTTCGCCCCCGAAGCGATCCCGTTTAACCCGCATTTGGCACAGGATCAGCGCGATTCGCTATTTTTGTTTGGTAAAACCAACGCTAAATGGTTCGACAAATTCGGTTTCGATTATTTTACCCGTGATGTCTATGACGCCTTTTATCCTGGCTACGGAGCCAGTTGGCCCGCTTACTACGGTGCCGTTGCCATGACTTACGAGCAGGCATCGTCGCGCGGATTGGTTTACCGCCGCTATGACGGCACAGAGCTGCCGTTTGCGCAGACTGTGCGCCAGCACTTCATCACCTCGATGGGAACTTTGGAGACAACCGCCACCAACCGGCAAGCGCTGCTGCAGAATTTCTTCGATTACCAAAAAACTGCGATCGCAGAGGGACGGGCTGACCGCAACAACCGCAGTTATATTTTCCCAGCGACACGTGACAAGGCTGCCAATCGCAAGCTCGTAGGTGTTTTGGCCGAGCAAGGCGTTGAGGTAAACCAGGCAAACAGCGACTTCAGAGCCTGCGGCACCAATTACGGCGCTGGGTCTTATGTTGTTGACACCGCGCAGCCGCGAAAACGCATGATACGCACGCTTCTGGACCCGCAAGTGGATATGGAAGCCGGTTTTGTCGCGGAGCAGGAAAGACGTCGCGCCAAAAACATCGACCATGATATTTACGACGTTACCGCATGGTCATTGCCGGTTATGTATAACGTGGAAATGGACATTTGCGGCCGCGCGGTTGATGTGGCCATGAATACAGTGGACACCGCCCGCATTGGGTCTGGTTCGGTCAATACATCAAGCGCCAGTGTGGCGTATCTGGTGCCCTGGGGTGATATGGCCGCTGGTCGTTTCCTGGCTGGTGCCCTGCGCGCAGGGCTGAATGTTAAAATCATTGATGAAGGTTTCACCCTTGGTGGTCGCGCCTATTCTGCGGGCACAGTTATTCTGGATGTTGCCAAAAATCCTGACAATCTGGGCGCAATGATCGCTGATCTATCAACGCAAACCGGTGCCGAAATTATTGGCATAGACAACAGCTGGGTTGATGCAGGCATGGACCTTGGCAGCCGCGCCGTTAACCAACTGCCAGCGCCCAAAATCGCCATGCTGTGGGACGCCCCCACCAGCCAATATGCCGCTGGCAACACGCGCTTCGTTATCGAACGGCAGATTGGCTATCCGGTTACGGTTATTCGCACCAGCGACTTCAGCCGCGCGCGGCTTGATCGTTATCAGGTACTGATCATGCCCTCGTCTTTTGGCAGTTACGCCGGTGCCCTTGGTGACGGTGGTGCGAAAAAATTGGATGCATGGGTTAAGAACGGCGGCGTGCTTATCGGCACCGGCTCGGCTCTGCGCTATCTTGCCGACGAGAAGGTCAATCTACTGTCAATCCGCCGCGAAAATCAGGTTAGGGAAGATGTTTCCGATAAAAAAACCGAAGGCAACACAGTCAAAGGCAAGTTGATCACGTCGCTAGATGAGATGAAAAGCCTGATTGAGCCAGCGGGTGAGCGACCAGACAGCGTACCCGGCGCTTTTGCCGCTGCCAGTGTGGACAAAGACCATTGGCTGGCATCCGGCGTCAGTGACAGCCTGAATGTACTGATCAGGGGCGGTGATATCTATACGCCGAGCAAACTGAACACTGGCACCAACGTCGCATGGTTCAAGGGCGCCGACGAAGTGCTGGCCAGCGGCTACCTGTGGGAAGAAAACCGCAAACAGCTGGCGTATAAGCCGTTTGTTGTGGTCGAAGACCGGGGCGCAGGCATGGTGATTGGCTTTACCCAAGACCCAACCGTCCGCGCGTACCTTGATGGCCTCAATTTGATTTTCACTAACGCAATTTTCCACGGCGCGGCGCAAGCCCGGCCAACACGCTAGGGAGTGGGTTCCATGAAAAAGCTTTTGATATTAGCGAGTTTGTTATTTGCGCCTACTTCCGCGATGGCCGACGATTTCTGGATAACCCAGTACCGCGCGACCCCTGGTAAATTTCCGACCCTTCTTGAACTGGTAAAAAACACCGACTGGCAAGTTCTTCCAGCTGGTGCTCCGATTATGATGCGTCATAGTCAGGGCAACCATTGGGATTTGATGCTTTTGGGAAAAATTGCGGAATGTGAAACCAGCAAATGCCGAACAACGTTAGACGCCTTTGAGCAGGCGGTTGACCAATTGGTGGATTTTGACCTTACTTTTCTTGCCTCTTCTTCCACCAGTTGGAAAGAGCTAAAGGCAAAAAACGAAAACACTGGTCTCTATCACATTGAAATGTTTCAGGCTGGTGCTGGCAAGCACGCGGCATTGATGCGTCAGCGTGTGATCGAAAATGATTTCATCAAGCGCATTGGCCAGAGCCCCAATGAAATATTCGAAGTTTCTATTGGCTCGGACTTCGACATCTTCACCATTGGTTTTTATGAGAATTTGCAGGTCTATGCCACACCCGCGAACGTAACGCAGGAACAAACTGAAGCTGCGGCCAAAGCAGCTGGGTTCAAGAACCGCGCTGATGTAAGCTTCCTACTGCGTGAGCTGATTGTTGGTCACCAGGATACGCTAGCGGTCAAGGTTAAATGACCCGCATCCTTTTTTATCTGGACGAACCGGGCAAAGACGTCTGGCGACCGGCGTTTGAAGCCGCCATGCCCGGCGTCGAATTCCTCGACTATCCCGATTGGGGCAGCCCGGATGACGGCCCGGCCTATGCCTTTGCGTGGGAACCAGAACTGGGGCTGATTGCCAAATACCCCAACATTCGCGCGGTCTTTTCGCTGGGTGCGGGGGTTGACCACATAACCCGTGACCCATCTATTCCTGCTGACCTGCCAATCATTCGCATGAGCGATGACGGGTTGAAGGAAGGCATGGCTGAATTTGTGCTGATGACGGTGTTGATGCACCACCGCTATATGCCGCGCATGATGACAGCGCAGCGCAACCGCAATTGGCAGCGGTTGTTCCCAAAACGCGCCAGAAACGTCCGCGTTGGCATATTGGGGTACGGCGCGCTGGGTATCGCCTGTGCGCAAGCGCTAAAGCCGCTTGGTTATGAGCTTGCTGCATGGTCGAGAACCACAAAACCGGCCGAGGCCGGTATTCAACATTTCGCTGGAACAGAGCAATTCAACGATTTCCTAGCCCGAACCGATATACTTGTAGGCCTGTTGCCGTCAACACCGGAAACCACAGGACTTTTAAACAAGGATACAATGGCCTTGATGCCAAAACACGCGTCGATCATCAACGTAGGCCGCGGCACGCTGGTTGATCTGGATGATCTTGTTGCTTTGCTGGACAACGGGCATCTGTCAGGCGCAACACTGGATGTTTTCGCCGAAGAACCGCTGGCAGCGGATAATCCATTATGGAACCATGAAAAGATTAATATCACACCTCATATCGCGTCGATAACCCGGCCGGAAACCGCCGCAGAATATGTGACAAAAAATATTGGAAGAATTGAGGCTGGGCTACAACCAGAGAATGTTCTGGATCGGGCACGGGGATACTAGAATAGTAGTATTTCTGTGATGTTTCCATTTTTTTACAGTTATAGTCTGGTTTTTGGGAGCCCACGCTCTTATATAACCTCTGATACGTGTGCCTCGGCACACTCGCGTGTTAAGGATTTGATTGCTGCATGGCGTATTTAGAAATTGTAGCCGGTATTGTATTGTTAGTAGTTGCCGGAGACTTTTTGGTTCGCGGCGCTGTTTCCCTTGCACATAAAGCAGGTGTTTCTGCCCTCGTCATTGGTCTGACCATCGTATCAATCGGAACGTCTGCGCCGGAACTGGTTGTCGGCATTGATGCGGTTCTTGAAGGCTCACCCACGCTTGCACTTGGTAATATTGTTGGATCCAATATCGCGAATTCACTGTTGGTGGTTGGCCTGCCAGCCATGGTCGCGCCCATGGCGTGCGATGCGCCACGGCTTGGACGAAACATCACGATTATGATCGGCGCGACACTTGTTTTCATTTGGTTCGCGCTTGATGGCACAATTACATTTGCTAACGGATTTATTCTCGCCGCGCTGCTGGTTCTATTCCTGATATATTCTGGCAAACGCGCCAGGAAATGCCCCAACGAGCTTGAAGGCATTGACGAGATAACAGAGGTAGCGGAGCATCCGATCCCCTACCAAAAGTCATGGACCATGGTTATTGGCGGCCTCATTGGTTTGACGTTTGGGGCCGATCTTTTGGTCGGTGGCTCTATTCACCTTGCAAGAATTTACGGCGTTTCCGAGGCGCTGATAGGCCTTACCCTGGTGGCACTAGGCACCAGCCTGCCAGAGCTTGTAACCGCTATGGTTGCTGCTATCCGCGGTCACTGCGATGTAGCAGTTGGCAATGTAATTGGGTCCAACCTGTTTAACATTCTTGGAATCATGGGCGTGTCGTCAATGGTTGGTACCATCCCGGTTCCAGACAGCTTCCTCGAAGTTGACATATGGGTCATGCTGGGCTCATCGCTGTTGATTATCCCCTTTACCAAATACAGAGCCCCGTTAGGCAAAGTTGCCGGATTAGTTATGGTCGCGCTGTATGTTGGCTATATGATACATTTGGCTCACAGCGCGGATAGCGCCGCTGTAATGGGCATGCCCGTATAATTCTCTCTTAAAAAATTCCAGTATAATACCGGCATAATATTCAGTATAACACCGGCATATCAAACCGGAATTTAATCGATATGACACAAACGACGCCTGCTTCCACGCCATACAAAACTGCGCTTGTAACCGGTGGTGCGGCGCGCATCGGCCGTGCCATCGTACAAAGTCTGGCATCGCGGGGAATTGCTGTTGCTATCCACCACAGAAACTCTGCAACCGGAGCTGAAAGTCTTGTAGAGGAAATTCGTGCAACGGACGGGCTGGCGGCGTCTGTCAGCGGCGATCTCGCCGATACAAACGCCGTAAATTCGCTTGTCAGCGACGCCGCAACTGCCATTGGCGCACCGATAGATATACTCGTCAATAATGCATCGATTTTCGAACAGGATACGGTTTTTTCAATGACAGCTGAAAGCTGGCAGCGGCACCATGCAATCAATTTGCGGGCGCCGGTGAGCCTTAGCCAGAAAATGTTTGAACAGCTACCGGAGGGCAGACAGGGCTGCATTGTCAATATGATCGATCAGCGTGTCCTTAAATTGAACCCTCAGTATTTTTCCTATACCACGGCCAAGGCCGGTCTATGGACAGCGACGCGCACCATGGCACAAGCAATGGCACCGCGTGTGCGGGTGAACGCGATCAGCCCTGGCCCCACGCTGGCGAACCAGTTCCAGTCAACTGATGACTTTTCAAACGAGGCGACAAACACATTGCTTGGGCATGGTCCCGCGATCAGCGAAATTACCGGCGGCATAAAGTTTTTGCTTGATACACCGTCAATGACAGGGCAAATGCTAACGCTGGACGGCGGGCAGCACTTGGCTTGGCGTACCGCAGATATTATTGAGGATTAAACCGATGGCAACAGACGACACATCAGCCAGCAGTAATCTTGTCCATCTGCCCTATGCTGACGCCTCCAGGAGTGTTCGGCATGTGTTTGTCCGCGATTATCTGACCGACGCCGAAATTGGTGTGTGGTCGCATGAAAAAGGCGCGACGCAGAAAATTCGGATCAGTGTCGATCTTTCGGTATCGGAAAGTGCAACACACCACGGCGACCAGCTCGAGAATGTTGTTTGCTACAATGAAATTGTGCTTGGCATTAAGAAGATAATCGACGCCGGCCACATACAGCTGGTTGAAACTCTGGCGGAAAAAATTGCTGTCATGTCGCTGGAAAACACGCAGGTCATAAAAGCACGCGTGAAAGTTGAAAAACTTGAAGCTGTTGTTGAGGCCGCAAGTGTCGGCGTAGAGATCGAAAGACATCGCTAATTCCAGAAAACGCCGCGATTCAAAAGGCTTAACGAAATCGTAATAATTTACCGCTGGCTTGAAACGGCATGCGAGTTGTACACACCGAATCGCGATCTGCCATAAGCACCCTGGCCAGGCAAGATGACATTTTAAATTTATTTAATATCCCAAACTTGACTATATCATTTATCAATAGTTTCAATGACTTATGATTTTTGCTTAAAAAATAGGCAATTCGCATCAACGATAGAGTTACTGCGATGTTGCAGATTTATGGCACGAATTACACACAAAGTTATCCACAGGTTTAGTGGACAGTTTTCAGCGCGCTTTTTTCTAAAAAACTGACCCATTGATTCCTTCTGCGCTTTCCGCCAAAAATATGCTTATATAACAAAAAGGTGTCCGGTTTGACTGTGTCTAATTTATCCAGCGGCGTTGCTGTAATTCGGTCTTATTTGAAGACCGCGCCCACGGTTGCGGGCGTGTACCGCATGTTGGATCGGCACGGCGATGTGCTCTATGTGGGCAAAGCAAAACATATTCAAAAACGGGTCACCACCTATACCCGGATTGCCCGATTGAATAACCGCCTGCAGCGGATGGTTGCTGCGACCCAATCGATGGTTTTTGTCACCACGAGAACCGAAGCTGAGGCGCTGCTATTGGAAGCGTCGCTGATAAAACGCTTCAAACCAACCTTCAATGTCCTGCTGAAAGACGACAAATCTTTCCCCTATATTTTGCTGCGCACCGATCACCAGTGGCCGCAAATAGCCAAGCATAGAGGGGCGAGAAAACATAAGGGATATTACTATGGCCCCTTCGCCAGCGCGGGGGCGGTGAATCGAACCCTCAATACCCTGCAGAAGGTTTTTCAGCTCCGGTCCTGTACCGACAATACACTGGAGTCGCGCTCGCGGGTGTGCCTGTTGTATCAAATCAAGCGCTGTTCGGGGCCGTGTGTGGGCAAAACTTCAGGCGACGACTATGCGGATATGGTCGCTGAAACCCGAGCGTTCCTTGAGGGCAAAAACACCGACATTCAGAAAAAATTCGCCGCATCAATGCAGGCTGCAAGTGATGCGCAGGAATATGAAGCAGCAGCGGTGTTCAGAGACCGGCTAAACGCCTTGACCCAAATTCAAAGCCACCAAACCATGGTCAACGCCATGGTCGACGAAGCTGACGTTATCGCGGCGGCTGAGGTCGGTGGCCAGGTCGGCATCCAGGTATTTTTCTTTCGCGCCGGGCAAAATTGGGGCCACCGCGCTTATTTCCCCAAGCATGATAAAAGCGACAGCCTGCAATCAGTTCTCGGGGCCTTCATTGCACAATTTTATGATAACAAACCCGCACCAAAATCGATATTATTATCGCACGCTGTTGACGACCAACCGCTGCTGGCTGCCGCTTTGTCTGAACGTATGGAGCGCAAGGTCCAAGTCGCGGTGCCGTTGCGCGGCAAGAAATATTTGACCGTAAAAGAGGCCACCAGAAACGCCAAGGAAGCTGTTGAGCGCAAACTCGCGGAAACCGCGGGGCAAACCCGCCTGCTGGAAGGCGTGATGGAAAAATTTGATCTGAAGGCGCCGCCCGCCCGCATTGAAATATATGACAACAGCCACATCCAGGGCAGCAACCCTGTGGGTGCCATGGTGGTTGCCGGGCCCGACGGCTTTATGAAAAACAGCTACCGCAAGTTTAATATCAAAGACGACACGCTGGAGCCGGGCGATGATTATGGCATGATGCGTGAAGTGCTTCGCCGCCGGTTCGCAAGGCTAATCAAGGAAGACGAAGACCGCGCGCGCGGCCACTGGCCTGACCTGTTGTTGATTGATGGCGGCAAGGGCCAATTATCGGCGGTCACAGAAACACTGGAGGAACTGGGCGTCACCGATGTGCCAACGGTTGCCATTTCCAAAGGGCCGGACCGCCACGCAGGACGCGAGCAATTTCACCGAGTCGGCAAACCAACCTTCACCATGCCCCTCAATGATCCTGTGCTTTACTATCTTCAGCGTCTGCGCGACGAATCACACCGTTTTGCCATCGGTACCCACCGCAGCCGACGCTCGGCTGATGTGAAAAAATCACCACTAGACGGTGTGCCGGGCGTTGGACCCAAACGGAAAAAAGCGCTGTTGCACCATTTCGGATCCGCCAAAGCAGTTGTTGGTGCCGATGTGCGCGATATCGAAAGCGTCGACGGTATATCGCGTGCAACAGCCCAGCAAATTTATGACCATTTTCATGAATAGCGGATCAGCTACGGAAGCCAACAAATATCGCCATTCCGTTGACCCAGCCGGGTAAAACAGTATGGTGAGCGCAAGAACCACAAACACGCACACCAGACAACTTGAGAAAGCCATTAATTGAATTTATGTGGACCCTGCCTAACATATTGACCATGTCGCGAATATTCGTGATCCCGATTTTAGTCGGCTCATTTTACATGGAACAACCGCTGGGCAGCCACATTGCCTTTGTCACTTTCGCGCTGGCAGGCATTACCGACTTTTTCGATGGCTATTTAGCACGCGCCACCGGCAGCGTTTCAAAG
>JAJFIT010000159.1 GCA_021774775.1 Alphaproteobacteria bacterium | reverse complement strand
GGCCGCGAAGTCTCCATCGTTGGTGATAGAAATGCCGGGAAAACTGAGCTTGAAATGCTGGCAGTCCGTAAGTTAAAATATGTGATGGCGAAAGACGAAAAAACTGAACCCACCCGCCGGGGCTTTGAGGCATAGGGCGTTCAATCTATCTATATTTCGTCTAAAGCGTAAACTCTCACTACAATATATTGAATTTTTTTGACGAACCACACTTGGGTTGACATAGCGAATATGATAAGACCAACGTCGAATTTCATCAGCGCTGACTCGAACGGTGATTCTGAGGCGTGCTGGCAAGGTGTTAGGGGAATTTTTTGTCAGAGTTTATCATTGCCATTGCCTGCGATCACGGCGGCTATGAGCTGAAAGAATTGCTCAAAAAAGTGATAATTGACAAGGGGTTTCAACCTCTCGATCTCGGTACAGATAGCACCAACTCTGTCGATTATCCTGAATTTGGCGAAGCAATGGGCAAGGTAATCGAATCAGGCGACGCCCCACGTGGTGTTTTGATTTGTGGCACTGGTATCGGCATTTCCATTGCAGCCAATAGAAATCCAGCCGTGCGTGCAGCGGTTTGTCACTCGGGGCTGGCGGCCAAGCTGGCCCGCCAGCACAACGATGCAAACGTGCTTGCATTGGGTGCGCGCTTGATCGGTGTTGAAACAGCGCTTGATTGTCTCGATCAGTTTTTAACCACAGATTTTGAAGGCGGCCGCCACCAGCGACGGGTAGACCAGCTTGGCGGCTAGGGACCAATTCTAAGTTACGAAAGCGATTTACATGAGCGAATATACGCACGACGGTTTTTTTACGGCAAGCCTAGCCGACACAGACCCAGACCTTAAACAGTCGTTAGACGGCGAGTTGGAGCGCCAACAAAATCAGATTGAGCTGATTGCCTCGGAAAATATTGTCAGCAAGGCAGTGCTTGAGGCCCAAGGGTCTGTTCTGACCAACAAATATGCCGAGGGATACCCGGGTCGTCGCTATTATCAAGGCTGCCATCATGTGGATATCAGCGAAAGTTTAGCCATAGAACGCGCTAAGAAGCTATTCAATGCGGGCTATGTCAACGTGCAGCCACACTCAGGTGCGCAGGCCAATGGTGCCGTGATGCTGGCTTTAACCAAGCCCGGCGATACAATCATGGGCATGTCTTTGGACGCAGGCGGTCATTTGACGCACGGCGCGCCCCCAGCCTTGTCTGGCAAATGGTATAATGCGGTTCAATACGGTGTTCGACGTGACGACGCCTTGATCGATTTTGAGCAGGTGGCCGCTCTAGCAAACAAGCATAAGCCGGGCCTGATTATCGCTGGTGGGTCGGCATACCCGCGCGCGATTGATTTCGCCAGATTTAGGGATATTGCCAGGTCCGTTGGTGCCATCTTTATGGTGGACATGGCGCATTTCGCCGGTTTGGTTGCTGGCGGTGTTCACGATAATCCGCTGGATTACGCGGATGTGGTGACCACTACAACACACAAAACCCTACGCGGCCCTCGTGGTGGTATGGTACTCACCAATGACGAAGCCATCGCAAAGAAAATCAACTCAGCGGTTTTTCCCGGCTTGCAGGGAGGCCCACTGATGCATGTGATTGCGGCTAAAGCAGTTGCATTCGGCGAAGCGCTAAAACCAGAGTTTAAAGATTACTCAGCCCAGGTTGTTGCAAACGCAAGAGCACTTGCCGCACGGTTGCTCGCTAACGGGTTTGACATTGTCTCGGGCGGAACCGACACCCACGTCGTGCTCGTTGATCTGAGGCCTAAAGGCATTACCGGAAAAGCTGCTGACGAAGCACTGGAACGAGCCTTTATGACATGTAACAAAAACGGCGTGCCGTTTGACCCGGAAAAACCGTTTGTGACATCGGGTATTCGCCTGGGCACGCCTGCTGGTACGACACGAGGTTTTGGTACCCACGAATTTGAACAAATCGCGGATATGATTACCACAGTGATAGATGGCCTGGCTGCTAATCCGGAAGACAATTCTGCCGCCGAAAGTGTGGTTCGAGCTAAAGTTGATGAACTTTGTTCAAGGTTCCCCATTTACGGGGACTAAGCTTCTCGTTACATATATGTTCGAAAAACTACTGAGTGTAACACCATATTTGGGAATAAGGGGGCTGACCGCCAATGCGTTGTCCGTTTTGTCAGAACGAAGATACACAGGTTAAAGACAGTAGGCCGTCGGAAGACAAGGCCGCTATTCGCCGCCGCCGCTATTGCCCCGCATGCGGGGCACGGTTCACCACATTTGAACGCGTGCAGTTGCGTGAGTTGACCGTTGTCAAGAAAAACGGACGTAAGGTGCCGTTTGAGCGCAACAAGCTGGAGCGTTCTCTGGATATCGCACTCAGAAAACGCCCCGTGGACCCTGAGCAGGTTGAGCGCATGGTCAACGGTATTGTTCGCAGGCTCGAATCGATGGGCGAAAGTGAAGTGCAGTCCGATGTGGTAGGACGGCTGATGATGGAAGGACTCGAGAGTCTGGATCAGGTGGCATACGTGCGCTACGCCTCAGTGTACCGGAACTTCCGCGAGGCCTCTGACTTTGAGAAATTTCTTGGCAAGATGAGCGGCCCAGAAGAAGACTATTCGGAGGACTGATTTGCCCGCCGCCCGTACCAATGATGTCCACCTCAGCGACGAAAAGTGGATGCGCGTCACCCTTGGTTTGGCTCGGCGCGGGCTAGGGCAGGTTGCCCCCAACCCGGCGGTGGGCTGTGTGCTGGTGAAAGACGGTACAATTGTCGGGCGTGGCTGGACCCAACCCGGTGGCCGTCCGCACGCGGAAACCGGAGCCCTAAGCGCAGCAGGTGCCGCTGCGAAAGGCGCGACAGCCTATGTAAGTCTTGAACCATGTTCGCATACCGGCAAAACCGAACCGTGCGCGGAAGCGCTCGCGCAGGCTGGCGTTGTTCGTGTTGTTGTAGCAGTGAAAGATCCTGACCCGCGAGTGTCGGGGCAGGGCATCGCCAAACTTCGGTCTGCTGGTATTGAGGTGCTCGAATCTGTTTTTGAAAAAGAAGCGAGTGAGTTTAATGCGGGATTTTTCAAACGTGTATTAAAGGGTCGACCCCGCTTTACCTTGAAAACGGCCTCTACACTTGACGGAAAGATTGCGCTGGCAAACGGCGATAGCAAATGGATTACTGGCGAAAGAGCACGCACTTTTGGCCATTTAATGCGGGCGCAACATGATGCCATTCTGGTTGGCGCAAACACAGTAATAGCAGACAACCCCAGCCTTACATGCCGTGTTCCCGGATTGGAGCATCGTAGCCCGGTTCGCATCGTCCTGGATAGCCACCTTCGGACCCCCGCGGAAGCAGCGGTTATGGTGGGCCAACGCGGTGCGCCGCGGACGATTGTTGTCACAAAAACCGAATCTGACAAGTCGAAGTTCGTCGGCTGGAATGTTGAATTTATCGATGTGGAATCTCCCCATGATTTAAGTGGCGTAGCCAAGGCACTGGGCGACAAGGGGTTTACCAAAGTGTTGGTCGAAGGCGGGGCCCAAGTGGCAGCAAGCTTTGTTTCCGCTGGCCTAGTGGATGACCTTTGTGTTTTTTCATCCGGAAAGTTTATTGGAAACAGTGGTTTAGATGCCATCGGCAATCTAAACCTTGCCACGTTGCCCGATGCGCCCCATTTCACACCTACAGGTATTCGCCGGCTTGGCCCGGATATGCTTGCAACATACCGAAAGGCAGAGTAACTGAAGGCCATGTTTACGGGTATTATTACAGATGTTGGGCGGATTACCGCTGTAACCGGTTCAGGGGACAAAGTTGTCACGCTTCATACAGCGTATGATTTATTGTCGGTTGACATAGGGGCCTCTATCTCTTGCGCAGGCGTTTGCCTGACGGTTGTGGACAAAAATGACAGTGAATTTTCTGTTGATGTCACTCAGGAAACCTTCAGCGTTACCAGTTTGGGCAACTGGAAGGCAGGCACAGAAGTCAATCTGGAAAGATCGCTGAAAATTGGCGACGAGTTGGGCGGTCATATTGTAACCGGCCATGTGGATTGCATGGGAACAATTTCGCGGTTTGAGATAATTGACGATTCGATTGCAATGGATGTTCTGGTGCCAGCGAATTTTGCCCATTTGATTGCACAAAAGGGCAGCGTAACCATCGACGGCGCATCCTTGACCGTCAATGCTGTAAACGACACTGAAAATGGCACCGAGTTTTCGATTAATTTGATACCGCATACACAAGCTGTAACCAGCTTTAGAAACAATCAGTGCGGCGATAAAGTAAACGTTGAATTTGATATTTTGGCCCGCTATGTGGCGCGTCTACAGATAAAGAGTTAGTTATGCCGCACAGGTTCCTATCCCCCATTGAAGATGTTATCGAAGATGCACGTAACGGGCGCATGTTCATTCTGGTTGACGACGAAGACCGGGAAAATGAAGGTGACCTTATCATTCCTGCGCAGATGGCGACACCTGATGCCATTAATTTCATGGCTAAATTTGGCCGGGGTTTGATCTGTCTGCCACTTAGCCGACGCAGGGTTGAGGAACTGGAATTACCCTTGATGAGCACCAACAATCAAGCGCGCAATCAAACCGCATTTACGGTTGCTATCGAAGCGAAAGTCGGCGTTACCACGGGCATATCAGCAGCTGACCGAGCGCGGACAGTCGCCGTCGCGATTGATTCGTCAAAAGGCAAGCATGATTTGGCCACGCCTGGGCATGTATTTCCGTTGGTTGCGCGCGATGGCGGCGTATTGGTCCGCGCTGGTCATACCGAAGCTGCGGTTGATATTTCACGGCTCGCCGGGTTGAATCCGTCTGCTGTGATTTGCGAGATTATGAATGAAGATGGCACTATGGCTCGCCTGCCTGATTTAGTGGAATTCGCCAAAGAGCACGAATTGAAAGTTGCGACGATCCGCGACCTTATTGCTTACCGGCTTAAAAATGACGCACTGGTTGAACGCGTTCGTGAAAACACCATCGTGCGCCAGAGTGGTTGCGAGTGGAAAGTATCCATATATCAATCGACCGCGGACCAAAGAGAAACTGTTGCCCTCTCATACGGTGATATAAAGCCGGTCAACCCCGTGGCAGTGCGGATGCATTCGTTAAATCCGTTCGAAGACATCTTGGGCATGGACCACCCGAAAACCGGCCAATTACAGCGGGCACTGTCTTCAATTGAAGACGAGGGGGCAGGTGTGGTTGTATTGTTTCCGGGCCTTGTTGGCATGCGACCGTCAAAGGTTGCAGAAGAAGCTGCAAAACCAAAAGGTCAGGGAACGCTACGCGATTATGGAATCGGCGCACAAATTCTGCGGGATTTGGGCGTGCGGCACATGATTTTGCTGACAAACTCGCCCAGTCACATTGTAGGGCTTGAAGGTTACGGCCTAGACGTTGTAGAACAGCGCGAAATTCCCGGTCAGACTTAAAGCCTGAACAGTAATATCTACCTTTTTGATTGGAGCCATGATGGCCAAACCCCATTTTTTGATCGTTGAAGCGCGGTTTTACGGCGACCTTGCGGACGAACTTGTTGCTGGTGCAGTTGAAGCTATCGAGGCGGCAGGAGGCACCTGGGACCGCATTGAGGTGCCCGGAGCGCTGGAAATTCCGGCGGTGATTTCATTTGCCGATGCCGGTGAAAACAAAATCTACGATGGCTATATCGCACTGGGCTGTGTGATCCGCGGTGAAACCAGTCATTATGATTATGTTTGCGGAGAATCAGCTCGCGCCCTGCAAGACCTGGGTGTAAATTCACTGCTTGCTGTTGGTAACGGAATTCTAACGGTAGAAAACTACGATCAGGCATGGGCGCGTGCCTATCGCACCAAGAAAAATAAAGGCGCGGACGCCGCTAATGCTGCTTTGCGAATGGCAAAATTAAGAGCAGAATTTGGAGTTGAGTTCTGATGGCCCATGACCGCAAAACAACAAAACAAGGCGGCCCACGAAGTGCCGCCCGTCTGGCAGCAGTGCAAGCTTTTTACCAGCTGCTTATGGCTGATGACCCGGATGTAGATAAAGTTGTCAGGGAATATATTGAACACCGGTTGGGCGCTGAGATCGAGGGGGATCAATATGTAGACGCAGACGCTGCGATGTTTGAAGATATTCTCGAAGGTGCGTGGAACCGTCGGGACGAGTGGCGCGCGAAAATTTCTGAACACCTGAACAAAGACTGGACGATGGACCGCATCGATAAAATATTAATCGCAGTACTTTCAGCAGGAAGTTATGAGCTGGCGGCGCGCATCGATGTTCCTACAGCGGTTATCATCAACGAATATGTTGACGTAACCCACGGATTTTATGAACGCGCAGAAGCATCGTTTGTGAATGGAGTTCTGGACAGACTGGCGAAAGAACTGCGCTAGAACCAAATTTGGCATGGAAGGTCGGGGTAGTTCATGGCCGCCGAATTCGATTTGATATCGAGATATTTCAGGCCTTTGGCTGGGCCAGAAGGCCTTCGTTTGACCGATGATGCCGCCTGTGTTCCACAAAAAAAATCCGTTGACAGTATTGTAACCAAGGATCTGCTGATCGAGGGCGTTCATTTTCGCACCCAGGACCCTGTCGATTTAATTGCCCGCAAAGCGCTTGCGGTGAATGTTTCGGACTGTATTGCCAAAGGCGCAACGCCCCGTCTCTATTGGTTGGGTTTGGCACTTCCAAGGGGCACAAACGATGCATGGCTGACCAGTTTTTCATCCGGTCTTGCCGCGGCACAGCAAGAGTTTGGCTGTAGCCTGGCAGGAGGAGACACTACTGCGACCACAGGACCCATAGTGATCAGCGTTACATTAATGGGAACAATTCCAGCCGGACAAATGATACCACGCAGCGGCGCATCAGAAGGCGACGACATATACGTGAGTGGGACTTTAGGTGATTCTGCATTGGGTTTGTGGTGCCTTGAAAACAACGAACTTGATAAGTTCGAACTGATATCGGCTTATCAACGACCAAATCCACCGGTTTTATTTGGCCAAAGCCTGAAAGGAGTGGCCAGTGCGGCGGCAGATGTGTCCGACGGATTGATTGCGGACGCAGGGCATATCGCGGCGGCTTCCAGCGTTGGCATGGTTATTTGGCAGGATAAATTACCCATAAGCACACAGGCAACCGAGGTTTTGCAATCTAGTCCCGATCTTTGGCCCCGCATTTGGGCGGGGGGCGACGACTACCAGATTGTTTTCACTGCACCGATGACGGCGCGCGGTAAAATAACAAGTTTGGCAGGTGAAACGGGATCACGGATTTCGCTCATTGGCAAAGTTTCGGTTGGGCAGGGCGTTCAATTACTTGATCAGGCCGGAGAAATTGTGCAAGTTGCATCCGGGGGTTACACGCATTTTTGATGTATGGAAGCCAATTTATGTCAGATAACTCTAAAAATATTCAAGATGAAGCGGGAGGTTCTGCAAAAGGACTGCTTATACTGGGTTTACTTGGCGGCCTCCTGATCGGTGGCGGGCTGGCATATTATTTCCTCAAGGATCAACTTCCCTCGGCGAACGGCGATTCTGCCGCCGAGCAAGAAGAAGACTTGGAACCGCTGCAAGCGGTAAGGTTTGAGCGCCTAACAGTTCCCATTTACGTAGGCTCAGGCAGCAAGTCTCGGTATATCGGCAACTTCTTTATCAATATTGATGTATTGGTGCGCGGCAATGACAATTTGATCGCTGTGCGGCGGTCCGAACCGCAATTGCAACATGCCTTTATTTCAGCCATTAGCAACGGCGATTTGATGAGCGAAGGGTCGTCGCAGCAGCTGGACCTTGAAAAAACATCCCGCTTGTTAAAGGCCAAGGCAAACGAGGTGTTGGGATCAAATGCAATTGCCGATATTTCGATTGTGGAAGCCATGCGAATTCCAAATTGATTGGCCCCTCACCGGTTTTCCATTGGCTTTCCTCCTGAGTTTTACCTGGGTTTTCTCCTGGGTTTTTCTTCCAACTTCGAGAAAAAGCAATTTCGCGCGCTATATAGACGATTGCGGGCTTGCAAGCACTGAATTTGGTTTCTAAAGTACCGCAGCGGTTGCTCAGAGACCGTACGACTATTAGGGGCTGGTTGGTGAAATGGGACGTATCATTAGCCGTTTAGTCTTGTTTTAAAGTTTAGAGGGGGATTCCCATGGACGTTTTGTACGTTTCCATTGCGTGCGGTGTACTTGCCGTAATTTATGGAGTTATTACGCGCGGTCAGATTTTGGCTGCGAGTGCTGGTAACGAGAAGATGCAAGAGATTGCCGCAGCTATTCAGGACGGTGCTCAAGCCTACCTGAACCGTCAATATCGTACTATTGCCATTGTCGGCGTTGTTGTAACAATTGCTCTGTTTTTGGCACTTGGTACCATTTCGGCTTCCGGCTTTATCATTGGAGCCGTGTTGTCAGGGGTTGCGGGCTATATTGGCATGTTGATTTCAGTGCGTGCAAACGTGCGCACAACTGAAGCGGCAAGAACCGGATTACAAGAGGGCCTTACCCTCGCGTTCCGATCTGGTGCAGTTACCGGCATGCTTGTGGCTGGTTTGGCACTCTTGGCAATTGCTGGTTTTTATACCGTTCTTACTGGCCCAATGGGCATTGCTGCAACCGACAGACTGGTCATTGAGGGTCTTGTCTCCCTTGGTTTTGGTGCATCGCTAATTTCGATCTTTGCTCGTTTGGGCGGGGGCATCTTCACCAAAGGCGCTGACGTTGGCGCTGACCTTGTTGGTAAGGTTGAAGCTGGAATTCCCGAGGACGACCCCCGGAACCCTGCGGTTATTGCGGACAATGTTGGTGACAATGTTGGTGACTGTGCTGGCATGGCAGCTGATCTGTTTGAAACTTATGTTGTGACAATGGGTGCAACAATGGTTCTTGCGGCTTTGTTCATTGCTAACGATGCTGCTGAAATAATGTCGCTTCCGCTTATCATTGGCGGTGTGTGCATTGTTACCTCTATTCTAGGCACCTACTTTGTCAAGCTTGGCAAAAACAACAGTATTATGGGCGCTTTGTATAAGGGGTTTATTGTCACTGCGATTACCTCGGCCGTTGCAATGTGGTTTGCCATGGATTTCGCCCTTGGTTTTGACATGAACAAAACCTTCACAGCTGCCGGCGCGGAATTCTCTGGGCGTACACTTTATTACTGCGGCCTGGTTGGCCTGGTTGTTACCGGTATTATCATTTGGTTGACCGAATATTACACCGGCACCGAATATCGGCCTGTGAAGTCAATTGCAAAAGCATCTGAAACAGGTCACGGCACAAACGTGATCCAGGGATTGGCGATATCACTGGAATCAACTGCGCTGCCTACAATTGTGATTTGTGCGGGTATCGTCGTTGCTTACCAACTTGCAGGTGTAATTGGTCTTGGGTTTGCCGCAACTGCGATGCTGGCGCTCGCTGGCATGGTTGTCGCACTTGATGCCTACGGTCCGGTAACAGACAATGCCGGCGGCATTGCTGAAATGGCTGGTCTGGACGATGAAGTTCGTAACCGCACCGATGCTCTCGATGCGGTTGGCAACACCACAAAAGCAGTTACCAAAGGCTACGCAATTGGTTCAGCTGGCCTAGCAGCACTGGTACTGTTTGGTGCCTATACTGCTGATCTGGATAAATACTTTGGTGACGTGGTTGTAAACTTCGAACTTTCAAACCCTTATGTCATTGTTGGTTTGTTCCTTGGTGCCATGCTGCCCTATCTGTTTGCCTCAATGGGCATGACAGCAGTAGGCCGGGCAGGCGGTGCCGTGGTGGAAGAGGTTCGCGAACAATTCCGCAACAATCCGGGCATCATGGAAGGCACATCCAAGCCTGACTACGCCCGTTCTGTGGATTTGTTGACCAAAGCAGCTATACGCGAAATGATCGTACCCAGCTTGTTGCCAATTTTGGCACCGATTGTCGTCTATTACGTGATTACAATGGTAGCGGGTCAGGCAGCGGGCTTTGCTGCGCTGGGTGCTCTCCTCGTGGGTGTTCTTGTTGGTGGTTTGTTTGTCGCTATTTCCATGACTGCCGGTGGCGGTGCTTGGGATAACGCCAAGAAATACATCGAAGACGGAAACCACGGCGGTAAAGGTTCAGAGGCACACAAAGCCGCTGTAACCGGTGATACGGTCGGCGACCCTTACAAGGATACAGCTGGTCCTGCGATTAATCCGATGATCAAAATTACCAACATTGTTGCACTGTTGTTGCTGGCCATGCTGGCTCACTAAACAGGGCAGCCTGAAAATACGAAAGCCCCGGTGTTGCCGGGGCTTTTTTTATGCGCAGAGCTTAAAGGTAAAGGCTGTAGGTTTGGAAAAACCCTAACCGTTAGGGCCGCGGTTTTGATTGTCA
This sequence comes from Alphaproteobacteria bacterium, assembly GCA_021774775.1. Lineage (GTDB taxonomy): Bacteria > Pseudomonadota > Alphaproteobacteria > Sphingomonadales > Kordiimonadaceae > Kordiimonas. The sequence continues at coordinate 10,070 of JAJFIT010000159.1, read as the reverse complement.
CCTGAGCCTGCTGGTGCCGATCCACCGAAACGGCCGATGCTGCCAAATATTTGTTCGAACAAATTGAGCTTCCGCCCCTTGGTCGGCGTTTTGTCGCTGACATTCTCCACGTCGCGCATGTCTTCAAGACCGAGGTTATCAACGTCCGACACCACGCCGCTATCATTGAAGCTGACAATCAGAACCCTGTGTCCTGTAGCATCAGGCCAAAAGATCGGGCGAACGCGAACGGTTGTTGAAATATAATACCAAGTGCTGTCGTCAAAAGTTGCCCTCATGGTCGGTGTGCCCAGCGTGGTTTCCACCGATGTACGATTATCAACACCGGGCTGAATAGCGTCCGCCAATTCAGTGTCAAAAACATACCCACGAAGCGCCTTGCCGTTACCGCAAGCGGCAGTCGTAAAAGCTGTGCCAGCGATAAGAGTAAACTTGAGAATGTTGTTGGTTGGTAAAAGAGGCATTATCGTTTCAACTTTTCACAATACTAAAAACGGGTAGTAGCATCAGCTTTAATAACCGTCAGCATTGCTAAGTGCAAGGCCTCGTGTTAGAGCGGGCCAACTTTAAACAATTAATAGTGACGGCGCATACGGTGCCCCTGTTTCTGCACATACGTAGCCATTATGGCAGCAAAAGGACCACTTAATGTTTGGCAAGCTCCTCGCGCAAAGAAAACTGAGACAGCAAACGGGTCGGAATTCGCTGGATTTATACCAGCAATTGGTCACTCACGCACGCAGTCAATATTTTTATCTAGCGCCGCTTAATATCGAAGACACGGTTGAGGGCCGCTTCGAATTGATCCTTATTCATCTATTTTTAGTGGATTATTGGCTGTCGACCGATGACCGGCATGTCGTGCTGCGCCGAACCCTGCAGGAAACTTTGATCACTGACATGGACAGGTCACTGCGTGAAATGGGCATAGGGGATATGAGTGTTGGCAAACAAATGAAACAAGTCGGTTCAGCGTTGTTGGGGCGACTGCAGTCATACAAGGCAGCCTTTGACCAGGCGCGCGATGACACAGAGACAAAGTCAAAGCTGACAGAGATATTGACGAGAAATATCATTGGCTATGAGAAAGCCGATGCGGCGACGCCATTAGCGGATTATATGGTCGCCCAATGGGCGGCGCTGTCGGCTATCGATGTCGTGGTCTGGAAGTTTGGCGATGTCCTATTTTCTGACCCCGCCAATTAGCGCCGTGGGTTGACGTGCAGCAATTAGACGGAAAGGGAGCCTAGATGACTAAAATATTTGATTTTTCTTTCACGCTCGACGTGGAGGATATTCAGACGGAACCCCGCCGCTACCGACTGGAAGCCCCTGAGAGCCAACTGTCCGACCTGGCCGGCCGTTTCAAGCTGGTTGCCCTGAATAGTTTCAGCGCAACCGTTAACGTTAATATGGAAACGAAGGCCCAGACCATTTGGATCAAAGGCGAAATTAAAGCGGATTTGGTCCAACAATGCGTTGTAACGTTGGGCGATGTGCCAGAGCAAGTCGCTGAAAGTTTCGAACTTATGCTTGTTTCACCGGAGACCGCAGAACAGCTTGATGAAGACGAAGTCTATCTCGACCCAACGGCACCAGATTATGATGCTTTCGATGGCCCAACAGTGCCCGTTGGTGACATGGTCGCGCAAACGCTGGCGGTATTGATGGACCCATATCCCAAGCAAGCCGGTGCGGAAATAAAGGTGCCCAACGGGCAGGGCGTCGCCGTAAACGAAGATTTGGAAGACAAGCCCAACCCGTTTGCCGTTTTATCGAAACTTCGCGACAAATCTTGAGTTCAATAGAATATTCTATATTGTCTATCGGAAGTTAATGCTTTTCGACAATGCTGTTTATTGGGACGTAAATTGCAAATAGTGTCGTATTTTAGGTTAGGAATACTGGGTGGCCAAAAAAATAACAATCGCCGTCGACGCAATGGGCGGCGACCACGCACCTCAGATGGTTATTGACGGAGTTGCCCACGCACGAACGCTGTTTCCGGACACCAAATTCCATATATTCGGTGATGAAGTCATCATAAAATCGATGCTGACAGACTATCCTGAACTGCGCGCTGCCAGCGATATTATTCACACGGATTCGGTAGTTTCCAGCACCGATAAACCGTCACAAGCATTGAGACGCGGCCGTCAATCATCCATGGGGCTTGCTATCCAATCGGTTAAGGATGACGTAGCAGATGTGGCTATTTCTGCTGGCAATACGGGCGCCCTTATGGCGTTGGCAAAATTTATGCTGCGTACGATGCCGGGCATCGACCGCCCTGCACTTGTGTCACCAATGCCGACCCTGCGCGGCGAAAGTGTGATGCTGGATTTGGGAGCAAATGTAGAGTGTGATAGCAATAACCTGGTTCAATTTGCCATCATGGGCGCGGCCTACGCCAATACGGTCCTTGGTTTATCCAAGCCGTCGGTAGCACTTTTGAATGTGGGTACAGAGGATCTAAAAGGCAAAGACAGCATCAAGGCCGCCGCCGACGTATTACGCGCTTCTCCGCACCTGCCGCTCCAATTCACCGGGTTTGTCGAGGGCAATGATATAGCAACCGGCGCTGTAGACGTGGTGGTAACTGACGGTTTTACCGGTAATATTGCCCTTAAGACCGCAGAGGGAACCGCGCGGTTGGTGACCGACCTGTTGGGCCGGGCGTTCAAATCCACCATAATGACCAAGCTGGGGTATTTAATGGCTCGTCACGGCCTCAAGTCGCTAAAGGACCATTTGGATCCTAACAATCATAACGGCGGGGTATTTCTTGGGCTCAATGGATTGGTGATGAAAAGTCACGGCGGTGCCAATGCGCACGGCTTTGCTTCTGCGGTAACATCAGCGATTGATATGGCACAAAACGACCTGATTCGCCTGATTAGTGAAAACCTGCAAAATATCACGCTTGATGAAGATGCTGACACACAGCAGGCGACTGACAGTTCAAAAAGTTCAAGTTGAGTCTTGAAAATACTGGAGAAGTGAGCGCTAAGTTGCTTGTTTCTAGTGTTTTTTTATGATTGCTGGCGTCGCGCCATTTGACTCTATGGCCCAGTTAAAGTAACTTTTTCCTTTGTGGGTTCTGCCTAATTTTATCAAAGGGGATGTAAGTGAGTAGTTCAACATTAACGCGTGCTGATTTAACCGAAGCAATTTACGAAGAAGTTGGATTATCCAGGAACGAGTCAGCTGATTTGGTTGAATCTGTTTTGGAAGAGGTTGCCTCATGCTTGGTTAGCGGCGAAAACGTGAAAGTTTCCTCCTTTGGCAGTTTTTTGGTGCGCCAGAAAAATGGCCGAATGGGCCGGAACCCTAAAACCGGCGAGGAAGTGCCGATCGATCCGCGCCGCGTGCTCGTGTTCCGACCTAGTCAGGTAATGAAAGACCGTATCAACGGCTAATCGCTAAGGTCTATAGTAATGGATATCAACGACAGTGATGGTCGCGTTCGGGGCAGTAAAGGCCGGGACGCATTCCGTACTATATCCGAAGTTGCAGACGAGTTAGACCTGCCACAACATGTGTTGCGCTTCTGGGAAAGCAAGTTCAATCAGATCAAGCCACTGAAGCGCGGCGGAAATCGTCGTTACTACCGGCCCGATGATGTCGTTTTGCTCACGGCAATAAAAAAGCTATTACACTCAGATGGTTACACTATAAAAGGCGTGCAAAAACTTTTTAAGGCACAGGGCCTGAAAGCGACAATAGATCAAGTGATCAGCGGCGCGCCTGTTGCAATGGATCATGGGCATGACGTCGCTGTTGCAGCGGTTAATATGGACACGACAAAAGTTGACAGAGCATTGGCTCGCTTAAAAACTATTCGATCAAAACTCAGTTAAATTCTACACCTGATAAATCTACCATATTACCAATTTGGCCTATTGCAGGACAAAGGACCCACAGTTATAGTGCGCCGCGCTGACCCTCTAACCAGACACTGGGGTCAGCACATGCCGGGAAGTGGCGCAGTCTGGTAGCGCACTACACTGGGGGTGTAGGGGTCGCAGGTTCAAATCCTGTCTTCCCGACCAATTAACGCCGTGTTCCTATGGAATACGGCGTTTTTTTGTTATAGCAGCTATATGTGACAAACGGGCTTGTGCTATGGAACCTGCGCTCTAAACTAAAAGCTATTAACTCTAGTTACAATGCCACGGTAGTTATCAGGAGTAGCTTTTGGAAGACATGATACTTACGCTCGCCTATCTGATAGGTGCGGGCTTGGTGGCGGGTTTTCTCGCCGGTCTACTGGGCATTGGCGGCGGTATTGTTACGATCCCTGTATTATTTGTGTTGTTCGAGCAGCTCGGAACTCCGTTGGAGTGGCGTATGCACGCCGCCATTGCCACGTCGCTTGCCATTATTGTGGCCACCAATATCTCCAGCGTTTTGGCACACCACAAAAAAGATGGAGTCGATTGGGAAACTGTAAAGAGCTGGTGGCTGGTAGTTGCCGTTGGTGCGGTCCTGGGCAGCATGTTTGCCACAACGCTGAAAACCGCTGAACTTGTATATTTTTTCGCAACCCTCGCTGGGTTTTTGGCTGTTAAGATGCTGTTACCATTCGAAAAATGGACGTTAGGCAAGACTTTGCCATCTGGTTTATTTAAATATTCAAACCCAGGTATTATTGGTTTCTTTTCAGCAGTAATGGGTATCGGTGGCGGCAGTTTTTCAGTGCCTTATATGACACTGTACAATGTGCCTATCCACCGAGCCGTTGGCACCGCTTCATTAATTGGGCTGGTAATCAGCGTTGCGGGCGGGCTCGGGTATCTGGTAGGCGGGCTAAATGTGCAGGGTTTACCTGCAGGTTCGGTAGGCTTCATCCATCTACCTTACGCCGCCGGAATCGCGTTCGCAGCTGTATTTACCGCCCCGCTGGGCGCAAAGGTCGCGCATAAGTTGCCACGTGCAGCACTAAGTATTCTTTTTGGACTGTTTCTTATCGGAGCGACATTGCGATTGGTCAATGCGGTCTAAGGCATTGCGAAATAGACAATGTTTCAGTAGTTTCAGCGGAACGCGATAGCCCATGCAGGAGAACAGGCGCATGCCTGACAATCAGTCAGTTTTTTCTTCCGAGTTTACAGCGCCAGACGAGGCTCAATGGATCGCGCTGGTGGAAAAAACTATTAAAGGCAAGCCGTTTGCCAGGGTTATGCAAAGCAAGACGCGCGACGGGATTATTGTCGACGCATTGGGCACAAGGAATTCAAGTCGACCGAGCAGCCAACCCGTGCGGGCACATGGCAACTGGGCAATCGCATCACCAAACTGGGGCAGGGATGCAACAACAGTAAACAGAGACATTCTGATTGATTTGGAACGAGGTGCTTCGGCTATTGCATTAACGCTGGACTCTGTCGGACCAATGGGAGTGTCCCCAGATCAACTCAGCATCGCCCTCGAAGGCGTCTATCTGGACATGGTGCCGCTGACCCTTATTCAGGGTGAAGATTTCCTCGCAGGCGTGGCCGCATACGATAGATTGATAGAAGAACGGGGCTACAGCGCTGGCGCGTTGTCCGGCTCGCTGGGTGTCGATCCCATTGGCACGCTAGCTAGGTCTGGCAGGCTGCAAATTACCGCCAATCAGGCCATTGAGGCAGGAGCATCAATTGCGGCTCGATGGGCAGCTGAACAACCGGGCATCGCAACCTTCAACGCAGACGCAACAGTGCTTAGTAACGCTGGCGCTACTGAATGCCAAGAAGTAGCAGGAGCAATTTCTTCGGCAGTGGCCTACCTGCGGGCAATGGAACAAGCCGGATTGCCGCTTGATGTTGCTGCCAAACAAATCCAGTTTACACTGTCTGCTAGCGCAAACCTTTGGCAAACAATCGCCAAATTCAGGGCTGTCCGACGCCTTTGGGCGGGCGTTTTAGCGGCGTCAGGTGTTGATGAGGTACCCATGAAGATCAATGCGGTTTCTGCGGTTCACGCCGTAACGATGAAGGACCCGTGGGTAAATATTTTGCGCGGCACTGCAGCTTGTTTTGCCGCGGCACTTGGCGGCGCAGACGTTATCACAACACTCCCGCATAACTTGTTTTTTGGTGCATCCGACGATTTTTCCCGACGAATTGCCCGCAATATCCAAATTATACTGATGGAAGAAAGCAGTCTGGCCAAGGTTTCGGACCCCGCCGCTGGGTCCTACTCATTGGAAAAATTAACTGGCGATATGGCAGAACAATCAGCAAGCCTGTTTGCAGAACTCGAGGCATCAGGGGGTGTTTTGGCCGGTTTGCGGTCAGGAACGCTCGCAGCGTTTATTGCCGACGCTGCCGCTAGTCGTGCGAAAGATGTTCGACAACGGAAAATTGGCATTACCGGCGTTTCTGAATTTCCAAACATCCATGAAAAACCGTTTGAAAAAGCAGCGGGCGCCGGTGCAGACGACAGATCGGCACGTCCTCCCGCTGGCGAGACTGTTACCTCACTTTCTATGCGTCGGTTAGCCCAAGAGTTTGAGGATTTACGTTTCAAAAGCGATGCGATTGTTGAAAAAACGGGTAGTCGACCACAAATTGCCCTGGTAAACTTGGGTACTGTGGCTGATTTCACTGCCAGAACAACATTTGCAAAGAATTTTTTTGAAGCAGGTGGCATTGAAACCATCGGCAATGCGGGCTCTTCAACCACTGACGAAGCAATCACTCTTTACAAGGCATCTGGAGCTAGCATTGCGGTTATATGCGGAACCGACAAACAATATACTGACATGGGCGTTGAACTGGCCGTAGCATTAAAGGGCGCTGGCTGTGCACGCTTATATTTGGCCGGTAAACCGGGCAATGTCACCGACATTATGGCAGCCGGGCTTGATGAGACCATCTATATGGGCTGCGATGTTATTGAGGCTATAGAGCGTGCTTATAGTGCGCTCGAGCACATGAATGAGGGGGATGGCTTGTGAGTAAAATTCCCGATTTTTCCAACTTTTCGCTTCTCCAGGCAGATGATTTGGTACAGCTCGCAAGCGCGGAACCATGGACGACGCCGGAAGGCATTGCTGTTAAATCCAGCTACGGCCCCAAAGATACCAAAGGGTTGGGGTTCACCGCCGGTTTGCCGGGTATCGCTCCTTATCTGCGGGGTCCGTATCCGACAATGTATGTGACCCGCCCCTGGACGGTTCGTCAATATGCGGGATTCTCTACTGCAGAAGATTCGAATGCTTTCTACCGGCGCAATCTCGCGGCGGGGCAAAAAGGCCTGTCTGTCGCCTTCGATTTGGCAACACACCGCGGCTATGACAGCGATCACCCGCGCGTTGCAGGTGACGTTGGTATGGCTGGTGTTGCCATCGACAGCATCTACGATATGCGCACGCTGTTTGATGGAATTCCGCTGGACCAAATGTCAGTGTCTATGACCATGAACGGAGCCGTACTACCCATTTTGGCGCTTTTTATTGTTGCTGCGGAAGAACAGGGAGTTAGCCCCGAAAAACTGTCGGGTACCATTCAGAACGATATTCTGAAAGAGTTTATGGTCCGCAACACTTATATTTACCCACCGAAACCATCCATGCGGATCATCTCTGATATTTTTGCTTACTCGTCGCGCAACATGCCAAAATATAACAGTATCTCCATCTCCGGCTACCACATGCAGGAAGCCGGTGCGACCGCCGACCTGGAACTGGCCTACACGCTTGCTGACGGTGTGGAGTATCTGCGTGCTGGCGTTGAGGCAGGGATGGATGTGGATACCTTTGCCCCGCGCCTCAGTTTCTTCTGGGCTATTGGTATGAACTATTTCATGGAAGTCGCCAAAATGCGTGCTGGGCGATTACTGTGGGCAAATCTGGTTAACGGGTTCAAGCCCAAGTCTGAAAAGTCGCTGTCTTTGCGCGCACACTGTCAAACCTCTGGTTGGTCGCTGACCGCGCAGGATGTTTATAACAATATTTCGCGCACCTGTATCGAAGCCATGGCAGCCACCCACGGGCATACCCAGTCATTGCATACCAATGCGCTGGATGAAGCGCTTGCGTTGCCGACGGACTTTTCCGCCCGCATCGCACGCAATACCCAACTGTTTATCCAGCAGGAAACTGGCACTACTGACATTATCGACCCCTGGGGCGGTAGCTATTACGTGGAACGACTAACCGCAGATTTGGCTGCAAAGGCCTGGGGCCACATACAAGAAGTTGAGGCCGAAGGCGGTATGGCAAAAGCCATTGAAGCCGGCATTCCTAAACTCCGCATAGAAGACGCCGCTGCGCGCACGCAGGCCCGCATAGACAGCGGCAGGCAAACTGTTGTCGGCGTTAATAAATACCAGCTTGACGAGACCGAGAAAATTGACGTTCTCAAGGTTGATAACAGCGCCGTGCGTGCGTCCCAGTTGGAAAAACTGGCGCGGCTACGTGCCGAGCGCAATGACACGGAAGTGAAGGCAACACTTGAAGCGCTGACCAAAGCCGCCGATACTGGTACCGGCAACCTGCTGGAACTCGCAGTCAACGCAGGCAGGGCGAAAGCCACCGTTGGTGAAATATCAATGGCACTGGAAAAAATATATGGTCGCCATAAGGCAGATGTTAAAGCGGTAACAGGGGTGTACAGGAACGAAGTGGGTAAATCTGATAAAATAGACAAGGTTTTGGCCATGGTGTCGGCATTCGAGGAGAAAGATGGCAGGCGCCCGCGTATCCTTATTGCGAAGATGGGTCAGGACGGGCACGATCGCGGCCAAAAGGTGGTTGCATCGGGTTACGCTGACTTGGGCTTTGATGTGGACATTGGGCCCTTGTTTCAAACGCCGGAGGAAGTTGCGCGCCAAGGCGTGGAAAATGATGTGCATGTTATCGGTGCATCTTCGTTGGCTGCGGGTCATTTAACATTGGTGCCTGCATTGAAGGCAGAATTGAAAAAGATTGGCCGTGAGGACATCATGGTAATCGCGGGCGGCGTAATCCCCCCGCAGGACTATGACGAACTTTATACTGCCGGGGCAGAAGCCATTTTTCCGCCCGGTACGGTAATCTCTGATGCTGCTATTGAATTGATCGAAAAGCTGAACGCTCGGTTGGGTTATGTCTAAAGCCGCCACCGGAAAAAACCCAAGTATTGAAACACTCTTCGAAGGCGTACGCAGCGCCGATCGGGCGATGATCGGGCGGGCTATTACGCTGGTAGAAAGCCGTAACCCCAACCATCAAACACGCGCTCAAGATTTGTTGCACAAGCTACTGCCATTTGCTGGCAACAGCCAGCGGGTTGGCATTTCAGGTGTGCCGGGAGTGGGTAAGTCCACCTTCATTGAAGCGTTGGGAACCATGCTGACCGGTCAGCGCCAGAAAGTTGCTGTGCTGGCAGTGGATCCGTCCAGTGGTCGTACCGGTGGTTCAATCCTCGGTGACAAAACACGTATGGACCAACTTTCTGCTGATTTAAACGCCTTCATTCGACCAAGCCCCAGCGCTGGCGTGCTTGGCGGCGTCGCGCGCGCAACGCGGGAAACCATTGTGATACTCGAGGCCGCCGGGTTCGACACTGTCCTGGTGGAAACCGTGGGCACCGGCCAGTCTGAGACCATGGTTGCAGACATGGTGGATTTTTTCCTGGTTTTGATGTTACCCGGCGCTGGCGACGAGTTACAGGGTATCAAAAAAGGCATTCTTGAACTGGCAGACATGGTTGCTGTCAATAAAGCTGATGTGTTTGAGCAAAAGTTAAAGCAGGCGGTTAATGGATATAAATCTGCGCTGCATATTATGAGCGACGCCAGTCCCAATTGGCACCCACCAGTGGTAACTTGCTCCGGGCTTACCGGGCAGGGCATTGGCGAATTATGGGAGTGCATTGAAAAGCACCGGCGGTTGATGACGGACAACGGCGAACGCGGCGCAAGACGCGAGAACCAGCGGCTGACATGGTTGGCAAACCAACTGCAAGACCGCTTGATGGACAAGTTTTACAGTGATCCGAACCTGAAGAACCTGTTGGACGATGTGCGGGCGGAGTTGCGGGCGGGCTCTACTACTGTTTCAACGGGTGTAGATCGCTTACTAAGTGCCTTTCACAGCAACA
>JAJFIT010000158.1 GCA_021774775.1 Alphaproteobacteria bacterium | reverse complement strand
TTGACCGCTGCCGAGTGATTTCCAACACGCCGGACGCACTGAAGTCGCTTGCGCTGCCGATGGATGTCACCCGCATCAACCGCGAAGGCCAATTTACAATTTCGGTGCGCCAGGTGGCTGAATACCGCACAGGCCGGGTGTTTCTGGCGGGCGATGCAGCGCATTGCCACTCACCAGTGGGTGGGCGCGGCATGAACCTTGGCATTGCTGATGCTTGCGAACTGGCAGCTTGTCTAGCGGGCGGCGATCTGGACCGTTACGCACGGGTGCGCCATGCCGCCGGGGCCGCAACCATCAGAAACAGCGAGCGGGTGCGTAAAATGGCCACCGCCACCAACCCGCTGCGTCGTTTGATGTTCAAAACCGTGCTGAAAGCTGTTGGCAAGTCACAGTTCATGCAGGGCAAGATGGCGGAAGGCTTCCTATACGGCTAGTGAACGCGGCTACTGCAATTTTCTCATCGCTTTAGGTGCATCCTGCCATAATTGTGCTACAACTTTCGATTAAGTATGAGAGCGTAACAATTTTTGGGAGACGATAATGAACACTCTAGCGAAAATTACCGCACTTGCCGCCACACTTGCGCTGGCAGCATGCGGCAGCGACGACAATAGCCAAACTGCTGAAAAAGCAGAGGAAACAGCACCTGAAGCTGCCACCGAACATGAAGCCGCCACTGAACATGATGGCATGATGGAAAAAGCGGAAGGCATGGCTGACACCGTAATGGAAAAGGCCGAAGGCATGGCTGGTGCCGCGATGGAAAAAGCGTCCGAAATGGCAGAAACCGTTAAGCTGGATGCCAGCTCGCTCGATAGCTTCAAATCGAGCCTAACTGCAATGAAGGGTTCACTTTCAGGCGATCAATCCGGCCAACTAACCAATGCGCTGACCAGCCTCGCAAAAGGCGCGACAGAAGAGAGCGGCGGCCTGATGGGCGCAGCCAAAGACCTTGCCGCAGGCAAGTCGATGGAAGAAACGCTGTATGAAAAGCTGGGTGACCAGCTTAACGGCATGTCGTTTGACGACATTCTTAAGCTTGCTGGCTAACAGCTGACAGACCCCTGAAATACAAAATGCCTCGGTCAAAAACCGGGACGTTTACATTGCCATCTATCACGAATGTTTCAGGGCGATTATTTTATTGGAACAGCTCGGTTCGGTCGGATTTTCGCAGCGCGCTCAGGTATAGTTTTTTCGCTTCCATATCAAAAGCATAGCGGTAATTGTTCAGAAACCCGGTGCCTAAAACGCCGTCCGCTTCAAACGCGCCTTTTGAAACGACCAACGCCCGCTGTTCGTGGGCACCCAATTCGCCCAGCTTGATGCTGCCATCGACGATTAATGCATCGGCAATGGTGTCTGCGGGCGCGGTAAATTCTGTTGCGCCCAACTGGGCCAACTGCGTATTATCAGCAAATAGCAATACACCGGAAAAGCCGGTGTCAATAATCATGAGTTTTTCTGCACTTTCGCCGGTATCGCGCCAAGTGTATGTTACCGGCACAGCAATCAGCGGGTTCAAGTCAACAATATCAACAGACGTCCGGTAACGCGCCGAAATATCCTCGTCGCTGTTATACAGCTTTACCCTGCCCTTTCGCGGGTCCACAGCCACTGTAAAGCTGTTGAATACATCGCGCCCCGCGATAACGTCATAGTTGGGCTCCAGTCGTCCCGGAAACAGGCCCGTTTGCTTCCAGGGGCCGTATACCCAGCTGTTGCTGGTAAAGCTGTGCTTGCCGAAATTCAGGGTAAACCAATCGATCAACCGGTAATCGATCAACCGATCCGTAAAGGGAAAATAGACCATATGGTCACGACCGAGAGCGGGTTCAACGCCGATGGTTCCTGCATGGTCAAACAAAATCGAATTGGCCGCCGCAGTGTCAAAAACAACCCGCAGTGCCACGCCTTTATCAGAACGCGTGCGCACTTTCAGCGGCCCACGGTCGTCACGCAATAATCGCATTGAGACGATAGGCTCGGGCGCGGCGGCGGCAATAACCGGCGCGGCGCAACTGAGTGCAAGAATAATAGAAACAAAGACCTTCAGTCGCATATTGCATTCCTATTCTGCCTTTAGACTACGCCTGTTTTCCAAGCCACGCAATTCACCTATAGTTGAGGCCTGCCTGTAGGCTACTTGCATCACGTTTTTCTCATTGGGAAAGCCGAGGATCTTGGACTAGAGTGCCGCCAAGTAAATTAGCTTCGGCAAAAGGGAGAGGGTCGTTGAGAAATTATTCTTTAAAATTAGGCACGTTGGCTGGGCTGGCCATCGTGCAAACCGTGCAATTACCTGCAAGCGCCCAGGAAAATGAAGCCACAGTGATGGCCTATGCAGCTGGCTATAAAGCAGCTTTCACCTGCAGCGCCACATTCAATGCTAACAAAGGCCTGGCAGCCATCGCAGAGCATGAACTGACCGGTATATACGGTTTGGTGCAAGACAAAGTGACCGCGCTGGAAGCAGTGATCAACCACAAAGACAAAAGCGTTCGGGTGACCTACAGCGACGCTATGCCACCGCGCATTTCCCAGTGGCGTCCACATATGGGCTGTGTGCAATTACCAGTGGGAACAACGGATTACACTGTTTCCGACCTGCCCGCCCCCGCTGGGCTGGCCGCATCTGACCCCCACAATGACACTGGTGCCCCCTGGACTGATCGCAACAGTGTAAATACCAGAACCGGCAATGCCGGTATCGATGCGGCAATAGCAAAAGCTTTCGTCAACGGCGAATATGGCAGCCATGCGCGCACCTCTGCCATTTTGATTGCCACACCTGAGCGTATCATCGCGGAAAACTATATCGACGGCTTCACACCGACAACATCGCAGCGCACCTGGTCGGTTGCCAAAAGTATCGCGGCCTCTGTAATCGGCGCAGCGGTCGAGCAGGAGATCATTGACGTGAATTCCAGTGCACTGATGCCCGAATGGGACCGTCCGCTGGACCCACGGCGCGCCATCACGCTGGAAAACGTCCTGCAAATGGCATCAGGTCTGGACAGCAACCGCGCCGGAAACCGCACTGACAGATTGTATCTTGGCGGCGGTTTGGTGACCGACACCTCCAGTAGAAGCGCGGTTGAAGCAGCGCCCGGCAGCCGCTGGAAATATGCCAACAATGACACGCTGCTGGCGGTGCGGCACTTGCGCGCGGCGCTGGAGGATGATGCGGCCTACATGGCATTCCCGTTCAAATCACTGTTGCACAAAATCGGCATGACCCACACCTATCTGGAGACCGACTGGGAAGGAAATTTCATCCTTTCAAGCCAGGTCTGGACCACCGCGCGCGATCTTGCCCGGCTTGGGTTGCTGCACCTGAACGATGGCATGTGGAACGGTGAACGCATTTTGCCGGAAGGTTGGGCGAATTATGTGGCGACGCCTGCGCCGTCGCAGCCACCACAAGCATCGGATGGAAGGCCCACGCGTGGATACGGTGCCCAGTGGTGGCTATATGATGAATTTCCCGGCCTGCCAGCCGACACATACGCGGCGCTGGGCAACAGAGGCCAGATACTGATGATCATTCCATCACGCAACCTTTTGCTGGTTCGCCGCGGTTATGATCTGGCGGGTGGACCCGGCTTTCAAATGCATGAATTTGCGGCTGATGTACTTAAAGCAATGGCCACGGATTGATCATTCTGTCCCGGCCTTGATCCAATCGTTGAGGGCAAGAACCACACCGTCTGGTTTCTTGCCCCAATTGATATGGCCCAAATAGTCGCCTTGCTCCGCCGCCCCCAGCTTTAACCGGGTAACGGGCGCTGTTTCAAACATGCCCAATGACCGACTTATGGCGGCATCGGGGGCGAGTTTGTCATCGTCAAAACCGATGGATATCACTTTTTTTGGATAGGATGCCATTGCGGCTTCGCTTCCGGGAAAGCGACGATTTTCATAGCGCCCATCTTTGGCCCACAAGCGCCAGTCCATCATAAGCCCGCGATATTCACGCCCACCAAAGCCAAGCCGGTTACCCGGAAAATACCCCAGCAACCTTGTGAGCAACGGAATGCCCAAAATCATGGCTTTGATGAAAGTGGAGGCGGGGCGCGGGAAATCCTTATAATAGGGAAAGCCGCAAGCTAGGCGAACGATGCCCGCATATTGGTCCGGCTGCAGCACCCCAGCAAGAGCTGCCATGTGACCGCCAAGGCTGTGACCACCGATATAATGCGGAGCGTCAGGAAATTCTTCCTGCGCCCATTTAGTCGCAGCGGTAATGTCCGTATCCAGATAATCGCGCAGATCAAACGTGGAACCGTCGCCCGATCGGTACGGACTTTCGCCGTTGCCGCGCTGCTCGACAACAACGGTACTGACCCCGTGACCCGCAAGGCCACCTGCCAGTTTAGCATAGAATTTCGCACGGATGCCAAGCGCAGGAAGCAATATCAGGACTGCGCGAACGGGCAATGCCGGTTTGGTTACCAGCAATGGAATATCGATCTCGTTCGCGGTGTGAAGGTGATGCCAAACGGTCAAGGTTTTGTCTCCCCATAAACTTAACCTAGGCTTGCGGTCAAAAGGGTCAAGCAACCTCGATTTCTATAATTAAATTTTAGAATGATTGGTGTTTACAAATAATCCCGCACGCGTTCAATAATTTCGGTTTCGCCGCCTTTTGGCCGACCGGAAAGCCACCATAAAACCGCCATCAGAGCCACAAATAAAACGACGCCGACCGCAACCTTAATTGCAGTGACAATGATCAATGACCATGTATCAGGCAATGTCATCGCGGTGACCCCGCTATACATAGCAAAGGCCGCCAGCGCAGGCCGCCAGCTTTCGTGCAAAATCGAAACTCTGAATTTGCTGCCTGAAAACAGCCAGGCCAATTCGCCGAACACCGAAACAATTGACACCAAAGAGAAAGCAAGGGCGACACCAGCAAGGCCGTAGCCGTATTTCGCCGCATAACCGCACCCTATCGCCAGCATTATCAGTCGGATAAATTTAAATCTTGTGGAAATATTTTGCTGGTTTCTGATCACATACAGACCCGCAAACATATCAACCAAAACAACTGCAGCGGTACCGGTGGCGACATAAGGCATATAGGCAATGGCCTGGCCCCATTGGTAGCCCAGGAGCAGGTATACCAGTTCCGCTGACACGGCAGAAATACCCGCAGCAACCGCAAAGGAAACGATAAACGCCGCGCCCGCAAATCGGCTAACAACTTCATTCAACCGTTCGGGGTCGTCCTGTACCCTGGAAGCGCCAGGGAAAAACACCTGTCCGGCTGGTGCCAATACTTCTGACACAAATAAGCGGCATAGATCTCGCGAAATATGGTAAGCACCGAACGCTGCGGAATCGCTGGACCGTTTTGCTATCCACTCATCTACATTACGCACACCGTATGTGTTAAACCCAAGCAAAAATGTCCAGAAGGCGAAGCCCCCTACGTTTGACGACTTAGACAGAGACAAAGTAGGTTTGAACGGGCGCGCCACCTGCGACGAGATGATTGAAAAAACCGCCCCTGCCAATTGGCCCCATACCAGCGCCCAGTAAGTTCGAAAAATATAGGCGCAAACAATCGTGACAGCGACTGCTACAATTTTATCGGCCGACTTCAATAAAAGATCTTTTCCGTAGGCAAGTTCGCGGTTGAAAAAAGATGATGCGGGGCTCTGCAGCGCACCCAGCACTGAGGCAACGCTCAACACCCTCAATACTTCAACCAATCGCTCTTCCTGAAAAATTCCAGCAGCGAGCGGCGCGGTCAGATATATTGACGTCGCGATCCCGGCGGATATCAATAGCCGTAAGGTCCAGATTGTTTGCAGTTCTTGATCATCTATCTGTCGGGTACGAATAATATACTCGTTCACGCCAATTTGGCTCAATATGGCAAAAAGGCCGATAACGATGCTTGCAACTCCAACCAAACCAAAGTCTTCGGGCGTCAACAAGCGGGCTGTCACAGAAATAGACACAAATCCGATCAACCGAACAATAAAACGAGTCACAATCAGAAGTGCTGTGCCTTCAACCGATTGGCGGCTCAGTGATTTCTGGCTCTTGGCGATGCTGCAGTCCTCTTCGTTGCCGTAATTCGACCTAATAATGTTTCGCTTTGGCGGCTACCATAAAATCAATAATGCCAGAAACCTTATTTGACCATCCCTGACCGTTTGCAAATTTGAGCGCCGCCTGCGACATGGCGCTGCGCAAGCCATCGTCGGTCAACAAATTAACCAGTGCTTTCTCAATCTGAGATCTATCGGTACCGTCTACCCGAAAGCCTGTTTCGCCGTCCAAAACTGCATCGGCAGTGCCGCCCGCGCGGCCAGCAATCGACGGCGTACCCATTGCACTGGCCTCCAAAAATACCAAGCCAAAGCCTTCTGTATCACCGTTCGGCAACGTACGATTGGGCATGGCAAACACAGAAGAAAGGCCGTAATAAGCCGCCATATCCTCGGGGTTGATATTGCCCAGAAACCTGATGTTATTCACAAGCCCCAACGCTTCAACTCTGTTTTTAAGCTCGGCTTCCATCGGACCTGTTCCGCCGATCAAAAGCGTTGCGTCCTGAATTTCGCCGACAACCGCAGGCCATGCTTCTATGAGCTGGTCAAAGCCTTTTCGAGCGACCAAACGACCGCTGGAAAATACCGTTGGCCCGGTCGGGAAGTCCAATTTGTTGCGCGCGGATTCGGCAACAACGCCCGAGAATTTTTCCAAGTCCACACCGTTGGTGCTTAACAATATTTTATCCTTCGGCACGCCGTATTTCTCAACCAACAATCTGGTGGTATAATTACTAACGGCTATAACACCGTCAGCCGCAGCCAGCGCGTGCCGCCTATTTTGCTCTGCCTTCCTGGAGTGTGCCACTTGGGAAATTTCTTCGCCGTGGGTGAAAATCATAATTTTTTGGTTCATACGGCGCTTCAAGGCTGGTGGAAGCCACATGAAGGCCTCACCCGCTCCAACACAAACAACATCAATTTCCTCTGCGAGGCAAATCGTTTTTATCTGGCCGATCAGCCGCCGGTTTAACCACCACCATTTACCCGCAGAAAAAACCCGCTCCAGCGCGCCTGAGTAGCCAGCCACGAAGTCTGGCCGCACCCGGTCCAAGCGAGTAATTTTGTATGGCGCAGCAGCGTCAAATTCGGCGAAACCGTCCACCACGGTGCCTGTGAGATAGTCCCGGCAACTGGTCAAAATATGAAACTGCGCCGGACGGCAACGCGCCAACGCATCATATACCGTTTGCGCACCACCCACCAAAGGGCAATAGTGCGTCGCAACAATAAGACAGCGTAAGTTCTTTGTCGGCACGGATGATCCTTTTGTATCTTCTGCCATATACTCCACGCCTAGCTACCTTACGTTAGGGTCTGAACTCAATTGCCG
>JAJFIT010000157.1 GCA_021774775.1 Alphaproteobacteria bacterium | reverse complement strand
GCGGGCTTGTAAAACGACCAATTGTCGCGCGCCCACAAATGCAGTTGCAACGCACTCTCAATCGCATCTGAGGCTGATAATAAGTCTTATGCAACAATAGGTTAGTTAACGAATTCTCTTGGTGTCGCGGCGGTTTATTGCTATGGTCGCATTGGAATAAGTTCCCCATGATAGCAAGCGCGAAAGGACAATGTGATGAAAGGCGACAAGGACGTTATCAGGCATTTGAATGTGATTCTGAAAAATGAGCTGACCGCCATCAACCAGTATTTCCTGCATTCGCGCATGCTGAAAGACTGGGGCATGACCAGGCTGGCGGCGCAGGAATACGAAGAATCCATCGACGAGATGAAACATGCGGACAAGCTGGTTGAGCGGATTTTGTTTCTGGAAGGCCTGCCGAACCTGCAAGACCTGGGCAAGCTGATGATCGGCGAGGATGTGGCCGAAATTCTTGACTGCGACCTAAAAATGGAAATTGCCGGGCACAAAGACCTGAAGGACGCGATCGAATACTGCGAAGGTGTTCGCGATTATGTGTCGCGCGATTTGCTGGCGGACATTCTCGACAGCGAGGAAGAACATGTGGACTGGCTGGAAACCCAGTTGTCGCTGCTGGAGAAAATGGGCCTGCAGAATTATGTGCAGCTGCAATCCAGCCCTGATGCGGGGTAACAGATGCCGGATAGCAGTTGCTGGGTAAATCAAGCCAGGCGATTAGCCGTAATAACTCATATCTGAGCTGACCGAACCCGTCAGTCAAAATAACCTGTTCCATAGCCGCTGTTCATCCCTGCGAGGGCTTCTCCGTCGCTCGACCGGAAATGGCCCTTCGACGATAGCTTGAACGCTGTCCACATCTCGCCACACGGAGACGTTTGTTGTTTTTGCAACGAATGGCAAGACGGAACTGAAACCTACCCTGTCACAATGTAGTCAGCATGGCTTTTACAGAGGCTTTCTGGTTGGTTGGCATATAGGCCTTGGTATTTTACCTTAGGGCACAGCAGGCATTGCCAAATGCGATAGTCAGATTTAAAATACGAGTTCATGTTCACCAATATGATTATTTCAATTTAACGCACGAATTACCTGTATTCTTGTTTCAGCGCTGATTGTACTTATGTAGCCAGTTGATGAACGACTCTTGTATTGCATCCACATCTTGTTGCAAGCCGGTTCGGATAGCCGACCAATCCTCCGCATGATGCTTTTCAGCATGCTGAATAGAGTCACATAGATTTTTTTGGCGAGACTCGAGCATCGCAAGCTCACCAGCTGCCGCTACTCTATTGGCCATCGTGCCAACTGACATCTGTTGTTGTGCGTCTATTATATCGAGTTTGACTGCCCGCAATTTCTCGGATAGATCATCGACGTAGGCCGTACGCCCGTCTTTGGTATTATCTTCTTGTTCCATCGTTTCATCTCCACGTCTGTACTCACGGCTTTTTTGCGATTGCAAACGTTGCCCTCAACAGCACTTGTTAAAGTCTCTGCTTAGTGATCTTTTTCCTTCAGATGATCACGCCAAGTTCTGATGTCGTCTTCGGCACCATGGACGGCAAACTGTAAAATGGCTTGTTCGCACCTAGGTGTCTCAAGAAAAAAGTTGGGCGAACGCTCAAGCTTGTCACCATTTTCCACAAGTAACTGCGCTAAATCTACTATTTGCAAATAAAGTTTCGCGGTCAGGTCGCTCTGCAATTCCACCATTTCGCGGTTTTTTGCTTGCCGGATTTCATTGAAAGATAGCCCGTCCAGCGTGCTCTCAACATCAATGAGGGCCGCCCCGGTTTCATTGAGGGCTTGCGTTTTGAAGTGAAGCTTTTCGGTTATCGCCATCAACATTAGCTGGTTTGCGACCTGGGGGTTATCAATTGGTGTTTCAACGGTTGAATGGATCATCATGTGTCTCCCATAAAGTTGTCGAAAAAACATATGGGCATATTTTTAATGCACGCAAACGAAAACACATGCACCTTTAATGCGAATATTTCGATATGTGGGAGTGAAAATATACAAAGACAGCAGAAACTGGATAATTTCTTACTATGACTTTATCTAGCTAAATTCAGTTTTTCGGCGCACTCTCTCAAGCTTTTTAGCGCTAGTTCGGTTTCGGATCCGGTCGTATTCTGTTGAAAAATCAGATAGGCACTAGAGTCTATCTTCGGAGCAGCATCGACAATCTTAAAAGACTCGAATTCAAGGCCGTTGGCGATCATTCTGCTTGGAAAATAACCCGCTCCTTTAGTATCTACAAGCATCTTGAGACCATAAACGCCAGAGTTTATCGCTCGGCCAGAACCGCGATAATTCGGAAAATGTAACCTGTGCTGACGGCGAAATTCTTCGCCCCAATCAACATAAATATAGTTGGCACTTGGCATTGCGGACAGCTTTTCCTCATTTGACACCATGACAAACTCATCGGTAACAAATGGTTTTGCCTCTATGCCGGGCAAGGGAGCTGGACTGTATATGATAGCTAGATCAAGCTGCCCGTCCTTGACCTTCGGTAAAAGCGATTCTGCCATACCAAACTCAGTGCGTATGGCTATTTCGGGTGCGTTGATTTGCATCCATTTTGTCCATTGGAGCAGCAGTTCATCCCATATTCCAAATCTGGCCCCAATCGTGATCTGACTTTGATAGCCTTCAGGGACAGAGATCGTTTGCTTGGCGTGCGCCCAGGCCTGAACAATATTGGCAGCGTGAGGCAAGAACCGCGTGCCAGCAGAAGTGAGCTGGACGCCACCTCGATTTCGGATCAGGAGTTGTTCACCGAGCCGTGCTTCCAACGTTTGAATGCGCGCACTTACAGTAGACTGTGTAAGGTTGAGCACTTTCGATGCTTGAATAAAATTTCCTGTACGAACGATCTCCAGAAACGTCTTTGCTAACTCAACAGCCATATTGCATCCATTAATCTTTTCGAATTTAAAGTGCGAATGTATTTGTTTGTTTGATTTAATTCAAGGCTGTATCGTCTATATCCTCGACTGATTTTCTCTTAAAAATCAAGTATATTTATGTCAAGCGAGAGTTGGTTCAGGGCAATGAACGTGATAGCGGCTACAATCTCCAATTTGACAGAGACCAAGTCTGGCATATTCGTGTGTCCGGATTTTATTCATCGGTAACAACGGATAACTGTTCGATGATGAACCTGTCGGCGTCAATCGATCATATGGAGTGGCTAGCACTCTTACTCATTGTTTTGCCATTATTTTGGCCAGACTGATTTCGCGCAACCACCCGCAGTTGATCTTCAATCAAGTAAACTCCGGCGGCACGTTGTGATGGGAGTTATCCGTTTAGGAACAGGTAAAATGTACCAACGATTAAGTTATCTAAAGCCTAACAACATCTTCGCTCCTCGAATATACGGTGACATTACCGGAGGGGTTACGGCTGCTGTAGTAGCCTTGCCGCTTGCTCTTGCTTTTGGTGTCGCCTCGGGCGCGGGTGCCGCAGCCGGATTAATTGGTGCCTGTGTCCTTGGTTTTTTTGCTGCCTTGTTCGGCGGGACGCCCGCGCAAATTTCAGGGCCAACTGGCCCTATGACTGTTGTCATGGTAGCTGTGATTGCTGCGTACCCCGGCAACCCAGAATTTGCTGCGCTTGTAATTTTACTCGCGGGTTTGTTGCAAATTCTGTTTGGATTCATGCGCCTCGGTCAATATGTCACTTATATACCAAGCGCCGTCATATCAGGGTTTATGACGGGGATTGGGCTGGTTGTTATCAAATTGCAATTTCCAATCATCTTTGCTGGCTTTACGAACATGGTACCAATTAACGATCCAACGGCTGTCGTTCAGGATGTTGCCAAATTGCCCATGGACGACCTCTTAATCGCCGTTGTCGCCTTGGTATGCCATTTACTATTGAGTGAAAAGGTCAGTCGATTTCTGCCTGCGCCTCTTTTCGCGCTACTAACGTGCATTGGCATAGGTCTTTTTCTGCCTGCAGCATCCTTTCTTGATCCAGTTGCTATCAACAGCTTTGAACCAATTCAGCCTGCTTTTGACGTGAACCTTTTTTTCGAGGCGCTTCCACTTGCTGCTTTTCTGGCCTTTCTCGGGTCAATCGATTCTCTTTTAACATCCCTTGTGGCGGACACGATGTCGCCGCGTGTTCATGATTCCGACAAAGAGCTTGTCGGTCAGGGCATTGGCAATGCCATCGCGGGATTGCTGGGCGGCATACCGGGCGCAGGGGCGACGATGCGCACAGTAGTTAACATCAAGGCAGGTGGCCATTCGGCGCGGTCAGGCATGTTTCATGCCCTCATTTTGCTGGCTGTTGCCTTTGGACTCGGTCGATTTATCGCTTATGTGCCACAGGCATGTCTGGCTGGTATCCTCCTTAAAGTAGGCTGGGATATCATTGACTGGAATTACCTGAAAAATCTGAGGAAAATACCGCGCGAAAAAGCCTTCATCGTGTTGCTGGTCAGCAGTATGACCGTATTGACCGACCTCGTCACGGCAGTTGTGGCGGGACTGGTGATAGCAGGCTTGGTTTCCGCAAAGCAATTTCGAACGGTCCAGATGCAACAGGTCCAAATCCGGAAGATGCATGTTAAGGACGACTTCAGATTGCCAGAACAACTGCTATTCGGCGATGTGCTTCAGATCAAATTTTCGGGTTCATTCAGCTATGCATCGGCAAGAAGTCTGCTCCATGAAATATCCTCATCGGCCATCGGTGTTCATTCGGTTATTTTTGATTTCCGCGATGTATCATATATGGAACTCAGCAACGCTCTGGCGATTAAGGAAGCCGTGCAGACAATCATTGAACGTGGTATCCTCGTTTATGTTATTGACCCGGGAACAGAAGTGACCAGGCTCTTTACTAAACTTGATGCATTTGACAGTTTGCCAGAATCCCACTTTCTACCTCTTGACAGTCGATTAACGTAACGGACTTGACGACTATGCGGCATCGATTTTGCTGCCAATACTCATTATTGCAACAATCATGAGCCAGTTGGTTCAAGCGGCTTAATGGTACACTTATTCGGCAGCAAG
This sequence comes from Alphaproteobacteria bacterium, assembly GCA_021774775.1. GTDB lineage: Bacteria > Pseudomonadota > Alphaproteobacteria > Sphingomonadales > Kordiimonadaceae > Kordiimonas. The sequence goes on along the minus strand of JAJFIT010000157.1, from coordinate 9,830 downwards.
AACACGCTGGAACGGCAGTTCAGCTGTCACGATATCATTGGCGCAGTCGGCGCAGGTGCCGCAGCAAAAGCCGTTACCCAGTGACAAAAAGGCTTCTTCCGCTGTTTGCACGCCGTTCTCGCGCACTGCGGTTTTAATCTCTTTATCGGTATAGCCGTTGCACACACATACATACATGTTAGTCACTCTTTGTTAGTCTGGCGCCGTATTATGATTGCCAGTTGATATTGCGAACCGTTATCAATATTAATAAGCATCCCCGACCGGGAAATCAAGGCTGATGTTCCGTTTTTTTTGATAATCCGCTTTTTTGGGGGGCGCATTTGACAAAATTGTGCCTTTGGCGTGATTTTAACAGTTGGTATAAGTGGGTTAGCCAGTAGTTGCACTCAGACTGCCTGGGGCCATTTGGGGTGAGTTGAGGCCGGGCCGGAGATTGGGCGTGACCCGCAAACAACACCAAGGGCGTTTTTAGATGGAAGCGTCACGCGCCGAACACGGCTTTGCCATGAAAATGTCAAAAACCGTCCCTATCTGATGGGGTAACATACCCGAGGCACCGTAACGGTAATAACCGGCCGGTGGCTGGGCCGCGATAAAAACAAAACGACAAACGACACAACAGGACCGTACATGCGGCAGGACCAGACAAAATGCGAGCCCCAGAGCATCCCCCAGAGCATCCCACGGGGCTCCCCACAGGGCATCCCACAGGGCACCCCGAAGGACATCCCTAAGCGCATCGCGCTGTTTTCCGGCAATTACAATTATGTAATGGACGGCCCGGTGCGCGCGCTCAATAAACTGGTTGGCTATCTGGAAAGCCGCGGCGTTGACGTGCTGGTATTTGCCCCCACCGCGAAGGAACCCGCCTTTGACCATGTGGGCAGGCTGGTATCGGTGCCGTCGATTTGCGTGCCCGGCCGCGGCGATTACCGCCTGGCGCTGGGCCTGCCATCGGGCGTTCGAGAAAGGCTTGAAAACTTCAAGCCGGACCTTATTCATTTGGCGGCGCCCGACTGGCTTGGTCATTCGGCCCTGTCATGGGCCGAGAAAAACGGCGTGCCCGCGGTGGCATCGTTTCACACCCGGTTCGACACCTATTTCCGCTATTACAGGCTGAAATGGCTGGAGAAATATATCACCGCTTTCATGCGGCGTTTTTATCATCGCTGCGAACAGATTTACGTACCGTCCCCCTGCATGGCCGACGAGCTCGCCGCGCAGCATATGTCACCCAACATTGGCATCTGGAGCCGCGGGGTTGACCACAGCCTGTTCAATACTGATCGGCGCGATACACATTGGCGGCAGGCACAGGGCTTCGGCAAGGATGAGATTGTCATCGCCTTTGTTGGTCGGCTGGTTCTTGAAAAAGGCCTCGGCGTTTTTGCAGATACCCTCGACCTGCTGGCGAGACGTGGCCACCGGGTGAAAGCACTTATCGTCGGTGACGGCCCGGAAAAACAACGTTTCGAAGCGCGTTTGCCAAATGCCACCTTCACCGGGCATCTGGGCGGCGAAGCTTTGGCCCGGGCCTACGCCTCTGCCGACATTTTCTTCAATGCCAGCGTTACGGAAACCTTCGGCAATGTAACACTGGAAGCCATGGCGTCCGGCCTGCCACTTGTGTGCGCAGACGCCACCGGGAGCCGCAGCCTGGTCCGCCGCGGCCAAAATGGCTATCTGGCCAGTGAGGTCAGCGCCGATGCTTTCGCTCATGAATTGGAGAAACTTATCACCCAACCAGCCTTGCGCGCAAAAATGGCCCAGTCCAGCCTGCAGTATAGCAACGACTATACCTGGGCATCGGTTCTGGGGCGGCTGCATGACCAATATTGCGGTGTTCTGGAACAGCGCAGCGCCGTTCCGCTAACCGACAGATCAGCGCCGCCATTGCGTCAGGGTAAAACCGGCAACGCCGAGCCCGGCGACAAGAGGCCTGGCAGGCATAAAGCTGGCAACCGGGCCACCATCTCACCCGCCGAGTAATCGCCGAGTAATCACCACCGGGATAGTTTTGGCCTCGCGCGCTTTTTATATAATTTTCCGACATTTTATGTGATGTAATGACACTATGACAGCTGAAGGCTTGAAATCTGCGGTTAGCGCCGCGCTGGAAACACCCGCTGGCCGGTGGCTGGCCAAGGTGTTGCAACTGACCGCGCTTGCAGGCATTTGTTATTATCTTGCGCTTAAGGTCAGCGCCATCGGGTGGCAGGAAATTGCCGGATCGCTACCCACCTCCCCGTGGTTCTATCTTTTTTTCCTTGGCATCTATTTCGCCTACCCGACCGGTGAATGGCTGGTATACAGGCGCTTGTGGGGAGCCCCGGCACGCAAGCGCTTTGACGTTTTCCTGCGCATGCGCATTTATAATCTGGCGTTTGTGTCCTATTCAGGCGAAGCCTATCTGGGCGTTTGGGCCAGCCGCCGGGTCAAACAGCGCAAGCGGCGAACAGCCTCAACCATTAAAGACAGCCAGATCCTGTCGGCGCTGTCGTCCAACAGTCTGACGATCCTGCTGCTGGGCCTGTTGCTGGGCACCGGCCAGTTAAGCCTTTTCACCGACGCTGACCCTTCCTATCCGCTGTATGTGGCCATCGCCGTGGGCCTTAGCGCGCTTCTTATCCCGCTGGTGCTATCGTTTCGGCACCGGATACTTTCCATCGACGGCCAAAGTACAAAGGTGGTTTTTCTGATCCATCTGATCCGATTGCTGGTTATTGTTGTTCTGCAAATTGCCAGTTGGGCAGTGGTGATGCCGTCCGTGCCCATGGAGGTCTGGTTGGTGTTCCTGACCGGCCAATATGTGCTGACCCGTATTCCCTTTTTACCCAATACCGACCTGCTGGTCGCCGGACTGGGCCTGACGCTGTTAACCTACGTTGACGCCCCTGCCGCAACCCTCGCCGGTATGTTTGTCGCCGCCGGTGCCACGGCAACCCTGTTGAACTTTGGCCTGTTTTCAGCACTCAGCCTGCGCGATATTTTAAAGCGCAAGGCACCGGACGCGGCACCATCAAATGAGCGGGTTTCCGGTGAAACCGTTTCTTGAACCAACCTTACTAATGGGTCCTGACCCTAGATCGATTTTTTGTGATTTGCTTCCCACTTGTCGATGGGTGTTAGCGGCCCAACCGGACAGGAATGTTCCTTGGTCGGCGTGCCGGTAATCAGCGAATATAAATGATGGAAAGCCCGCATCTCGCAACCGGGCGTGGCAATAACCGCAGAGAGCGTGAAAGCAAGCCCCAGATGGGTAAACAAATATATTTCCCACCAGTAAATCGCCTTGGCCAACAGAAGCGTCTCTGGCGAGCCTGATTGCAGGTACCCGTATGCTGCGATACTCGCCAACAGAAACGCACTTGCGGCGGCAGGCCATTTCTTCCACGCACGGGAAAAACCAATGTTAATGACATAACTGACCAGAAACAAACCGGGTAACACACCGTTCCAGATCAGCGATTTTATCGACCCGCTCTCGGTTAGCATGTCCCCCTGAAGTGACAACAGGCCAGTGACATAATAGAGGCACATGACCCCGAACGCCAGCCGAACGAGGCGGCCTATTGGCCCGGGTCTAGTGAGGCTTCCGTGTTCTTCCAGTTTCAGGTCGGTTGTTGCCATTTCACAATCCTCTTAAAAACAGTCTATCCGGCACAGCAGGACAGCGTACTAACATCTTTGTCAAAGGTCTGTGCCGCCAGCTTCAAACCCTCCACGCCTGTCAGGTAAGGAAAGATCGTCTGGCCAAGCTCTGTCGTTGTCATTCCAGCTTTAATGGCCATAACGACGGTTTGGATAATCTCACCACCTTCAGGTGCGAGAACATGCGCCCCGATCAACTTATCCGTTGCCTTATCGGCTACCAATTTGATCAAGCCGCGTGTGTCGCGTGCCGCCAAATAACGTGGCACATGATCAAGCGTGATCATGCTCGTTTTAATATCGATGCTTTCACTGCGTGCCGCCGCTTCGGTCAGTCCAACGCTTGCAACCTGGGGGTCGGTAAAGACCACTTCTGGCATCACGCTGCTATCATAGCTCTGCGATTGAGCTCCAACGGCGTTCTGCGCTGCCAGTTTGGCCCCATATGCTGCCATATAGACGAACATATCTCTGCCGGTCACGTCTCCTGCGGCAAAAACGTTTGGATTGCTTGAGCGCATGTTGCTGTCAACCTTAACGCCGCCATTTCCGGTTAAAATGACACCTGCTGCATCCAGACCCAGGCCAGATGTATTGGGTGTTCGTCCTGTTGCAAGCAGGAGTTTGTCAGCTACCAATAGCTCGGCTGATCCGGCGCGGGTGTAATGAAGGTTGATGCCATCACTTGTTTGTTCAACCCGTTCGTACTCGGTGCTGCAGCGGACTTTAATGCCTTCTGCTTCCAAGTAGCGTTCAAGGTATTCACTGATTTCCACTTCCATGTTTGGCAAAAGGCGGCTGCGGCAACAAATGGTAACCTCCACCCCGGCGCGAGCGAACATTTGACCAAGCTCACATCCGATAACACCGCCACCAATCACGATCATGGATTTAGGCAACGTTTCCAGCTCAAGCGCTGACGTACTATCCAGGTAATCTACGGACTTGATACCCTTAATTGGGGGCACGGTGTTCGAGGAGCCGGTTGCAATGATGATTTTGTCAGGTGTGTGCAATATTTCGTCAACGCACACGCCTTCTGCTGTTAGGCATGCGCGGCCCTTAAGGTAGGTTACACCGGGATACGACGGCAACACATCAATATATTTCGCGACCCTAAGATCATCAACCAATTGCTGTTTTTGATCGACAACCTTCTGCCAGTCTTGTATTTCCGCCGACGACGAAACACCCTTAAAACGATTGGCATGTTTTGCAACATGGATCGGCTCAACTGCCCGGATCATGGTTTTTGACGGCACACAGCCTACGTTCACGCATGTGCCGCCGATGGTGCCGTCACCAACGAGGGTGACCTGTGCGCCAGCTTCCGCCGCCGTGATCGCAGCGGAAAAACCCGCAGAACCCGCACCGATGACCATAACATTGGTTTTGCTCTCAGTGTCACCAGTTGAGCAGCAATCACTGACCCGTTCATCAAACGCCATTTTTATGACCCTTGGTGTTCCGTGAGCAAGGCGGGATACCCAGCGTCTGTTGAAGCTTTTGCAATCACATCCACTGTCGCCTTGGCCGGATCAAAAACGACAACTGCGGTTTTGCTCTCGTAGTCTGTTTCAACGGATACGACACCAGCAACTTTTTCCATCGCCTTGCGTACCGTGATCGGGCACATGGCACAGGTCATTTTTTCGATGGTAAAGGTTACTTTTTTCTCCACTGTTTGCTGCGCGATTTGCAGGGTTTCGCCTGCTGATACAATCGTAGTCACAGCACTTGCTCCGATTATCGAAACAACAGCAACTGCTTTCATAAGATTTTTCATAATACTCACTCCTGGTTATATATATTGGCCGAGAATGGGAGCCCAAAAATCGACGGTCAGTGCCAGAAGCACCAATACCGTAGACACCCACAAAACTGTTTTAATGACATAGTCAGAGCGCGGCGTAGCGCATTCCGCACATTGTTTCTTTGGTTTGATATAAACCTGCCAGAAACCCACGCCCAAAAAGCCGAGGGTTACGACAGCAAAATAATCTTTATACGGCTCTAAAACCGTCAGGTTGCCGATCCACGCCCCGCTGACGCCGAGCATCAGGAAGACAAAAGGCAAGATGCAGCAGGACGATGCCAGAATAGCGCCGAAAGCGCCGATGCTGGCTGTCCAATTCCGTTGATTGCCGGACTGCGGTACTAAATCACTCATTCACACATATCTCTTGTTAGTTTTCATCCATATATTCGCAGCTAGCCGCATTTGCGTTACAGCTCGATTTCGATTATGCTAAACCCTGTATTAATTACAGGCTCAAGAAAAAAATGAACACTTCCCGAAAACGTGACTATACGAGAGGAGCGCTTGCCAAAGCCTCTGGTGTCAATCTCGAGACAATTCGATTTTACGAAAAAATTAATCTAATGCCAAACCCGCCACGCACATCGAATGGTTACCGTTGTTATTCGTCGGATCATCTGAAACGATTAACATTCATTCGAAGGTCAAGAGAGTTGGGGTTTAGCAACAATGAAGTGGCCGGATTGCTGGAAATGGTAGATGGCACTCATGACTGCGATGGGGTGAAACACTTGGCACTTTCAAATGTTGATCTTATTGCACACAAGATTGCTGATCTCGGTAAACTGAAACTTGCGCTCGAAGGCATGGCAGCTGAATGCGCAGGCGGTGAAACACCTGACTGCGCCATTATCGACAAGTTGCTGGAAAGTTAGGGCACCTCGAAAGGCACCCCACAGCTTCAGGCCGCCTGGGCCGCAAGTGCCACTTGGTCAACCACCAAAAACCCTTGTTGTTGATCTATAAGATCATCGGATCTGTCCCGATACAGACCCCGGAGCACCTCGGGGCATTGATGGTAGCAAAAAACCGAAGATTGCGCCCCAACAATGCTGCTGCTGTTGATGAAAAGCGGCATTTCCTCCAGAAAATACCTGACCGCGTGCAACAATGCGCCGTCATCGATATGATCGACTTCCGCCACCTGATTTTCCAAAACCCAACGGGTGCATTCCAGACATTGACGCCTGAAATCCGGGTTATGGGAAAACCTGTCCTCAATGCAGGATAACAGTTTTGTATAGCGTTGGTTTTTGGCCAGCACACCGTTGGTCAATACACCGGACAAATCCATATGAGGGGCCGCACTTGAGAGGGCTCTGCCAATTTTGTTCAACAGGTAGTTTGCTTGCCGCCGTGCTTTTTTGCGTGCACGGGCTTGCGAATAGCCAGCAGCTTCCAATGTATATCTTGTGGCCTCATCCGGCACAAAGACATGAAAAGCATCGAAATGGGTGTTTGCCCACTTAAACAGTTCTGTCAGCCGTGCTTCTGAAAAGTAGCTATTAAACGGACTCACACCAATCACGGCATGATCTTTGGCCTGATAAATTGAGGCGCATCGTTGGGATACAGGTTTCATACACCTTTTCCTTCACTGAAAATCTGTGTTCTGCGGCGCTGTAGGCCGCGTGTGTCGTTTTTTCAGAGAAAGTGTGTCTTGGGTGGGTCGGGGTCTACCCCGGCTATATGGTTAGCTGCTGCAACAGGAAGAAACCTGGCGTTAGCACTAATTTCGTCTGCAATTTTTTCAAACGACAGCACAATCAAAATAGCGCAAAAATGACAAGGTACAACGCTGTCACTGGAACAGGGTTCATCATGTTCCCAATCAGATGGCACATCAGTGCTGTGACAGCCGACGGCAACGGAGTTTGTTGTTTCGTCTCCTGCAAGGGCACCATAAAGGCCTGTCAGGTCGGTGATCATCACCACAAAAGCAACCAGTACAAATGCTGATATATGTTGTGAAACCAATTTCATGACTTCAGGGTATCAGACGCGCTGTTCACGCTTAAATCACATTGAAGTGCTCATGACTACTATGCCTTGGAAAGTTGTGAGGGCTTTACTGAATTTTTATCAAAATCCTCGTTCATTTGAAGTGAACCCCATCTTTTGTGAAACGTGAAAAACCGCACTTCTCGAAAAATACCAGCCTTCATTTGTCGCGTGCCCAAAGGCCCTTGATTCGGGCAAAAGCTGGCATAAATTTTCAACTGCTGTACTATCAAGTGATTGTCGGCGAACCCAATTGAGAATGAAGCGTGCTAAATCCTGTTAAAAAAACAATGTTGAAAGACGCCACTTTCGGCGAGTTCGAATTGATTGAGTATCAGTTGATCGACCGCAGGTTTCCGATCGTGAATTTTTTCCTCGACCTTTGGCGCGATAAGGGCGGTGAGGCCAAGGCCGTCACCCGGGCAGATATCAACCCCTTGGAGATGAAAAAATATCTGGAACATATTGTCTTGATGGACGTTGTTCGCGACGGCGGCAACTGGAATCTGACGGTTCGATTAATCGGCAGTCATGTTACCGCATATTACGGTGAAATCACCGGCAAGGATATCAGGGAAATGGGCAATACCCAAGCCATAGAGCGTATCTATTACGCCGCGCACCATATTATGGAAACCGAACGCCCCATGTTAACCATTTCACCGGCTTATTCATCCGACAAATCCTATATGGAAGCAGTTGCGCTTTATGCACCGCTGTTTGATAATGACAAGAATATCGCAAAAATCCTGGTGGCAGTGAATGTTTCAGCCTTTGGCCCCCGATAGCGCCAATAACCGCTTATCCCGAACTATTCCCATTATACCGAGAAAATACCATGCCCGCAGATAGCCCGCTCCATAGTGAGACCTCAGACGACAGGGACGAACGCCTTGATGATCTGGAAATTAAATTTGCCTACCAGCAGGAAACCATCGACAGCCTCAATGAAACGGTAACCAAACAGTGGGAATTGATTGAAAAGCTGCGCCGACAGATAAGCCGGCTGGAAGGGCGTTTGGTTGAGATGAGCGAATGGCAGGGCGGCGACAATGAACCGCCCCCGCCGCACTATTAGGACAACCGCCTGCGGAAGCCATCTACTCCCTTAAATTGCGATCTATCATGTGTTGAATTTGGGCAATTTTGCTTTGATTAACTCTAACATTGATATAGCGGCCAATTTGCAGCCGCCAGTGCTGTTCCGCCGCAACACGAAAATCTGGATCCATCAAAATCGCCTCATAATTGACCGCAGAAACGGTGGGAAGGCCAACATCAATAAAGGTCAAATCCTGTGTCTCGGGGACATGAAAAGTAACGTCCAGCCTCGCATGTTTTTTAAAGGCGTATGCGAAATGGCCCAGCAGGTTATTAATGTTGGCGTCGGACTCTGCGATAATGTCGAGGCTTTGATGATATTCGATTAGTCTGAGGCGTAAGTCCTTGTCATTTATCAGCGCGAGATTTCCCGAGCTCATCAGGTCACGAAATGTGCCGGACGGGGGTGGAGGATCACCAAAGACATCGCCGTATGCGATCGCATTTTTGATTGCAGTTTCGGCTTCGGGTTTGACTTCACCAACGCTCAGGCTGTTCATCAAAGTTTCCAGGTCGCTAATCACTCCTTGATAGTAGGTTGCTAGCCCGCCAGCTGCATTGTTAATGGCCTTGAATTCGACCCGAAGCTCCTCAAGAACTTGCTTCGCTCGTACATTGTCCTTGCGCGCGTCATTCCATTCACCCACTTGAAGGCCAAGAAATATCCCCAGGACGACAATAAGAATTTCCAGCGCAGCGGTGCCCCAATCGCGCGTCTTCAAGCTCCCGGCAATGCGCTGAAGTATCATGAACTGCCCCCTAAAAAAGAAAGAAGTATAGCGAAATGCGAAACGAGCGCAAATCATCCAAGTGCCAAAAATTTGATCCTTCACGATTTGGCCGCCGTCCTTTGATGGTGTAATAATTGTCCAACAGTCATTTGGGAGGGGAACCAGTGAAATATTTGCATTCATTGATAGCGCTGTGCCTGGTAACAGCAATCGGCGGCACCGGAAGTGCACAGGATGCGCCCAGCTATGACTACACCACAAAAGGTACGCGGATTTTTCAGGCACCCGGCAGCGACTTTATGGCCAAAATTCTGGTGGAAGCTGCCAACCTGGGCAGCGAGGAGGTCAAGATCGCCGAGCTAACCTTCCCGGTTGGCTATTCAGGCAGCGGGCACCTGCACGGCGCGATTGAAATTTTCTATGTACTCAAAGGCCGGTTCGGCCACAGCGTCAACGGCGTTGAGGCGATCCTTGCGCCCGGCGAAATTGGCATTGTTAAACCCGGTGACACTGTCACCCATTCA
>JAJFIT010000156.1 GCA_021774775.1 Alphaproteobacteria bacterium | reverse complement strand
CAGGACAATCAGACCGAAGGGTTTCGACCGATAGAATTCTGATCGGCAGCAGGCTCCGGAGTTTGCCGGGGGCAAGCCCGTCAGGAATGCTGAATTCATCGGTTTTGGAGCCGCTGCGTGGGCCGAATATAAAATGTGCATTTGATTGCCCGCACCGGGCGACAAATTCATCGGTTATGATTGGCAGGCAGGGTGCGATCACAAGTGCGTAGCCGTCAAAGGCCGCATCTTTTGAGATGAAGTCTATCTCAATGCCCAATTGGCGCAGCGCGGAATAATAGGCAAACTCAAGCTTGGCAAAATTAAAGCCTGCACCCTGTTGCTGAATGTCTGTAACCCATAGTGCCTGTATATCTGAAATGATCGCCACTGCAGATTGCTGTTTCGGGTGCTTGTCGATGTCAAGGGCCGTCACCTCGGCTTCAAGCTGCTCGATCTCGGGCCAGGCGTCGGCATTGGAATTGTCGGATCGGCGAAGGCCTGCGTGCATTTGTTCCTGCGCGAAGGGAACTTGCCGCCAGCGGAAATAACTCACGCATGACGCCCCGTGAGCGAAGGCTTCCCAAGACCATAGGCGCACCATACCGGGGGCAGGGCGCGGGTTATGCGGTGCCCAGTTCACCGGACCCGGTTGCTGTTCCATCACCCAGTAATCGCCGCTGGCAAAGCTGCGGCTGGTGTCGTGGTATAAACTGGCGAAGTCCGGGTGACCGGTTCGCATATAGCGGCTGGCGACTTCTGGTGGTGTGTCTGCGAAGGCCAGATCGGCGCGGCCCAACGGGTAGTTGTCGTATGACGCAATGTCGAGTTCTGCGCCCAATGCGTACGGGTCAACACCCAGGTCTTCCTTGGGAATGAAGTTGTGGGTGATCCACTTGCCGGGAGCATTTTCGCGGATAACCGCGATCATGCGGGATTGAAATTCGATAACCTTGTCTGAAGAATAGCGGCGGTAGGCAAGCTGGTGCGCAGGGTTGGCTTCGGTAACAGCGCCTATGGGCAGTTCAATGTCATCGAAGCCGCTATATTCCATCGACCAGAAAACATTACCCCAGACGGAGTTAAGCGCTGCGATGTCGCCGTATCGCCCGCGGCACCATTGCTGGAAACCTTGTTTGGCGTTATCGGAGCCGCTAAGTGCTGTGTCGTGGCAGCACAGTTCATTGTCGGTTTGCCAGCCAACAATGGCATCATGGCCGCCATAGCGCCTGGTGAGTACATCAGTGATTCTAAGTGCTTCGCGCTGATAGGTTTCGCTGGAAAAATCATAGTGCCGCCGCGAGCCAAAGCCACGCGTTTGGCCGGTAGCAGGGTCAACCGGCAGGATGTCCGGGTGTTCGCCCACCAGCCATTTGGGCGGTGTGGCGGTGGGTATGCCGAAAATGATTTTCAGGCCAGCACCGCCAAGAATATCAATCGCACGGTCTAACCAATCAAAAGAAAATTGGTCACGTGCAGGCTCAATCCGAGACCAGGCAAACTCGCCGATGCGCACATATGTCAGGCCCAACGCCTTCATGTCAGCTGCATCCGAGTGCCACTGGTCTTTCGACCAGTGCTCCGGATAATAACAGACCCCTAGCATTTTTCTTCGCTCGGACTGCTACTGTGTTTGACTGTTGGTGGGCCTTGGTTGGACCTTAAAATGGCGGCTATGCAATTCATGGTGTTGCTGCCTTTTCTTTTGCTTTTGCGATCAAGTCGTTGGCTTCCCTGATCAAAGCGTAACTGGCGGCATGGGCGGCGGCACTGTCGCCTGCCATGATCGCATCAAGCACCTTTTTGTGGTCTTCCACACTGGCCAGTGCGACCCCCTTATATTGGTTGGTCAGGCGAATACTGATCCTGAGCGCGGTCTCAACCAGATCTTTCAACTGGCTGAAAAAGCGGTTGTCGCTGGCTTCCAGCAACGCCACATGAAATGCGATATCAGACTGCAGGGCGTCATCGTCGCCGCGTTCTGCTGCCTGCATGCGCGCGAGCGCGTCGGCGATAGCCTGTTTTTGCTCGTCGCTGGCCCTCTGTGCGGCGAAAACCGCTGCTTGCGGCTCTATCGCCAGCCGTATTTCAGTAAATTCGCCCAAGAGCTCGATGGAAAATTTCCGGTCCAGTAACCAGCGCAGTACGTCGGGGTCCAGCAGGTTCCAGGCTTGTTCGTCCTGGACCCACGTACCCTGACGGGGCCGGGCACGCAATAGCCCTTTTGAAGTCAGCATCTTAACCGCTTCGCGTAAAACGCTACGACTGACACCGAATTGTTCGCAGAGATCAGCTTCGATCGGGAAAGTGTTTTTGCCCCCGTGTTTGCCCCCGTGTTTGCCACTGTATTTGCCCCTGACAATCGACTGGCCAAGTTCGTTGACGATTTGCTGGGTTAGGCTCTGGGATGATATGACCATCGAATGCTCGCTTTCATGAACGCAGGTTGGGCGTGCGCCCTTTGTATGTTTCTTCCGGCAGTCCCTGTACGTCAGTTTCAAATATAAAGACATTGCCAGCAGATGGTTGACGATCAAGTTTATCTGCCGGTAGGCCATCACGGGCCGACGTGACAATCATCAAATTTAAGTCCGGCCCGCCGAAGGCGACACAGGTTGGTTGGCAGGTGGGTACCGGCACATCGGCAATGATTTCGCCGGTTGGATCGAACGCCAGTATTTTGCCTGCGGCCCACTGTGAGCTCCAGATGTTACCGTCCGCATCAATTGCTGCGCCGTCGGGCCCGCCGCCGCGCGGTACACGCACGAAAAGTTCACGATCGGACAATGCGCCGGTTTGGTTATCAAACCCGTATTGGTAGATATCGCCCTTTAGCGAATCGGCAAAATACATTGTGTCGCTATTTGGACTCCAGCCAATGCCGTTTGAAATGGCGATGACCTGCTCGTGAACCGAAAGATTTTGGTCAGTGTCCAGACAAAATAATCTGCCTGTGGCCGGGGTAGACGGATCTAGGTTTGCCATGATGGTGCCGGACCAGAAGCGGCCCTGCCGGTCAGCGCGGCCATCATTGAATCGGCCCTCTCCGGGCAGAAACTGCGGCTGATGCAGCCATAGAATGTGGCCGTTTTCCCAGTTAAAGAAGGCGAAACCGGTTGCGAAAGCGGCGATAATAACGCTGGGTTCGCTGGTAAAAGCGAAGGAACCCAGCGGTTCCGGAACGCTGATCACTTCAAGCTTCTTTGTTGGCCAACAATAGCGGAATAGTTTGCATTCCAGAATGTCTGTCCACCAGATCGATTGATCTGCGCAGCGCCATTGCACGCCTTCGCCCAGGGTATTTGCCACTGAAATTTCATCAATTTTCTTGAAGCTACCGGACATAAATGGCTTTGGCCCCCTGGATGCTTTGGCTTCTATAACTTTTCAATTTGATGCCAGGTTACATTTTGATCTATATTGTTATGATATATATGATTAAAAAACAACATGGGCAAACGATGGTATTTTTTTGGTTTGAAACCGGGCAGGATCGCCGGGTTTGCAGCGAATTTGGCGACGACTAATTTACTAAGGAAGATTGGCAGATGGGCTATCCGCATTATAGTGACCTGAAAGGCGCGACTGTTTTTATCACCGGTGGTGGTTCGGGCATCGGCGCGTCTTTTGTTGAAGCTTTTGCAAGCCAGGGCGCGAACGTGGGCTTTGTTTCGCTGACGTCTGAACCAGCTGAAGCCCTATGTGATGTTGTAGAGCAAAAACACGGAAAGCGACCCCTGTACGAGCGGTGTGACATCCGCGATGTGAGCGCGCTTCAGGCTGCGGTTGACCGCACCCGGACAGAACTGGGCCCGGTCAGCGTGCTCATCAATAATGCTGCGCGGGACCAGCGTCACGATGTGGAAACATACAGCGCTGACAGTTGGGATGATTCGATGGACACTAACTTGCGACCGCATTTCTTCACCGCGCAAGCCTGTTTGCCTGACATGAAAAAAGCTGGCGGCAGCATTATCAATTTAGGGTCGAATTCGGCGATTTTGGGTCTGGCTGGATATGCATCATACGTTACAGCAAAGGCAGGCATTATTGGCCTTACAAAAGCCCTGGCCCGCGAGTTGGGCTCCCATAATATCAGGGTGAACGCGCTGGTGCCCGGCTGGGTGTTGACCGAGCGGCAAAAACAGTTGTGGGCTACGCTTGAGGCAGTGGAAGAATGTTTGGATCAGCAATGTCTGAAGCGAACTATTTCTGAAGAAGATGTGTCCAATTCCGCTTTGTTTCTGGCCTCAAATGCATCCGCGATGATCACCGGCCAATCGCTCATTATTGATGGCGGGCGTGTATAGTGGCACCTGGCAGTATAGCTATTGCCAGGATGATCGCCATTGATTGGGGCTCCAGCGCCTTCCGGGCTTTTTTGCTGGACGGCGACTGTGAAATTCTGGGCCGTGCCAGCACCAGCGACGGTGTTTCGCTGCTGGGAGATAAACCTTACAATCGGGTGCTGGAAGAAAGCTGCGGCAAATGGCTGGACGTAACCCCAGGCCTGCCGGTCATTATGGGGGGAACCATTGGCAGTAGAAACGGCTGGAAGGAAACACCTTATGTATCTTGCAATGCCTCGATCAACACGCTGGCGGCATCGTGTGTCAGGTTTGAAACGGATACGGGTTTATCCATACAGATTGTGCCAGGCGTCAGCGGCCCAAACTTTTTCGGCGGCCTGGACGTTATGCGGGGCGAGGAACTTCAGATATTCGGCGCGCTGGAATCGTTGGGCTTGGCCGATGCTTTGGTTTGCCTGCCCGGAACTCACAGCAAATGGTGTGTGGTCGAACAGGGTGAAATCATCTCGCTGACATCGTTTATGACCGGCGAAATGTTTGCGCTTATTCGTCGCCAAAGCATGATCGGTACGCTGCTCGTTGAAGAAGAGTTCGACCTGCCCAGTTTTATGGCCGGTGTTGCAGCGTCCGGGTCCGGCGGCGGGCTGCTGCATAATTTATTTTCCATACGGGCAGACATTTTGCTCGGCGAATTGGCATGCAAATCAGCAGAAAGTTATTTGTCTGGCATGCTAGTGGGCAGCGAAGTTAAGGCTGCTGTCGGTGCAATTGGGGCAGGTAGAGATGTGGTTTTGGTGGGCAATGGGGGTTTGGCCAGTCGCTATACCGCCGCCTTGACCGAACACGCCGTCGCCTCCGTGTCGGTGCCTGCCGAACATGCTTTTGTTGGCGGCATTGCCCTTTTGAAGCGAGCCCAGACGGACCCAGCTTAACCAAATAACGCCTGAATGTGGTCGATGATCTTTTGCCCAATTGGTGGCAGCGGTTTGCCGCGGCTGCGGGTTAATACTTTCGGCGATGATTTTTGCGGAATATCCGCCAGAGTGATAATCTCCAATTGTCGTGTGGCGGTGTAAATTTCCGCCAGATTCTGCGGCAGCAGGGTGACCAGGTCGGTCTTTTCCGAGGTTTGCGCGAAGGCACCATAGTTGTTTGACAGGCACACCGTGCCTTGATTGCTCTGGTTTAGGCCCGCAAGGCCGGCGCTGAAATCTGTGAACTGCGCAGGTGCCGGGCTGTGCGCCACCGGGAACTTGCTCATGTCTTCCATCGGAACCGACTTGCGGCCTGCAAGCTTATGGTTTTTGCGCACAAGACCGACGATGGACTGTGGTTGCAGGTCGATAACTGACAAGTCGGGATCAGACGGGGCAAAGGCAAGGTCGCACACCGCTATATGCAGATCATCATTCAACAACTTCGCCAGAAGGGCGTCAGTGTCACCGGTTTCGATTTGAAGGCGAACCGGGCCGTGTTCGGCGAGTATTTTCTCGACCAGATTGGCGGATAAAAGAACGGTGTAAGCCGGCCCCAACCCGATGGTAATCCGGCCCGAAGCACCGCTACGCCAGTTATTGACCATATCTTCAGTATCGCGGACCGATCGCAGGATTTGCTTGCCGCTGACAACCAGTTCCTCACCGATATCGGTCAGGCACAACCTGCGGCCAATGCGTTCGAAAAGTTTGGCATCCAGATCATACTCAAGCGTTTGCATGCTTTTTGTCAGTGCGGGCTGAGTGATATGCAACCTGTCGGAAGCTTTTTGCAACGTGCCTTCCTCTGCGATGGCAATCAGATGGCGCAAATGGCGGATATTCAACATAAATATTACTATAAGTTATATTTAGGTGAAAATATATCACTAAATTTTATTAAATAAGGTCGTTATAGTCACTTTCAAAGGGGACGAAAAATGGATTCACTATATATTTTAGCAGCGTTTGTGACGGTCATGTTGATTGAGGTCGCATTTGGCCGTTTCGTCGAGAAAGAGCACACAAAGTTGCGCGATGTGATCATTGAACTTTTTTCAACCACCAACGTGTTTTTTATCGCGCCGCCATTGGTAGTGCTGGGCGCGTCAAGCCTTGCATCCAGCTTGTTCCCGGAGCATGCCGGTGCGCTGTCACATTTGCCGTTTTGGGCTATGTTCCTGATGTTGATGGTCGGCGAAGACATGGCACAATATTGGTGGCACCGTACCACCCATATGTTCCCGCTTTTGTATAATTTGCACCGGGTGCACCATGACGCCGATTATCTCAACAGCCGCATTGTCTACCGTAACGGTTTCTTCTTCTATTTTCTGCTGCCCAGTTTGTGGATTTCGGCGGCGCTGGTCTATCTCGGCCTGGGGGAGGTTTACGCGGTATACATTGTCGCAAAAAATATCGTGATCATTGCAGCCCATTCCAGTGTTCATTGGGACGAACCATTGTATAAAATTAAGTGGTTGAGCCCGGTGATGTGGGTTGTGGAACGCACAATTTCTACGCCTGCGACCCATTCTGCCCACCACGGGCGTCACAAGGAAGACGGTGTTACCAACTATAAAGGCAACTTCGGCAACTTCTTTTTTCTGTGGGACGTGATCTTTGGCACTGCGAAAATTACCCGCAAGTTCCCCACTGAATACGGGGTGGAAAACCTGAACGAAATATCCGGTGCCCAGTTGATGATGTGGCCGCTGGTGGGTGCGTCAACTGGCAGTAAGGTAATCGAGCCAAAAGCAGCCGAATAAAACCACATACCTGCTGGTAAACTGACAAGCACTATTGCCATTGCGAGCTTCGGCCCAGCGCGGCATAGTGCTTTTTCAGTTGGGGTTAAGGAAAGACCAGAATATGCAGCCACTTATTATGCCGCTCGGCGGCAAGACACCAAAAATACATGACAGCGCTTTCATCGCGCCTGGGGCTGTGATTATAGGCGATGTGGAAATCGGGCCTGATGCCAGCATTTGGTACGGTTCGGTGCTGCGCGGTGACGCCCACAAAATTGTTGTCGGTGCCCGCACCAACATTCAGGACGGCACCATCATTCATGTTGACGAACCCGACCACGGCGGCACCGCCTGCATCATCGGTGACGATGTTCTGGTGGGGCACAAATGCATGTTGCATGGCTGTACACTGGAAGACAGGGCCTTTGTTGGCATGTGTGCGACAGTGCTGGACCGCGCGACGGTTGGCTCCGGCGGTTTTTTGGCAGCGGGTGCTTTTCTGGGTGCGGGAAAGCTTCTGCCGGGCGGCGAAATGTGGGCCGGGTTACCTGCCAGGAAATTTCGCGACTTGAAGCCCGGTGAAGATGCCGGGATGTTGGCAGGTGCGCGCTATTACGTGGAAGAGGCAGCCGTTCACAAAGCAGCTACAAACCAATTTTTGGCCAAAACTTCTTAACTAAAATCATGGCCTCTTGGCTACAATAGAAAATTCCACTCCAGATAGCTGGCTCGCTTCACTGGTTACTCCGGCGCTGCGTCGCTGTCTGGTGCGGCAATTTCAGGGGTGTCGTTGGTGCGAGCCCCTTCCTGC
>JAJFIT010000155.1 GCA_021774775.1 Alphaproteobacteria bacterium | reverse complement strand
AACTGCAGGATAACATTTTGCTGCAGCAACATGCTCATTTGCTCATCTTCAGGCAGGTCAGCACCCAACCGTTTTACAATGTCGACTGCCGCTTTGGAAAAACCGAGCCATTCTTTAATATGAGGCAGGTCTTCCAAGCCGTCCGGGCTGCTCATTGCGCCTTTCATGGCACCACATTCGGTATGGCCGCAAACAACGATATGCGGAACATTTAGCGCTGCGACTGCGAACTCAATAGATGCTGTCATCGCGCCGGTATTATTGGTGTGCGGCGGTACAATGTTGCCGGCGTTGCGGCAAATGAAAAGTTCGCCGGGTTCTGTCTGGGTAATCATTGCGGTTTCAATGCGCGAATCCGAGCATGTTATAAACAGCGCTTCCGGCGACTGGCCTTGCGAAAGCTTTTCAAAAAGCTCTTTTTTATGCGGATAAACTTCCTTCTGGAATTTCACGACACCTGCTGCAAAATTTGGCATTTTTTTACCGTCCTTCAAAATATCTCGCCGACATTACATATCAACGTTTTGGAATTTACTCTCACAAATATGGCCGCATGAACGATAGATAACAATAGGTTATTGTGCTATTTTGTGATCGCTTTTATCTATCTTGCATAACCTGCGATCAGGGCTGTCAAAAGGTCCCGGGATACAGTCCACCGTCCATCAAAATATTCTGTGCGGTAATGTAGGCGGCTTGCTGGCTGCACAAAAAGGCGCAAGTGGCACCAAATTCGTCCGGCTGACCCGGGCGCTTGGCCGGAAGCTTGTTGAAAAAGCCGTCGCTAAAGTCGCCGACATCGGTGCCGGATGCATCTGCTTTGGCTTTCAGTACACCGTGCATTCGGTCAGTGGCGATAAATCCGGGCAGCAGGTTGTTGATGGTAACATTATGCTGCGCGGGCTCGTGGGCGATGCCTGCGATGAAACCGGTTAGGCCCGCACGCGCACCGTTAGACAGGCCCAGTTCCGCTTGCGGCAGTTTCACTGCTACGCTGGTGACATTCACGATACGACCAAACTTGCGCTCGACCATGCCGTCCAGGGTGCGGCGGATCATGTCGATTGCGCTGAACATATTGGCATTAATGGCATCAAACCACTGTTGCTGGCCCCAATCGCGAAAGTCGCCGGGTGGCGGGCCGCCAGCGTTATTAACCAGAATATCCGGCGCAGGGCAGGCTGCCAGCAGTGCATCTCGGCCTTCCGGTGTGGTGACATCGGCGACCACTGCATGAACGTCAGCGTCACTTATCGCGGCAATTTCCTGCCTTGCCAGTTCCAGCGTTTCCTCGGTGCGGGCACTAAGCCAGACATTGACACTTTCTTGTGCAAGGGCGGCGGCGCATGCTTTGCCCAAACCTTTGCTGGACGCGCAGATGATTGCGTTTTTGGCCTTGAGTTGAAAATCCATCGTGACATCCTGATTAAAGTTAGAAAAATGATAATGATCAACCGCACGCGGTTTCAATCTTGTAATATGTTCCCATGCTAGCCTAATTTAGGCGCAGCAATAAGGATGTATTTTTTGATAATTTTGCCAGCGCAGAAAAAGTCAGGATGAACAGGTGACAAAGCTAGACGAACTGGACCAAAAAATACTGGCGATTCTGGAGAAAAATGCTCGTGAACCGCTAAGTCAGATTGCCAAGCGGATTAATCGCTCGCGGTCTGCGGTTCAGGCGCGGGTTAACAAGCTTGAGGACAGCGGTGAAATTGCTGCTTACACCATTCGCCGGGCAGCAGGTGAAAATCAGGGCGTTTGTGCGATGGTAACGGTTTATCTGCATAAACGGTTGGAGGCAGGTTCGGTGGTTGATCTGCTGCGCGGTTTTCCTGAAGTAAGCCATTGTCACCGAATTAGCGGCGACGCCGACCTGCTGGTTGAACTGGCCAACGGCCCGCATGAGCGCATTCAGGAAATTTGCAAAATCCTGTGGGAACATGAAAATGTGCGTCTAACGGAAACTGTGTTTGTCATGGATACGGTTGCGGGCAATTAACTATCGGTTTCTTTTGGCATATGCTGGTGCGCTACCCCAGGCGGCTGCACAGGCGGTCGGTGTCTTCTGCAGCCACTGACCAGCCATAAGGGTCGTCCGCGCGGCCTTCCTGAATATTCAGTAAGGTTGCTCTAAGTTTTGACGCGACTTTGCCGGTGTCTGGCAGGGCCATTTTTGCGCCGTCTGCGTCGCCGATTTCGGAAATCGGGCAAATGATTGCCGCTGTTCCGCAGGCGAATAACTCGGTGCACCTGCCGTTGATAATGTCGGTCAAAAGGCCAGCGACTGGCATTGTGCGCTCGACAACACGTATGCTCATGCTTTTGGCGATTCTGATAATGGAATCGCGGGTGACCCCCGGCAGAATAGTTCCGCTCAATGCTGGCGTATGCAGTTCGTCGTCAATAACAGCCATGAAGTTCATACCCGACAGTTCTTCAATTTCGCTGTGCGTTGCCGCATCCAGCCAAAGGGGCTGGTCAAATCCGGCCTTGATGCATCTGCCGGTCGCCAGCAACGACCCTGCATAATTGCCGCCCACTTTTTCTGAACCGGTACCGCCCTTTGCAGCGCGCGAATGGGTGCGTTCAATCATCACTTTGATCGGGTCGCCGTAATAGGCATCTGACGGGCTGGCGAGCAGCAGAAAACAAAAGCGCTCAGAACTTTTCACGGCGAAGGTGTTATCGAGCCCAAGAAGCGTTGGCCGCAAATATAATGATTGGCCGCTGTCCTCGGGAATGAAGCGTGCGAATGCGGTGACAAGTTGGCTGAGTGCCTCGGCAAAAATTTCTTTTGTTGGCGGCGGCATACTTAACCGGGTTGCAGAGCGCGAAAAGCGGGCAAAATTGGCTTCTGGCCGAAACAGCGTCGGCTGCTTGTGTGCAGCTTTGTATGCTTTCATACCTTCAAAGCATTGCTGGCCAAATTGCACACATGTGGCGGCCGGGTTGATGTTGACCTCGCCGAAAGGGATAAGTTGGCCTGCTTGCCAGGTGCCGCTCATGTAGTCAGCCCGGTACATGATCGGCGCAAGCTCTTGGCCAAACCCTAACGGCGAGGGAAGCGCATACTCTCGCAGTAGCGCTGTGACGTTCGGTTGGTCAGTTGGTGTGGGCGTCATTCAGAAATGCCGTCCCGCAGGTATGTGTCGGTGCCGTCGAGCCAGTCTTCCCGCGGCGGATTGAATATGTCCACATCAACAGTGTCTTCCAGTGCCTCTGCGCTGTGCGGTTGGTGCGGTGGTATCACCAGCACGTCACCAGCGCGGACTATTTTTTCTTCTGCCTGGTCGTCGCCGAGCAAAAACCGCAAAGCCCCGCTCAGGATATAGGTAATCTGTTCGTTGTGGTGGCTGTGCTTGGGCACGATGCCGCCCTTTTTGATATAGACATGGGCGATCATCATATTGTCGCCTGTGATCAGCCGCCGCTCGATGTCGTTGTTCAGTTTTTCGCGCGGTATATCGTCCCACGTGTGAAGGTGAGCAGGAGCAGGGCCGTCTGCCATAATAAAATCCTTATGCTGGGCGTCATCCTTACTGCGGAATGATTATCAATTGTGCCGAAGTTGGTGGGTAAAAAATATAGTGAATATAACGATTTTCGGCCTGCGATTTAGCTAAAATCGCAGTCAAAAGCGGATATATAACACCTTGCGGGCAAGAAAAACTGGCCCGTTAATCACGCCCGCCGCATGTCGAACAGCTCACAAAACATGGAAGAAAACCAACCTCGGATGACAGGATTGGCGCGCGGAAACACCGGCCGCGGGAGAGATGTCCCCCGCGCTATGTAATTTGCCAGCGTCGGATGCGCCGCTGGGCAGGGCCTCAGGTGTGGCGCAGCGCGTTAATTGGTTTCGATTTCGCAACCGCATAGGCACGCGAGCCTACCGTTATCCACGCCGCCACCAGCGTGGCGATGCTGGCAACAAGAAACGGCACAACCGTCAAACTGACCTGGAAACTGAAATTGTTCAGCCAGTCCGAAAGGAAATACCATGCCACTGGCCACGCGATCAGGTTAGCGAGCAATACGGGCTTGGAAAACTGCAGCGTCAGCAGCCGCACAATCAGCCATGTGGTGGCACCGAACACTTTGCGGATGCCGATTTCGCGGGTGCGGTTTTCGGTCGCAAAACTGGCCAAACCATACAGGCCAAGCGACGATATGATGATCGCTAGCGAGGAAAATACTGCGAATATCAAGCTTGCTGCGGCTTCACCCTGGTATTGGCCTGCAATACGGTCATCGACAAAATCCATCTGGAAGGGCGTGTTGGGGGCAAATTGCCGCCATACGGCCTCTATCCGCGAGGTCAGGGCTGGCAGGTCGCTGGTTTCAAAATATACCGACAATTTGCGTAGTGATTGTTCATCGACAAAATAAACCGTTGGGCTGATGCTTTCGCGCGCGGACCGCTCGATCAGATCAGGAATGACGCCAGCAACCGTTGCGTTGATGGTTTTTGATGGGTCGGACACATCGGCGATCATCTGAAACGTTTGGTCCAGTGCGTCGCTGGCGGACGCAAAGCCAAAGGCGCGGGCAGCGGTTTCATTGATCACCACATTGCCGTCGCGTACATCGCTCTCAAAAGTGCGGATCAGATCATTGGCATATTGTTCGTCTTGAACGCGCCCGGCTACTGGCCGAACGTCGTAAGTGTCGAAATAGTCGAAATCCACGCGGCGCATTACCAATACAACTGGCTCGTCCTGGCCGGGCATTGACGCGCGGGTTCCGCCGTTAAAGGCGTCCGCCGGCGCCCAGCTTGAAAGGGCGGCTGATTTTACATCGGCAAGGGTGGCGATGCTGGTTTTAAAAGCGGCTGCATTGCGCCGCAAGTCGGGCTCGTCAAATCCGTGAACCACCATCATGCCGTCCGTTCGGTATCCGGCATCGATCGTCTGCATATAGGATGTCTGGTTGTAAACCACGATGGTGGCGATCAAGAGCATGATCGACGCGGCAAACTGGCTAACCACCAGAACGCTGCGGTGGCGGTCGCCGGAGGTATTGGCAGATGCCTGCGAATGTAGCACATCAGCGGGCTGGTATGATGTCAGCAGCCACGCCGGATAGGCACCGCCCAACAGCGTGATCAAGCTGGTTGCCGCCAGGATAACCGGCATTTGACCGGCATCATTGATAAGGTCGAGCGACAGGTTTTTGCCGAGGAAACTGCTATAGTAGGGCAAGACGATTTCCGCTGCTGTCAGGGCGATCACGACTGATATTACAACGGTTATCAGGGTCTCGCCGATTATCTGTGTGGTCAGCTGTTTGCGGCTAGCGCCCATTACCTTGCGCACACTGATTTCCTTGAGGCGCTTTGTGCCGCGCGCCGCTGTAAGGTTAGCAAAATTCATCACGGCCATTGCAAGAATGAGGAAAGCGACAACGCTGAAGGACACCAGGTTTGTAATACTTCCTGGTGGCTTCATTGGCTGTACCGGTGCACCGTATAGGTGAATATCCTTGATCGGGATCGCCTCCCAGCGGGCAATAGCGGTGGCACTGTCAAACGGCATGCCAAATTCTTTAATTTCGGGGGTAGCGAAGCGGTCAATGAAATCCGGGAATTTCGCATTAAGTGCGCCGAGCGAGGCTCCTGTCTCCAACTGCAGATAAACATACATATTGGTTGCCATCCAGCGGCTGGAAATGTTGGGCTGATCTGCAAACACGGCATCGTCCAGCAGCACCAGCATATTCATGTCCAGATGGCTGGTTTGCGGCAAATTCTCAAAAACGCCGGTGATGCGATACTCGCGCTGGCCAGCCTCAAGTGTCATGCTGATTGAGCGGTTCAATGCGCTTTCATCTCCGAAATATTTCTTTGCGGCATCGGCGGAAATGACAACTGATGATGTATCCACCAGCGCGCTTTCGGCGCTGCCCTCAACAAAGCGCACATCCAGAAGACTGAAGGCATTGCTGTCTGCAAAAATGATGGCTTCATTGAATAAGCTGTCACCGTATTTCACCGGCGCGTTTGTTGGCATCAGTCGGGTCAGGTCCTTAATTTCAGGGAATTCTTCCAGAAACCCAAATTTGGCGCGCCCTGACCCCATGGATGAATGAATGGGTGCACGTCCGGGCAGGGTAAAGTGCGATTCCATCCGGACAATATTTTCGCCGCCTTCAATATGCTTGTCGTAGCTCAATTCATCGACAACAAATAGCGTGATCAGGGTAACTGCCATCAACCCCAACGCCAAACCGGCGATATTGATAAAGGTAAAAAGTGAATTGCGGGCCATATTACGCAGCGCCGTTTTCATATAATTTTGGAACATGGGGTGGCTTTCCGGTTTTTCATTGTAAACATTTGTTCGCAGTCCAACCTTTACCAGCAATTTTAGTGCCAGCAGAACTGTATGGAAAAACGTATTATTTCAATAAGTTATTCAGTGTAACTATCGTTCATATGAGCGGAAATGTTCGGTTTTGAACATGGCTGTCCATTATCGGACAGTTGATGGCGAGTACGTTATGTAAACCGTTTCCATCTTGTCGGGAATGTGGATAATGGGCCGTACCGAGTGCCCCCGAGAGAGCTTTGAGGGCCAATTGCGAGCAAATGCTTAATGACAGAAGATGTTGCTGAAAAATACGCCGAGTTCGATAAATGGTCGGCCGAAGAGGCGGTTTCTGCCATGTATGACGGGCAGGCGGAGGCGTTAGCCGCGCTGCGCCCGGCGCTGTCGGATATTGCCGCAGCGATTACCAGTGCAGCCGCCGCCTTGGGTGATACGGGCAGACTGGTTTATGTGGGCGCGGGTACATCGGGCAGGCTGGCGGTTCAGGACGGCGCGGAACTCAAGCCAACCTTTAACTGGCCGCAATCCCGGACCGTTTTTTGTATTGCGGGTGGCCTGCAGGCCTTAACGGTCAGTGTTGAAGGCGCGGAGGATTCAGCCGACGACGGCGCTGCCGCCATAACGGACAACAAGGTGGGCGAAGGCGATGTTGTGATCGCGGTGGCGGCAAGCGGGCGCACACCCTACACGCTGGGTGCGCTGCGCGAAGCAAACAAGCGCGGCGCTTTGACCATCGGTATCGTTAATAACGCCGGAACACCGATTTTGGGTGAAGCCAGCCACGGAATTTTGGCGGAAACCGGTGGTGAAATCGTTGCCGGGTCCACCAGAATGAAAGCGGGCACCGCGCAGAAAATTATCCTGAATATGATTTCCACAGCCATCATGGCGTGCATGGGCCGGGTTTACGGCGGCTATATGGTTGATATGGTGGCATCCAACAACAAGCTGGTCAGCCGCGCGGTTAGAATGGTTGGTGAAATTGCCGGATGCAGCCCGGAAGCCGCGCGTGCGGCGCTCGACGAAGCGGACGGGTATATCAAAAAGGCCGTCCTTATTGGTAACGGACTGTCTGTCGCGCAAAGTGAACAGTTACTTGATGAGTGCGGCGGAAACCTGCGAATAGCGTTGGAAGTGAAAGTTGAACCAAAGTAATGACGGATTTGATTGTTGAGCTGACCGAAAAACTGGGCGCAGGCGCTGTTGTGACCGGCGCGGATGTGTCGGCGCGCGCCACCAGCTACTGGGACCCGAACCCGATGGTCACCAAGGCCATTGTGCGGCCATCGACCACAGATGAAGTTTCCATGGTTCTAAAATTATGTAACGAGCGCGGGCAGAAGGTGATCACCCACGGCGGGCTTACCGGCTGTGTGCAGGGCACCGGCTCCGGCAGCGATGATATTGTGCTGTCGATGGAACGAATGACGGCGGTGGAAGACATCGACGCGGTGTCCCACACCCTGACAGTGCAGGCGGGGGCTGTGCTGGAGACGGTGCAAAACGCAGTGCGGGACGGCGGCATGTTCCTGCCTCTGGACTTGGGCGCGCGCGGCTCCTGCACAATCGGCGGCAACCTGGCCACCAACGCCGGCGGCATCAATGTTATTCGTTACGGCATGGCGCGGGCGCTTGTGCTGGGGCTGGAGGCGGTTCTGCCGGACGGTACAATTCTTTCGTCGATGAATAAAATGCTGAAAAATAACGCCGGGTTTGACCTGAAGCAGTTGTTCATTGGCACCGAAGGCACGCTCGGTGTTATCACGCGGGCTGTGCTGAAGCTCGCGCCGCAA
>JAJFIT010000154.1 GCA_021774775.1 Alphaproteobacteria bacterium | reverse complement strand
GAATCGCGGGATTGCTTGGGCCAATATCGATGCTCGTGAAAAGAATAAACCAGATCGACAGTGACCGATTGTGCCACCTCGGAGGTAATCATAAAGGCATACCAGGGACTTGGATTAATCGGCGGTTCGTCTTCCGGTGTGATGGTCAACCGGTAATGGTTCGCCGAAAGCTGTTCGCAGCCATTGACCCGACCACCCGAAAAGTCGGACCTGATTGTCAGCGTATCATAGTTGCAAACACGTCGTGGCTCGTCCTGCGCCGCAACAACGAACGAAATTGCCAGCAACGTCCACACGGTTGCCCCAGTCATTATGCGCCGTGCCAAACCGCCTGTCATTGTGTCGCCCTTTTCAGATGTATGCTTCCCGCATGCCGCTGCATCATAATTTCCACGATACGCTCGGCGCTGCCGCAGGCAAGTGTCCATCCAAGCATGCCGTGCCCGGTATTCAGGTATAAATTGTTGACTTTCGTTGCCTGTGTAATTGGCAAACCATCAGGTGTCATGGGCCGTGCACCGACCCACCCGGTGCCGGAATGTCCATAATCGCCTATATTTGGGAGCAGCCGCTCGGCGAAACTTTTCAGTGTGGCCAACCTGTCTTCCTTTAGCGACATGTCATCTCCGTCAAAATCCGCCAGCCCGGCAATACGCATCTCGCTGTGTAGGCGTGCAAATACAATTTTATGGTCAGCGTCGGTCAGGCTACAAGACGGCGCCTCATCGTTTGCAGGAATAGTGAAACTGTATCCTTTCACCGGCTCGATAAGCAGCGGGATATTATAGGGGCTTAAAAATTTCGCCGATGCAGCGCCCATACAAACAACAACTTTATCGACAGAAAACACACCATCGTCTGTACGAATACCAATGACATTGCCGCTGTCAGTTGCAAGGCCAAACACCTTCTGCTTCAGCAGAATGTCAACGCCGTAATCGTCGATACAAATTTGCGCCAATGCCTTGGTAAAGCGTCGTGCATCGCCAACATAATCGCCCGGTGCATATATGCCGCCGACAATATCGCGGTAATGGGGCTCCGTTTTTGGCTCCACTTGCCAACATTCCTGTGCAGATAAAACCCGCGCTTCGATACCGCGCTTGGTCTTTATTTTTGCCGCATGATGCATACGAGCAAGAGTGGCTTTGTCTCGTGTGACAACCAGTTTACCCGATTGCCGATAGCGAAAAGAAATACTGTGCGCCGCCAACAGATCCTGAAATGCGGCTCTGGATTCCAGCGCCAGCGAGATGGCATTTTCCAGATTACTGGTCGCTTTTGGCTCCGTGCAATTGCCCAGAAAATATGCGCCCCAGCGAAGATGGGCGGGCTCAAGCGAGGGTTTTTGTTTAATATTGGGGTCTTTGCCCAGCAAAATTGCCGGGATTTTCTTCAGCATCGCAGGCGATGCCATCGGGTCGACAAAACTATAGGAAATCTGCGCGCCGTTGGCAAAACTGGCACCAGAAGCGATGGAACTTGCCTGATCAAATA
This sequence comes from Alphaproteobacteria bacterium, assembly GCA_021774775.1. Lineage (GTDB taxonomy): Bacteria > Pseudomonadota > Alphaproteobacteria > Sphingomonadales > Kordiimonadaceae > Kordiimonas. The sequence goes on along the minus strand of JAJFIT010000154.1, from coordinate 8,452 downwards.
TGGTTACTTTGCAGCCCCGCTTTGCAAGCGCATAAGCGGTTGTCACCCCAATGACCCCGGCTCCCAGTACGGCAACGTGCATTGCCCAAATTCCTTTGTGTAAAAGCAGAAAACGGGGGCAAAAGCCCCCATTTTATGACGTTCTAGAAGGTTTTCTGAATGTCGATGTAGAAGAAACGGCCCGTCGCAGAATGGATGGAACCGAAATAACCAAAGCTTTCATCGGCAAGCGGTGGGTCCCTGTCAAACAAGTTATTGATACCAACACGCAACCTGGTGCCGTCAAGAAAACCTTCATCGAAGTTATAGGACGCATTGGCGTTAACCGTGAACCAGTCATCAACACGGTAATCAGTGCTTACGCCGTCAATCACTGCGTCGGCACTTGTGTCATTAAATGCACCGACATAACGAGCAAAAAATCCAGCACCAAACTGGTCATAGCGCCAGCGCAGGCTGGAGGAATAGCGCCACTTTGGGCGACCATTTTGCTCAATCAGATCACCAATTCCAGCAACTTCAACCGAGCCAGGTAGCTGGCCAGAGTCAATCGCCGTCAGCAATTGTTGGCCGAGCTCGCCCGGCGTTTGCGTGAAGGTCCTCAAGTTAGCGGCGTTAAACTTGAAGGTGAACGAACCAGCATCGTTGGTATCTAATTCATACCGCACGCCAAAATCAAAGCCCGACACAACACGGTCATCAAGATTGGTGTATGGGTCGCGCACTTCGATAATTTCACCCGCTGGCGCTAAACTGCTTGCAGCAAAAATCGGGATAAGATCAGGATCCACTTCACCGCGAACCACATTAGGATTGGAGCTGCCTTGGGTACGCAACAACAAATCAAGCGCGATCTGATTTGCATCACCAAAGATGCCGACAATATCGCGTTGCTCAACACGCCAGTAATCAATGGTAAATGTGAAACCTGGCGCAAACTGAGGCTCAATAACAGCGCCGATATTAATCTGAGTGGTGTTTTCGTTACCCAGTTCGGTTGTGCCAGACCGCACGCTTTCAACGCCCGCGCCTGGACAATCACCCAAGTCAGCGAGATCACCGGCGTCAACCCGCGCCTGACAAATTACCAAATCATCACGCGTATTTACCCGGCGAATGCCCGTGTCAAAAATTTGCACAAGGTTTGGTGCCCGGAACCCTTCAGACCAAGCACCACGGAACATCAGACCGTCTGTTACCACCCATGAAGCAGCCACTTTTGGCTTGAACGTGGAACCTGACACTTCAAAGTCTTCGTAACGACCCGCAATTTGCAAATCCAGGCTTTGGATCAGCGGAACATTCATATCAGGGCTAACAACAGGTACCGCGAATTCAGCGAATGCCGACAATACCCAACGGCTGCCAGATGTATCTGGTGTTGGGCTTGAACCCAGCACATCACTGGTGGTAACAAAATTACCCGTCACGATGTCGGTGAAGGTTGTCGTACCGTCAAGACGGTCATCCCGGTCATCGAAGAAGCTTTCGCGCCGCGCCTCGACGCCCGTCGCAAAACCAACATCACCACCCCGCAGTTCAAATACATTTGCATTTGATAACTTGAAGTCTGCCAGGAACAGAGTCGATTTATTGTTCCGCGAAACATCAATACGGAACGAGTCGATTGTCGCTTCGCTATTAGCAGGGGCTGTTGAACCCGCAAGGTCTGTCAGGCTGCCTCCGGCAAACGGATTGTATGCCGACGAATCTGTACGTTCAATCGCTTGTTGGAATAGCGAGAGCGAAATACGATTGTTTGTCAAATCTTCTGTTGTCGCCTCTGAATACAGGACGGCTGTGTCATAGTCCCACTCGCCCCAGTTGCCGCGAAATCCACCAAGAACGCGGAAGCTGTCGTCAGTAACATTTGTAACCCTTAGGCCTGCATCAACGGGGCGGAGGTTGCGCACCTGAATATCAACACCCTCGTCTGGCACGTTGGTCAGGCCTGCTATCCTATTGGGGTTAGGCGAACCGTCCGCAAGGGTAGTCGCACCAAATGGATTGTAAAAAGCGGTCGAAGAAATATCAAAACGCTGTGATGTCAGCACCGAACCATGGGAACCAGCTTGCTCAACTTCACCCCGGTAATAACCGGCTTCGGCGTAAAATTCAGCACCGCTTTCAAGCTCATGCGTAATCATGGCAAAGAAGTTATAACGATCACGCGGTGAATGAAGCGTTCTGCGTACATCGAAATCATACCTCAGCGGATCTTCCAGCGATGTACCATTGTCAAAACAAACGCCGTCACCGCGGTCGACCAGGCAAGATGCGGCAAAGTCACCTGAAGCCGGCTGAACGTGAAAATCATCATCACCGAGTTCATCGATGCGGATATCGGCGCGGAAACGTCCAAACGGCGAATTTATTGACAGGTTTCTAAATTGGCTATCACCCTCAAATGGCGTGCCAATCAATTCTGCGGCGTTCCTGCGGTCTGACGTGGCGGAAAACTCCCGCTCAGTTGCCGCTGTTCGGTTGCGATTATAATATGATCCGAACAAAGAAACATGGGTCTGGCCGCCGTTGAAATTAAATCCGGCCCGGGCGCTAAGGGTAAGGTCCTGACGGCCCGTGTTATCGGCAAATCCGTACCGCGCATGCGCCGTAATACCTTCGAAGTCATCGCGCAGCACAGTGTTAACAACGCCTGCAACAGCATCAGCGCCGTAGATCGCGGCCGCACCGTCCCGCAGCACTTCAACCCGGCTAACACCGAATGTCGGAATGGTGTTTGTATTTGCTGAAACAACAGGCACCAGGTTTTCGGTCTGGAAACCCGGGTGCAGAACCATACGTCGGCCATTCAATAGTGTTAGAGTGTTACCGGTTCCCAGTGCCCGCAGGTTGATTGAGTTCACATCGCCGCGTGCGCCATTAATACCGCCACCGGTATTATTCTCGTTAAACGCCACAAACCCCACTTGTGGGATCGAGCGGAAAAGCTCATCACCCGATGCTGCACCTGTAAGCGCAACATCCGCGCTGGATAAAACAGAAACGGGCAAAGTATCTGTTATGCGGGCGCCTTTAATCTGCGAGCCGATAACCTGAATTTCTTCTATAGCCTCATCCGCTGCAGCATCGTCCTGCGCAGCAACACCGCCGCCTAACAGTGGAATGACAGAGGATAGCAAAAGTCCTTTAAGTGCTGTTGTGGTTTTCATCGTGATCCTCCCCAGGAAATCTAATGACGGCAAACACGCCTGTTGATGCAAGGTATCGCTGATACGCGGGCAGCACCAATTCTGTTGACAAGCAAGGGTATAACCAAAAGCTATAGGTGTGCGGGCTGAAAAATAACCGCCAAGCCCTAACTGATCGGGTCGGCAATGAAATCAGTTATTACCGACCGGGTATGGGAAATGAAATTTTGACATTCCAACGATATGGGCTCGGACTCCAGCGTCAGTGCCTTGATCTGGAATTTGGCTGCCGGGTGAATACGTTTAATTTGAACTTCGGTCTCCGAATTGGCCCTTGCGGTAATTTCATCAACAATAGTGACACCCGCGCCCAGTTCCACCAACGCTTTAGCCATATGATATGTCTCAACATTCGCAACTGTGTTGAACTGAACGCCGCTTGCTTCAATTTGCTGGGTCAAAAGTCTGCCCAATGGCCCTCGCCCATTTAGCTTGATAAAATCAGCGCCCTCAATGTCGCCAATGTTTATTTTATCGGCATCGGAAAGATTGTCGCCCAGTGGGGCCAAACAAACAAATTCACCGCTTCCCAGCCCATAATCCCGGATATTTGGGTAATTGGGCGGGTCAAAAACAATTCCCAGGTCTGTTTTCCCTTCATTGAGCGAAACAAGGATCTCGCTTAAGTGAAGTGTTTCAAGGTCAAACCGGGTGCCCGGATGGTTTTTGAGGAAAGATGCCACCGCCATTGGAATAATATTCAGGCCAAGCGCCGGCGTTACGGCGACCCTGATCACGCCGCCACTGGCAAGTCCCAAATTTTCAGATAATCGTTTTAAACTATGGAGATGCGTGTAAACCTTTGCCACTTCATCGTGCAGTCGGTGCGCTTCTTTAGTGGGCACGAGCTTGCCTTTGACCCGCTCAAACAATTGATAGCCAAGCTGGTCTTCAGCGTGCTTGAGAACTTTACTGACCGATGGCTGCGAGACATTGAGCAGCTTTGCAGCATTGCTGATCGACGCGCTGGTGTAAACCGCGTGAAAAACCTCAATATGACGTAACCTCATGATCTACTGCCCTTTTCCTTTAACGCATAGCCTGAGGTTATGGTGATGTCAAAGAATTGTACTTACGGTACCGCCAAATCGTGCGACATTTAGCCCGCTGAATTGGAAAGGGAAACAGTATGCTTCGTATAACCGTCATGATCATCTTTTGGCTTCTATTGCCTACGCATGCCTACGCCGACGTGGTGATATCAGGACATATTCAGGACGAAGCCGGTGCGCCAATTTCAGCCAGCATTATTGTCAACGGCAAGCAGTTGGCCACACAAGATAACGGTGATTTTTCAGCGCAACTGGACGCCGCTGAAGTTTTCAGGTTCTCATTTTCGGCTGATGGATTTTTCCCGGCTATCCATACATTCAGTAGGTATGAGTTAGCGACCTCTGAGACCGAGCCGAACCAAATTCCACCGGTTACGCTGGTGGCAAGAAAACAAGGACGTACTTTGATGGTTTTTGGTGGCGACGCCATGATGGGCCGCCGCTTCAGTAAACCATTTAAAGGAGAACCGGCATTAATGAGAGCTGATCATAGACTTGACGATGCCAAAGCAATTCTAAAACATATGAAGCCCTATCTTGAATTTGCTGATTTTGCTTCGGTTAACCTTGAAACCCAAGTGATTGAAGCCGAGCCAGCGTTGAAGGCACCCAAATCTGTTACATTTTTCACGCCGCCCGAGACAATCGATGCGCTGCAATGGGCTGGTGTTGACTATGTCACGCTGGGCAACAACCACACTTATGACTATTTGGACGCGGGCCTGAATGCGACACTTAAGCATTTGCGAGAGCGCGGCATGGCTTATTCTGGCGCGGGCCTGACAGAAAGCGAAGCCCGCAGATCATATGAAGCGCGATTAAACAGCAACCGCTACGGCATGCAGGGTTATGTTGGCTGGGCTGGCAGCGCAAGACCGTCACAAGTGGCGGAGGGCGACACCAAAGGTGGGCCGCCCTTGGGAAGCTTTAAAACTATCGTCGCAAGTGTGACCCGCGACCGAGTGCAGGGTTTGTCGCCTATCGTGCAATATCACGGCAGCCTTGAATATGGCGGCGAGCCATCACTGGACACAGAAACCAGGCTGAAAGGCGCGATTGATGCCGGTGCAGTGATGGCACTGGGTCATCATCCTCATGTGTATCAGGGCCTCGAGGTATACAAAGGCAAGCTGATCGCATGGTCGCTCGGAAACTTCACCTTTGACCAATATTTTTACACTGCGCAAAAATCTGCCCTGCTTTATGTGTGGATGGACGGTGAAAACTTCCACCGCGCCGAAGTGGTGCCGGTTTATCTGAAAGGCTATATACCCACCCCCGCCACCGGCGAAATGCGGCACGCTATTCTTAAGCGCATCTCAATGCTTTCGGCCAAACGCGGCACGCATATGGTGGCATCCGGTGGCCACGCTGTGATTCAGCCAGGCACCGCGCGGTCGTCAGAAGCAACATCACTCAACTACAGTTCGTCGCTCGCGCAGCTGGCAGGCAAAACAGTTTTCGCTTTAACCCACCGCCCATGGGACATGCAGGTTTCAACTGTTGCCAATGCTCCACGTGAAACAAAATACCGATTTGGCCGTGACCTTTTAAGCCGAGGTGATTTTGAGAGTTATCATACCTTCGGTGCCCCAGACCGCAGTTGGCTAGACCAAACCGCAGCCGCCAATGTCACCGATACAGACGCCCACAGCGGCACCAGGTCACTGAAAATTACGGTGCCCGGCAAAACTTCTGTTGAAACAGGCATGCGGAAATTCACCCGCGCTTACAAACCCGGCAGTCCGACAACAATTGCGGCGACACTAAAAAGCAACAAACCGGCTACAGTTGTTTTTTTGTATCAAAAGCGAGGAACACGAGACGGCTTAACCGCAGCATTGGAAGGCAATCCCAAGATTGAGTTGGGTCGCAGCGTGATACAGCCGGGTGAATGGCAACAAGTTGCTATTGATTTTATCAGTCCGCGCGTCGGTGCTCGCAGTTTCAGATTTTTGGTCGAAGCCCAAAACATAAGCGGTGAAGTAACAACCGTTTATCTGGATGATCTGGCGCTGGTTGAGTGGCAAACGCCGTACCGCGACGAAACCAACCCGGCGCTGAAACCCACCATCAATGACTTCTCGCACGTTCAAATTAGGCAATAAATTGCGACAGGAAATTCTATTCCAGCACGTCTTGAGCTAGCGCTGCAGCTTACCTGAAATGCTTACGCGCAGGATCGCAGTATAGTCGGCTGCGGCAAAACTGATCGGATTGGTGGCTGCCGTTGGGTCAGCTTCAGCCATCTTGCCAATTTTCTCGGCGTCTTGGTCACCAATTCCTATTTCTGCCAACGAGTTCGGAATCGCCAGTTCTTGCCTCAACGCCAGAACCCAATCGAGAAAGCTGTCAAAGCCGGTATTGGTGAACCCTAGCGAGCGCGTCAGGTCTGTAATAACACCGGCAATTTTTGGTCGATTGGCGACCAGCACATAGGGCATCAAAATCGCATTGAGCAGACCGTGATGCGCGTCGTATAGCGCTCCCAAAGGGTGCGCCAGTGCATGAATGCCACCAAGGCCGCGTTGAAAGGCGGTTGCGCCCATCGAAGATGCCACCAGCATATGCGAGCGGGCTTCAATATCAGAACCGTCTGCCACCGCCTTGGGTAACCAGTCTTTAATCAACCGCATGCCCTCTACCGCAATACCAACTGCCATAGGGTGATATCCCGGCGCGCAGTATGCTTCCAGATTGTGCGCAAGCGCATCAATGCCCGTCGCTGCGGTAAGTTTGGCAGGCAAACCGATGGTCAATTCTGGGTCTGCGATCACGAGAGCCGGCATCATTCTGGGGTGAAAAATGATCCGTTTGACGTGGGTCTCTTCATCCAGGATAACCGACGCTCTCCCAACTTCTGAACCCGTGCCTGCGGTAGTGGGCACCGCGATGATTGGTGGCACCAGTTCGGGCTGCACCCGCGCCCAGTTTTCGCCTTCATCGACAAAATCCCACAGCGACCGATTTTGCGCGCACACCAGTGCAATTGCCTTACCTGCATCCAGGGCACTGCCACCGCCAATGGTGATCACGCCGTCATGCTGGCCCTGCTTATAAGCGACAACGCCGTCATCAATATTTTTTCCCGTTGGGTTAGGCTTAATGTCCGAAAAAACCGCCGCATTGAGTCCGTTTTTGCCAAGTTCAGTCACTAATTCCTGAAAAAAACTCAAGGAAACAATGCCAAAATCGGTCACGACAAGTGGCGACTTCATCCCAAGCGCCAACGCATTGGCCGCGAGCGACACGATGCGCCCGGCTCCCATTTGATACTGGGTTGGATAATTCCAGTTACCGGAAAGCTGCACCGGCAGTCTCCCCAGATAATCTCAACAATCTAAATAATCTCAAAATAACGATCCAGTTCCCAATCGGTGATAGCTTTATTGAATTCTTGCACTTCCCACTCGCGCGATGCCGCATAATGATCGACAAATTCGTCTCCGAACAGCTCGCGCGCGACCTTCGACGCTTTTAAACGGTCTGCGGCATCACCAAGTGTGCGCGGTAATTGCCTCTCATCAGCAAATTTTTGGTCGTAAGCATTGCCTTCAACCGCTTTGTCAGGCTCAATTTTATTCTCGACACCCCACAAGCCGCTTGCAAGCGCCGCCGCAACCGCGATGTACGGGTTAATGTCCGCCGCCGCGACCCGATACTCTACGCGCTGCGCTGACGGACTGCCGGTAATTGCCCTCAAGGCACAGGTGCGGTTCTCAATACCCCAGCTGGCTTCGGTTGGCGCCCAAAATCCAGGGATAAGACGGCGATAACTGTTAATTGTCGGCGCTATCATCGCCAGCAATTCGGGCATCAAAATCTGTTGCCCGCCAATGAAGTGCCGCATGGTCTCAGAGATTGTTTTATCCGCAGCACTGTCATGGAAAACGTTCTCGCCCCTTTTGTCCTGCAGCGACAAGTGGATATGCCCGCTTTGGCCCGGCCAGTCATCTGACCATTTGGCCATAAACGTCGCCATCCAGCCGCGGCGCTGCGAGAGTATCTTGGTCACAGTTTTAAAAAGCGCTGCTTTATCCGCTGCTGCCAGCACCTCATCCACCTTAATGGCTGCTTCAAGCACCCCTGGGCCTGTTTCAGTATGCAGGCCCTCGATCTCCATATCCATGGCAAGGCAAGTGTCCAACAGTTCGCGGTAAAACTCGCTGTGCACCCCGCTTCTGAGCG
>JAJFIT010000153.1 GCA_021774775.1 Alphaproteobacteria bacterium | reverse complement strand
GATCGCGGTATTGGCAAAGCTGTGAAAGCAAGGGAGAATGCAAATGGCCAAGTGGAAACCGGCGCCGCCGAAAACCGATGCGATCATTCGTGCGGGCCGAGACGCCAGGTCGTACCGGGTATCACTTGATGTGGAAAAGCGATTTTTGCGTGGCCTACGTGTGTATTCGGTTGCCTCTTTGGTGCTGGGGCTTGCTGCAGCTTATGGTGTGCATCAGGTTTTTTTCACCTTCATCCTGCCGCTACTTGTGAGCTGGATTCAGGGGCTCGGTAACTATCCAAATGTTTACATGGCAATGATATACGGCCTCGGTGTAGCGATTTTCGTCATCGGTGGCCAGCTAATGGCTTACCGCTTCAGCAGCAGACTGGTTGAGGGCCTGCCACCTCTCGATGAGGGGCTTTCGCTGCTACAACAGCGGGCGGAAAGGCTCCGGGGTCGCGGCAAACGCTATTTGCTTGGTTTGGTAATCATCGCCGGAGGAAGCATCTATCTCGGCAATGCCTATAATGCCAAGGTTTGGTTCCTTCTGGTGCTTGTGTGCGCGGCGCTTGTGGTTGAACGCTTTGTTATGCTGGCACGTTTTCCGCTTCCTGAGGCATCGCCGCCACAGGAAGAGTGATTATTTAGCAAACAATTGGCCAGGGTCCTTGAAGGCTTTGAACTCAAGCGCGTTGCCTGCGGGGTCGCGGAAAAACATGGTGGCTTGCTCGCCCACTTTGCCCTTGAAGCGAACTTTTGGCGCGATCACAAAATCAATCTCAGTTGCGACAAGTTTGTCAGCAAGCTGTTGCCAGTCATCCCAGTTTAAAACGCATCCATAATGAAAACTGGGCACGCTGTCGCCGTCAACACCGTTCCTGTCCGGTTGGCCCACCGGCGTTCCCAAATGAACAACAAACTGGTGGCCAAACAGGTCAAAATCGACCCATTTTTCGCTGGACCGCCCCTCCGGACAGCCAAGCAGGCCACCGTAGAACGCCCGGGCTGCCGCCAGATCATCAACTGGCACCGCAAGGTGAAACGGCGTGAGCGTTTGTGTTGACATTTTGTTGGTTCCTATTTTTTTGGCATCAGCTCAAGCACAGCCAGGGTCATGGCACGCACACCAGCCTTTATTGATGGTTCCGGCTCAATTTTAAAGAAAGGTGAATGGTGCCCGGCAATGCGCGGCCCGCCGTCTTTCTCAGCGTCCAGGTCAGCTTGCGCCGTGCCGCCTACGGCGAAATAGAAGCCGGGAACCGGCGGTTCCACATTGGTGAAATAGGGGAAATCTTCGGCGCCCATGCCGCGCTGGATTGCTGGTGCCGTGCCGTCCTTGCCGAAGGCGCGCACAAACGCCTCGCCCAGGCGCGCGGCCAGCGCTTCGTCGTTATAGGTGGTTGGGGTAGCTTCCACCGACAGGTCAACCTTTGGCAATTTGTCTTCGGGCAGGCCCGCAACCCGGCCCATATTTTCTGCAATGCGTTTGATGCCTTGTAATAGTTTTTCGCGCACCGCTTCGTCATTGGAACGCACGGTCAACTGAAGGTCGGCATGGTCAGAAATAATGTTGTGTTTGCGACCAGCATGGAAAGACCCCACTGTGACGACGCCAGCTTCAAGCGGCGATATTTCACGTGAAACCAGGGTTTGCAGCGCGCCGACAATTTGCGACGCCAGCACGATAGGGTCGTTGCCCAGATGCGGTGATGCGCCGTGGGTGCCAACGCCGTAAACACGGATGTTAACGCTGTCCGAGCTAGAATAGGTGAGCCCCGAGCCATAAATGATGGTGCCTGCCGGTTCGCCCGCCGCCACATGCAGAGCCAGCGCATAGTCTGGGCGGCCAAATCGATCATAGAGCTTGTCTTCAACCATGGCTTTGGCGCCGCCGATGCGTTCTTCTGCTGGCTGGCCGATCAGCATGAGTGTACCGGACCACTGGTCGCGCATGGCAACCAATCGCCGGGCAGTTCCCACCAGTGACGTCATATGCATGTCGTGCCCACAAGCGTGCATGACAGGCATTTCGATGCCGTTGATATTGGTTTGGGTAGCCGAAGAGGGGTAGGCCACACCGCTGTCTTCCTTGACCGGCAGGCCGTCCATGTCAGCCCGCACCAACACTTGCGGACCGTCGCCGTTTTCCATCATGGCGACAATGCCGGTGCCGCCGACACCCGCTGTGACCGTGAAGCCCAGCGATGTTAGTTCCGCGGCCAGCCGCGCCGCCGTTTTTGTTTCCACATAAGACAGTTCGGGGTTTTGGTGAAAATGGACAAACAGGGGCTCTAGGTATGAGTAATCTTTTGCGATAGCATCACTTAAATCATCTGCCTGTGTAGCTGTTGTCATAACTGCCGCGACAAGTGCGCTGCTCGCCAATAATTTTCCTAGTTTAGAATAGTGCATTCATACCTCCCCTGAGTTGCCTAAATCTCTGTTATTCAATGTCGCCGAAATGCTTCAATGCTGCGGGTGCGATAAGGTCGCCCCATTCCTGGACAAAATGGCCGCCGTCGGCAATCTCCATCGGCTCCGGGCACCCTTTGATAAGTTTTCGCAGCCTATGCATGGCAGGCGGGCCAAGTACCGGATCCTGCATGCCAATGGCCATAAAGCTTTCGCCCGCCCATTCGGTTGACCAGAATGCCGCCGCACGCTTGGAGGTGTTGACACCGTCCATATCCGGTTCCGTCATCACCAGCGCCGGGAACCTGCGGGCTCCGGCTTTGTACAGGTCGTCGGGGAAAGGGGCATCGTAAGCTGCGACCTCGGCGTCGGAGAGATGCGGGATGGCCCGTTTCATGATAGCGCCGATGGGCAGGTTGGGGGTGTTGGCCACATAGTCGCGCCAGGCCTTGAAACCTTCACTGGAACCCATGCCCATTGCGAGGTTGGTATTCATGGCGATCAACCGCTTGAAGCGATCTTTCATATCCACCGGCAGCGTCAGGCCCAACAGCCCGCCCCAGTCCTGGCATACCAGGGTGATATTTTGCAGGTCCAGCCGTTCGATGAAACGCAGCAAATAATTGCGGTGGAAATGGAAGGTATAATCGTTGTCTTTTACCGGTTTGTCGGACCGACCAAAACCAACCAGATCAGGCGCGATGACCCGCGCGCCTGACGCGGTGAAGTGTGGGATCATATGGCGGTACAGGTATGACCAGCTGGGTTC
>JAJFIT010000152.1 GCA_021774775.1 Alphaproteobacteria bacterium | reverse complement strand
GGCAGCGTCGGCGATATGTTCGAGCATTTAAATTGTCAGGACTCGGTTTCTTTCACCGGGTCAGCGACTACGGGCCTGATGCTTTCGCAGCACCCGGTGGTGGTCAAAAACGCTGTGCGTTTTATCTCGGAGCAAGATTCGCTGAATTCCTCAATTTTGGGGACAGACGCGACGCCAGACAGCGCTGAATTTGACCTGTTCGTCAAAGAAGTGGCGCGCGAAATGACCACCAAAGCTGGTCAAAAATGTACCGCTATTCGCCGGGCGATTGTGCCTCAAAATCTGATTGGCCCTGTGGGTGACGCCCTGTCTGCCCGACTTGCGGAAACCATTGTTGGAAACCCGCGCAACGCGAATGTGCGTATGGGCGCGCTGGCGAACCTTGGCCAGCGCACGGAGGTTCACGAGCGGATTAACGAGTTGGCGGAAGAAAGCGAAATTATCCTTGGCGGCACGGGTGCATTTGACGTTGAGGACGCTGACTATGCGATCGGCGCCTTCGTTGCACCCACGGTTCTTTACTGCGACAAGCCATTTGAGAAACTGAAGGCACACAGCGTTGAGCCCTTCGGCCCGGTGTGTACGCTCATGCCGTATGACACCACTGAAGACGCAATCACGCTTGCTAATATGGGTGAAGGCAGCCTGGTGGCGTCCTTGTTTACCCACGACAAGCAAATTGCTCGCGACGTGGTTATGGGGGCCGGTGCCTATCATGGCCGGTTGGCGATTATTGACCGGGACTCGGCCAAGGAATCTACTGGGCACGGTTCGCCGCTGCCCCACCTCAAGCACGGCGGCCCTGGCCGCGCTGGGGGCGGCGAGGAAATGGGCGGCATTCGCGGTGTGATGCATTATATGCAGCGGGTGGCAATCCAGGGTTCGCCAGATGTTATCACCGCTGTGACCAACAAATGGACAACCGGTAGCGCCGAGGCGGTTGATACGGTTCACCCGTTTCGCAAAAACTTTGATGAAGTGCAGCTTGGCACCACGCTGCACACCAAAGCCCGCACCATCAGCCTTGAGGACATCGAGCATTTTGCCAACTTCACCGGCGATACTTTTTATGCCCATATGGACGAAGAGGCGGCGGCAGCTAACCCCTTCTTTGGCAAGCGTGTGGCCCACGGGTATCTTCTGCTGTCTTTTGCGGCAGGCCTGTTTGTTGACCCGGAACCGGGTCCGGTTTTGGCCAACTACGGTCTGAGCGACCTACAATTCATGCAGCCGGTATATCCGGGCGACACCATTCGGGTACGGCTTGTTTGCAAAAGTAAAAAAGGCCGCCCCGGCCAGATATACGGTGAGGTTCGCTGGGACGTAACCATCACCAATCAGGATGATGACGTGTGCGCAAACTACGAGCTTCTTACTTTGAACGAACGCGCCGCAACATAACCGCACAGTGAGGGACCAATATTATGGCTTATGAATGTATTTTGTTTGACGTGAATGACGGCGTTGCTACGCTCACGTTAAACCGGCCGGACCTTTTTAACGCTGTCACCGCGCAGATGCTCGGGGAAATCAAGGATGCGCTCAATGTGGTTGAAAAACGAGATTGCATTCGCGCGCTGCTGATCACCGGCGCGGGCAAGGGGTTCTGCTCGGGACAAGATCTGAATGATCGCAGCGTCAGCCCAGGGTCTGACCGGCCTGATTTGGGCCTTACCTTGCGCGACGGGTATAACCCGGTCGTCACTCAGCTGTACGAACTTGAGGTGCCTACCATTTGCGCGGTCAACGGCACCGCTGCTGGTGCAGGGGCTAATCTGGCGCTGGCATGTGATATGGTGATTGCATCCGAAAAGGCAAAATTCATCCAACTGTTCAGCAACATCGGGCTTATCCCCGACAGTGCCGGCACCTGGATTTTGCCGCGGCTTATTGGCCTTGCGCAGGCCAAGGCACTAGCAATGACCGCACGGTCGGTGATGGCGGAAGAAGCGGTCTCAATGGGCATGATTTATAAAGTCGCAGGTGCTGACGAATTTCTTGCTGAGGCGAAAGAACTGGCGGCCAGCCTTGCCAAACGCCCAACCCTCGGATTTGCCCTGACCAAAAAAGCCTTTCATGCTTCGTTCCAGAATTCATTGACCGCACAACTGGATATGGAACGCCAGCTGCAACGCATTGGCGGCTTTTCAGATGATTATCTCGAAGGTGTAACGGCCTTTAAAGAAAAGCGCACCCCCAATTACAAAGGCAAATAGGATAAATTTATGAGTGAGTTTAAGTCAGACGCTTTCATTTGTGACGGCATTCGAACGCCGATCGGACGCTACGGCGGAGGCTTGGCGCATTTGCGGGCCGATGATTTGGCAGCGGCCCCCATCAAGGCTTTGATGGCCAGAAACCCTGATGTGGATTGGGCTTCGGTGGATGATGTGATCATGGGGGCAGCCAACCAAGCCGGAGAAGACAACCGCAATGTGGCGCGCATGGCGACGCTGCTCGCGGGTGTTGGTGACAGCGTGCCCGGCACTACCATAAATAGGCTTTGTGGCTCGGGCATGGACGCAGCCGCTATGGCGGCGCGAGCAATTAAAACCGGCGAAGCGGACCTGATGATTGCGGGTGGGTCTGAAAGTATGTCACGTGCACCGTTTGTTATGGGTAAAGGCGCAACTGTTTTTTCCCGCGCCATCGATATGTTCGACACCACCATGGGGTGGCGTTTCATCAACAAGGCACTGAAGGCTCAATACGGCGTCGACAGCATGCCGGAAACCGCTGAAAATGTTGCCGAAGAATTCAATGTTGGCAGGGAAGATCAGGACCTGTTTGCCCTTCGAAGTCAGGACAAGGCGGCGCGCGCAAAAGCAGCCGGGTTTTTCGAGGGCGAGATCACACCCGTTGATGTACGGGTAAGCCGCAAACAAACCAATACCGTGCGTGAGGACGAACACCCGCGCCCGGGTTCAAATATTGAGAAGATGCTCGCGCTTCCAACCCCATTCAGGGAAGGCGGTACCGTAACGGCAGGCAACGCTTCCGGTATTAATGACGGCGCGTGCGCTTTGCTGATTGCCTCAGAAACGGGCATGAAAACGAACGGCCTGACACCGATGGCGCGTATCGTCTCGACTGCTGTTGCAGGTGTGCCGCCGCGCATTATGGGCATTGGTCCGGCACCAGCGACCAAAAAACTGTTGGAGCGTACGGGTGTTTCCCTAAGCGATGTTGGCGTGATCGAACTTAATGAAGCATTTGCCGCACAAGGCCTTGCTGTTATGCGCGAGCTCGGCCTGCCCGACGGCGCGGAGCATGTAAACCCGAACGGCGGCGCGATCGCCCTTGGCCACCCGCTTGGTATGAGCGGGGCGCGGCTGGTTTTGACCGCTGCACGAGAACTCAAGCGGCGCGATGAGCGCTATGCGGTCTGCACCATGTGCATCGGTGTGGGGCAGGGTATCGCTATGCTGATTGAACGCGTTTAGGGGGAGCGATTGTATGAAAGGGCAAGCTATTGAACACGCGTCGCGCGATGAAATAACCGCCCTGCAGTTAGGGCGTATGCGTTGGTCGCTGCGCCATGCCTATGACAATGTTCCTTTCTACAAAAGTACGTTTGATACCGCTGGAGTTCATCCGGATACTCTGAAATCGTTGGACGATTTAGCGAAATTCCCCCTGACAACTAAAGAAAACCTGCGCGCCAATTATCCGTTCGGTATGTTCGCGGTTCCGCAGGAACAGCTTGTGCGGGTTCACGCGTCGTCTGGTACAACCGGCAAGCCGACGGTTGTTGGATACACGCAGAACGACATTGAAATGTGGTCGGATGTAGTGGCGCGCTCTATCCGTGCAGCGGGTGGGCGGCAAGGCGATATGGTGCATGTTGCTTATGGTTACGGCCTGTTTACCGGTGGGCTGGGCGCGCATTACGGTGCCGAACGGTTGGGCTGCACGGTCATTCCCATGTCAGGTGGCAGTAGCGAAAAGCAAATTCAGCTGATTGAGGATTTCAAACCAAAAATCATTATGGTTACGCCCTCTTATATGCTCGCTCTCGCCGATACGTTCGAGCAGGCCGGCATTGATCCCCGGTCAACGTCGCTTAAAATTGGTATCCACGGCGCGGAACCCTGGACCGATGAGATGCGGCGTGAGATCGAAGCGAAGTTTGATATCGATGCTGTGGATATCTACGGTCTTTCAGAAGTGATTGGTCCGGGGGTCGGACAGGAATCGATTGAGACAAAAGATGGCCCGCATCTGTGGGAAGATCATTTTTACCCGGAAATAATCAATCCGGAATCTGGTGAGGTTATGGAAGACGGCGAAGAGGGCGAGCTTGTGTTCACGTCGCTGACCAAAGAAGCGTTTCCGATTATCCGCTACCGCACCCGTGATTTGACGCGTTTGTTGCCCGGTACGGCCTTTAGCATGCGCCGCATGGCACGGATCAGGGGGCGCAGCGACGACATGGTGATCATTCGCGGCGTCAATGTTTTCCCGACCCAGATCGAAGACATTATTTGCACCGATAACCGGCTAGCGCCGCATTATTTCTGCGAAGTTCGCCGCGGCGGCAGGATGGATACCCTGACAGTTGTTACCGAGGCGGCGGCAGGTTCCGCTGACGAGGCAACTAGAATGGCGGCAGCGAAGGACCTGCGCCACCATATCAAAAGCCTCGTCGGTGTGTCGGCAGTTGTTGATGTGCGCGGTCCTGGTGGTGTGCCGCGCTCAGAGGGCAAGGCGAAGCGTGTGTATGATTTGCGCTAAAACGCATTAGCCGACCTGAAATTAAAGAGTTTTTAGTTAATTGACCAACCGTTCTACTAACTATATAATGACGACTAATATTAGCAAGATTGACGAGGCAAGGCATGTATACCACTGACCTACGGACCGCAGAGGAAAAAGCCAAAGCGCGTGAGAGCGAGCCCAGGAAACCGGCGGTGGACGCAGCAAGCGACGGTGCTTTTCAGGCGCGGATTGATGACGACCAGTTTATCGAGCCAAAAGACGATATGCCCGAAGCCTACAGGAAGACACTGACGCGCCAGATATCGCAGCATGCGCACTCGGAAATTGTTGGTATGTTGCCTGAAGGGAACTGGGTCAAGCGCGCGCCGTCACTGCGCCGAAAACTTATATTGCTTGCCAAAATTCAGGACGAGGCCGGACACGGACTTTATCTATACAGCGCCGGTGAAACGCTGGGAACGTCGCGCGGCGAGATGGTTGATGCCCTTCACAGTGGCCGGGCGAAATACTCAACGATTTTCAACTATCCAACTACCACTTGGGCTGACATCGGCGCGGTTGGCTGGCTGGTAGACGGCGCAGCGATCGTTAACCAGATACCGCTTTGCCGCACATCATACGGTCCCTATGCGCGAGCGATGGTGCGGGTTTGCAAGGAAGAAAGTTTCCACCAACGGCAGGGCTTCGAAATTATGGCGGCGCTGGCAAATGGCACGCGTGAGCAAAAGCGCATGGCGCAGGACGCACTTAACCGCTGGTGGTGGCCGTCGATTATGATGTTTGGCCCAACTGATGCAGATTCGAGCAATTCCGAGCAGTCTATGGCGTGGAAAATCAAACGCTTTTCCAACGATGAGTTGCGCCAGCGTTTCATAGACCAGACTGTGCCACAAGCAGAGGCGATTGGCCTGAAGGTGCCGGACCCGGATTTGAAATGGAACGAGGAACGCGGTTCCTATGATTTTGGACCGCTGAATTGGGACGAGTTTTGGGCTGTGGTTAAAGGCGACGGTGTTGCCAACCGCGACCGGCTGGAAGCGCGCCAAAATGCCTACAGCGAAGGTGCGTGGGTTCGTGAAGCCGCGGAAGCCTATGCAGAAAAGCAGTCAAATTCAGCAGTTGCGGCGGAATAAAGCAGCAAGAAACTCAAGTTAAGAGAGGAAGATGATCATGAGCCAAACAGGTGGTGATTGGGATCTGTATGAAGTTTTCATTCGGTCAAAAAATGGCATGTCGCACAAGCATGTGGGCAGCGTGCACGCGGCTGATGACGCGATGGCATTGCAAAATGCCCGCGATCTTTACACGCGGCGCAGCGAGGGCGTCAGCATTTGGGTGATTGCCTCCAAAAACATCACTGCGTCTGATCCCGGTGACAGCGCAGCGCTGTTTGAGCCTGCAGCGGACAAAGTGTATCGCCATCCGACGTTTTACACCATTCCTGACAACGTCAAAAACCTGTAGGACCTTTGAAAATGGCTTCACAGCAATTTATCCGCGCCAGCGAATATGGCCCCAGCGACAATGCGCTTTTTGAATATGCGATTGGTTTGGGTGACACAGCTTTGGTGCTTGGTCAACGCATGGCGGAATGGCTTGGTCATGCCCCGTCGATGGAGCTTGATATCGCTGCATCCAACTTTTCGCTGGACCTGATCGGCCAGGCTGAACAGTTTCTGAATTATGCGGGTGAGGTTGAGGGCGAGGGCCGCAGCGGCGACGATCTGGCGTTTTTGCGCGATGGTATGTTCTTTCGCAATCATCTGATTGTCGAGCAGCCCAACAGGGACTGGGGTGTGACCATGGTTCGCCATTTCTTCATGTCGACCTTTCTGATGCATTTGTACGAAGGGCTGTCCAGTTCAAGCGACGAGCAGATTGCAGGCGTCTCTGCCAAGGCCCTGAAAGAAATGCGCTATCATCAGCGTTTTTCCCGCGACTGGGTCGTCCGGCTGGCTGGCGGAACCGAAGAAGGTTTCAAGCGCATTGCCCGTGGCTTTGACACGCTCTGGCGTTTCACAGGCGAGCTATTTGAGAAAGCTGACTATGAGGACACACTGATTGAAGCAGGTATTGCGGTCGACGTGAGCACACTTGAGGCCGGCTGGCAGGACGAAATTGATGCGCTTCTCGTGCAAATTGGGCTCGACAGGCCGACGACCCTGCAAATGATCTCCGGGCGCACACTGGGGCATCACACCGAGCATTTGGGCCACATGCTGTGTGATATGCAATTTATGCAGCGCGCTTATCCCGGTGCTTCCTGGTAGCCATGAAAGGCTGGTATCGTGACGGTTGCAGCAACATCTGAACAAGTTGGTAGTGAGCACGCCGCCCCTGTAGACGCGGCGACGGTTTGGCGCTGGCTGGACGAGGTGAAAGACCCGGAAGTGCCCGTCGTCAGCGTTGTTGAACTGGGTATTGCCCGCGCTGTTGATGTTGGTAACGATGGCATCGTTACCATTGACGTGACGCCCACCTATTCCGGCTGCCCGGCCACTGTGATTATCGAGGAACTGATCGCCGCCGCTATTGATAGCAGGGGTCACACTGTGCGCATCAACCGGGTGATATCGCCGCCCTGGACCACCGACTGGATATCAAAAGGCGGGCGCGAGAAATTGCATGTCTACGGTATTGCACCGCCAGACGGCGAGGGGGAGGGCAAAGCCGCGCTTTTGGGTATAGACCCAAAACTTAAATGCCCGCGCTGTGTCAGCAGCAACACCGAACGTACCAGCGAGTTTGGCTCCACGGCCTGCAAGGCACTGTATCGGTGCCGCGATTGTCTGGAACCGTTTGAATATTTTAAATGCATCTAGAAAATCTGAATGAAGACTAAAGAGTATGAAAAAATTCCATAGCCTGACCGTGACCGACGTTAAACGCGAAACGCCCGAAACCGTTTCCCTGACATTCGCTGTACCAGACGAAGAGCGGGACTTGTTTACCTACAAACAGGGCCAGCACCTGACCCTGCGCACCGAGATTGACGGCGAGGAAATTCGGCGTTCCTATTCAATATGCACCAGTGTTGCTGACGCCTGCCTGAAAGTAGCGGTGCGACAGGTGGAAGACGGAGCTTTTTCAACATTCGCCAACGAGAAGCTGAAAGCCGGTGACCAATTAGAGGTGATGCCGCCGCTGGGCCATTTCAATATCGACCTGGACCGCTCTGCAGCGCGTAATTATGCCATGTTTGCCGCCGGTAGCGGTATCACGCCGATCCTGTCGATCATCAAAACCACGCTTGAGGAAGAGCCGGGCGCAAGAGCAACCCTGTTTTACGGCAACCGAACGTCTGAAAGCACGTTGTTTAAAAGTGAAATTTCCGATTTGAAGAACCGTTATCTGGACCGGTTTACCTTTTTTCACTTCTTTTCCCAGCAACCGCTGGAAGTTGATTTCTTCAACGGTCGGCTAGACCAGGTCAAAACCGCTGAGATAATGGATAGGCTGTTGGGGGGGCAAATGGTTGATCACGCTTTTGTCTGTGGTCCGCAGGCGATGATCGAGGCAGTGACAGAGGGCCTGATATCTCACGGTGTTGCCGCGAATTCGGTGCATAGCGAGCTGTTTGTCGCCGGGGAGGGTGCGGTGAAAGCCCCGAAACGCAAGGCTAAGGCCGTCGAGCAGGCCGGACGCGCCACGCTCGATATCATCATGGACGGCGACAGCAAACGCATTCACATGCCTGACGGTGAAACCAGTATATTGGATGCAGCAGCAGCAGCAGGCATGGATGCGCCTTTTTCCTGCAAGGGCGGCGTGTGCGCAACATGCCGCGCCAAGGTTATTGAAGGCGAGGTTGAGATGGCGCTGAATTATGGTCTTGAAAAAGAAGAAATTGCTCAGGGTTTTGTGCTGACGTGTCAGTCCTACCCGACAACGCCGCACGTGAAACTTTCATTCGACGAATAACAATCGTGGCTTCACTTTAAGGCCAACTATTCAGTTTCGCCATAACGGCCTTTGCGATGACAATATCCTGAACCGCAACGCCGGTCAGGTCTGCGATGGTTATTTGGCTATCATCAGCACGTCCGACCGCGGAGTTGGTGATAATATGCCCTAACTCCAATACCTGCTTCGCCTGTATCCTGCCAGCGTCAATGGCGTGATGGAGTTCGCCCTGACTGCTGCACTGTGAAATACTATCAGCTATCACAAGGTTGGCTTTTCCAAGCAAAGCAGGGTCAAGCTCGCATTTGTCGGGAGAATCAGAGCCCATCGCAGTAATGTGGGTGCCGGGCTGTACCATATCGGCGGTAATCAACGGTTCTTTCGACGGCGTTGTTGTGACAATTAAATTGCTGACGGCGCACAGGCTCGGCACATCCTGCGAAAGGGTAACGCTGTATCCCAATTCCGCCATATCGTCGGCAGCCTTTTGGGCCTTGTCAGGGTCCCGTGCCCAAAGGGTAAGCTTTCTGCATTTAGTCACTTTACGCAAATAGCCTGCTTGTAGTCGCGCCTGCACCCCTGAACCGATTATACCAATGCAATCGACCTTCCGCGGCGCGAGATACTGAGCGGCAACCGCCCCGGCGGCGGCAGTTCGGTGGTTGGTCAGTTCTCCTGCCTCCAGCAGAACCGCTTCAACGGCACCGGTTTTTTGTGACAGCACCAGCATGCAGCCGCCGAATGGCGGTAGGCCGACTTTTGGATTGTTGAAAAACCCAGTTGCCACCTTGATAACAAAGACATCATCACCTTTGATGGCACCGTATTTAATATGCAGTTCGCCGTGATCTTCTGGGAACAACAGCTCTGCCACAGGCGGCACGGTTACTCTTCCGTTTGAATATGCCCGGAATCCGTCAGCGATTTCGCTGACTAAATCTATTTGAGGCAAAACTGCCAGAATTTTGTCGAGGGAATATACTTTGGTCATGAGCGCGCCTTCAACCGCCCGTCTGGTCGGCGAGTAGTTGGCGTGCCTGCTCGTCGTCGATATTGCCGCCGCACAGCACCACCACAGATGTCTGGCCCTTCAGGTTGGTTCTGACCTGTTCGTATCCTGCAAGCGCAAGCGCAGCCGCGCCTTCAACTATCATGCCTTCTTCCAGTGCCATCGTTCGGAAGCAGCGTTCAATATCTTCTTCGCTGCATAACAGGCATTCATCCACCACTTGCTGGGCGATGCCGAGTGTAATGGTGTGGGTGTCAACACCGCCTGCGACAGCGTCAGCCAGTGTGGGCAAATGCTCGGTCTCCACCACGCGACCTTTTTTCAGTGCAGCGTCAAAAGCCGCGGAGTTAATCGCCGACACGCCCCATATTTTTGTGTTCGGACTTTGGTGCTTTATCGCGGCGCCAATGCCACTGATCAGGCCGCCACCACCGATAGAAATGAATATATTATCTATCTGGCGGTCGGCAAAAGCATCCAACAGCTCAAGCCCGATCGTACCTTGTCCGGCGATGATATCCGGGTCGTTATAGGGCGATATATAGATAAACCCGTCTTGCTCCGCATGGCCTTGCGCATGAATTTCAGACGCGCCCGCTTCAGCCCCTTCCAGCAGTGCGTCGGCACCGTTTGCTCTAATGCGGTCCAGTTTCACAGGCGCGACGTTTGTTGGCAGCACAACGGTCATGGTCAGGCCAAGTTCGGTTGCCGCAGCACTGGCGCCGATGCCGTGATTGCCAGACGAAGCAGTAATAAGCTTGAGCTCTTTTGAATCATGAGTTTCAAGCAATTTGGTCAGTTTACTCATCGCGCCGCGAATTTTGAAAGATCCAGTATGCTGGAAGTTGTCCGCTTTATAATAGAGGTCTTCGCCGTATAGTTTCGAGCGGATAACCGGTGTGTTGTATATCCGGTCACCGATGCGTTTGCGTGCTGTCGATGCGGCGTGTGCGATATCGTTGATGGAATAGCAAGTGTCGGTCATATGGCCCTCTGTACCGGTTTGTTCAATAGACTAGGTTCATCACGGACCACATTGCAATGGAGCAATTAAAATGTCCGCTTAACGGATATTCTTTGATGACTGAAAATATCGCAGATTTTTGCAGGTGCGCCTAACTAATTGATATTACTTGGCGCTTCACTCTCCATCATATGCCACACCCAGCAAATGGTCGAAAAACGCAAAATCTTGTGTTTCTGTAATTCCCATCTACTAATTGAAGTAGTATAGTTGGCAGATTCGGCGCGTAAGCGTTTATCCAGAAATTAGAAACCAGCCCGCGGCCCGCCGTGCGCATTGGTTTCAAGTTAAGAGGCCTGCTCATGGACCAATCCGCCACTCTTGAAAACAGCAACCTGTTGACTGAGCGTCAAGCCTACAAGCCGTTTAAATACCCGTGGGCCTATGAGGCCTGGCTGACGCAGCAGCAAGTGCATTGGTTACCGGAAGAGGTACCATTGGCGGAAGATGTTAGAGATTGGGCGCGGAACCTGAGCCCGTCTGAAAAAAATCTGCTGACCCAGATTTTTCGCTTTTTCACGCAAAGCGATATCGAAGTTAATAACTGCTATATGAAGCATTACACCAAGGTGTTTAAACCCACCGAAGTACAAATGATGCTGTCGGCTTTCTCCAATATGGAAACTATCCACATTGCTGCTTACAGCCATTTGCTCGACACCATCGGTATGCCGGAAACTGAATATTCTGCCTTTCTTCATTATAAGGAAATGAAGGATAAATATGACTATATGCAGAAGTTCAACTCGGACGATTTGCGTTCCACGGCAATAACTCTTGCGGTTTTCGGTGCTTTCACTGAAGGGCTGCAATTGTTTGCCAGTTTTGCCATGCTGCTGAATTTCCCGCGGTTCAATAAAATGAAGGGCATGGGTCAGATCATCACCTGGTCGGTGCGCGACGAAAGTCTGCACTGTGACAATATGATCAAGTTGTTCAGCACGCTGATGTCAGAAAACCCGGAGCTGTGGGACGACAGTATGCGCGCCGAATTGCTGCTGGCCTGTCAAACTATCGTAGAGCATGAAGATGCTTTCATTGACCTTGCCTTTGGTATGGGCGCGATCGAAGGCCTGGAGGCCAAGGATGTGAAACTATACATCCGTTACATTGCTGACCGCCGGTTACAGCAATTGGGCCTGGAAGCTGAGTATAATATTATGGAAAACCCTTTGCCGTGGCTTGATAGCATGCTCAATGCGGTTGAGCACACCAACTTTTTTGAGAACCGTGCCACTGAATATTCCAAGGCCGCTACACAGGGCAGCTGGGATGACGCATTTGCGTGATTATACAGAACAGTTTAGCTGTTCGCGTACCTGAAAAACGAAACGCCCGGATAACTCGAAACAAAACTCGATACAATCCGGGCGCTTGTTGGGGGCATGTGATGCTTGCGAACCAGCGAGGAACGGTCCGCAAACAACTGTGCGCCTCAATTTTGGGGCAAGATCAGTCATCTCACCATTTAGAGCGTTTTTTGCGCCAGTAGCTGTCAGCGTCGACACCGTCATAGTCGTGCACTTCGGCGTCGGCGTTACGGGGGTGATGCGTGTCAACGTGTCTTGTGCGTGCGTAGGCTCTGTCAGCATACTGGTTGGCAAGCGCAGCATAAAATTGGTCGGTTCGGCCTTTGATCGTACCAGCCAATATATAGGTGAGCTTTTTCAGGCTTTCCTTGCGCACATCGTGGGCAACGGCGTTGCGGTAAGTACCACCAGCGCGGGTAAAAAGTTTAGCGATCGTTTTATTGGGGTAATGCACCGAGGGCACAACGCCGCAATTGGTCAGTGCGCTGAGTTTTTCGCCGTAACGGTAGCTTTCAGCTGCGCGAATGCGGACCGTGTCCGAATAACGATCTATGCCTTTCAAGCGCACTGACAATTTATAATCAGCCAGCGCCACACCTTTTTCGGTTACCCGAGTGTAATAAGCCCGTTTATGTTGGCCGCATACACCGCCCGTGTAGCGGTAGCGTTTTTTGTATTTTTTATTGCGGCGGTCCACGTCAGTGGTGTGAAACGACAGATCGTAATCCATAAGTTGCGCTTTTACCGTCATGTTGGCGTCGTGGCGGTTGGAAACCAGCACAATATAGGGCGGCAGCTGATAATGCAGGCGGTCCCTGACATATTGGTCGGCGCTATCGGTGCGGCTGCGACGAACGCTACGCACTCGGCGGTCCTGCGATACATCAACAAATATTTTTACCGGATGGCTGGCGCGAAACTCGCTGTTGATAGGGTCGGGGGCGATGGGGTTTGGCGCAGTGGCATATCGATGTGGATCGGCGGCTGCCGTTTGCGTGAGGCCAGCAGCTGCGACAAACAAGCCACTAATCAGGGTGTTACGGCTTTTCTTTTTGTTTGGGCGTCTTTCCAACATTGGTCTCATCCTTTGTTTTGGTGAGACCAATGTATGTTTTGCCACCTTAGGCGAAGCTGATGACGATGTTCATGAAGGGTTCAGGAAACAATCCCTCTCCGTAAAAGCTACAGCTGGCCGTGGCAGTGTTTGAACTTTTTGCCGGAACCACAAGGGCAGGCATCGTTTCGCCCTACACCGGCAAAGGGATTGCTGGCGGGGGCGAACTGCGCTGTGCCGCCGGCCATATCGCCGTGACAATGCTTGTATTTTTTACCGGAACCACAGGGGCAGGGCGCATTGCGCGGTACGTTGCTCCATGTGGAAGTGTCGTTGGGGTCAGCGTCAAATGCATCAGTTGGGCCGCCACCTGACACGATGCCACCAGCATCAGGGTCAGGGTGGGTTGCCTGCATCATCGGTGCTTGCAGTGGCGGCGGTGCCACCTCTTCCGGGCTTTGCTGCGGGGCAATCTCAACCCGCGACAACAAACGGGTTAGTGTTTCTCGGCTTTGATACAGCATGCCCTCAAACAGGGTGAAAGCTTCGGTTTTATATTCATTCAGCGGGTCACGCTGGCCGTAGGCGCGCAAGCCGACACCCTGACGTACATAATCCAAATTTTGCAAGTGGTCTTTCCACTCCTGATCAACAACCTGCAGCAGAAGGCTTTTTTCAATGTGGCGCCAAAATTCGTTGCCGTATTTCTCTGCTTTGTCGTCAAGTGCCTTGCCGCTGATTTCTTCCAGTCGCTCGATAATGGTGTCATCGTCCACGCCTTCTTCCTGGCCCCAGGCTTCGACCGATACATCCTGCAATCCGAGAATGTCGGTAACGTCATCCTGCAAGCCTTCAAGGTCCCATTGTTCAGGGTAGGATTTGGGAGGGATACGGTTTTCAACGATATGTTGGATCACATCCTCACGCATGTGAACCACGGTATCTGACGCATCTTCTACATCCATTATCTCGCGGCGCTGATCGTAAATCACCCGGCGTTGGTCGTTCATCACGTCGTCGTATTTCACCAGGTTTTTGCGGATGTCATAGTTGCGGGCCTCAACCTTTTGCTGGGCCTTTTCAATTGCTTTGTTAATCCAGGGGTGAATGATAGCTTCACCTTCTTCGATCCCCAGCCGCACCAGCATCGAATCCATGCGTTCGGGGCCAAAAATGCGCATCAGGTCGTCTTGCAGCGACAAGAAGAATTTTGTCCGTCCCGGGTCACCTTGTCGGCCCGCGCGGCCGCGCAGCTGGTTATCAATCCGCCGACTTTCATGGCGCTCCGTTGCCATAATATACAGTCCACCAGCCTCTAGAACCTTGGCTTTCTCGGCTGCAACTTCGCTTCGGATTTTGTCGGCTATCTTGGCAATTTTCTCTTCGTCATCAATGTCCTGCGTTTCCGTTGCAATCAGCATCTCGGCGTTGCCGCCCAGTTGAATATCGGTGCCGCGACCTGCCATATTGGTCGCGATAGTTACCGCACCAAGGCGTCCAGCTTGACTTACAATAAAGGCTTCCTGTTCATGGTGTCGCGCATTCAAAACCTGGTGTTTGATCTTCTTTTTCTTCAGGAATGCCGCCAAAAGCTCGGATTTTTCGATGGAAACTGTACCGACAAGAATGGGTTGGCCTTTTTCCTGCGAGGCTTCGATGTCTTGTAGGATAGCGTTATATTTTTCATCGGCTGTGCGGTAAAATTCATCGTGTTCATCAACCCGTTGAATTTCAACATTGGTTGGAATTTCCACAACACCCAGACTGTAAATGTCAGCAAACTCCTCTGCTTCCGTTGCCGCAGTACCAGTCATACCCGCCAGTTTTGGAAACATGCGGAAATAATTCTGGAAGGTGATTGATGCCAGTGTCTGGTTTTCCGGTTGGATTGTAACGCCTTCTTTGGCTTCCAGTGCCTGATGCAGGCCGCCTGAATAGCGCCTGCCGTCCATCATGCGGCCGGTAAATTCGTCGATGATGATAACCTTGTCGTCTTTTACGATATAATCTGTGTCGCGCTCGAACATGGTGCGCGCCTTCAGCGCCTGGTCCACATGATGGACGATGGCGGTATTTTCGTAATCATAAAGGCTTTCAGACTTGAGAAGGTCCGCTTCGCGCAAAATCCCCTCAATCCGCTCGGTGCCGTCTTCGGTCAGCGAAACATTTTTGGATTTTTCATCTTTCTCAAAGTCATCTTCGTTAATTTGGGCAAGAATTTTGTCGACCGCCGTATAAAGGTCCGACTTGTCTTCGGTTGGCCCGGAGATAATCAGCGGCGTGCGCGCTTCGTCGATCAGGATCGAATCAACCTCATCGACGACCGCGAAGGCAAAGTCTCGCTGAACCATTTCTTCGCGCTGAAATTTCATATTGTCGCGCAGATAGTCAAAACCAAATTCGTTGTTTGTGCCGTATGTTATGTCTGCATTATAGGCGTCGCGGCGTTCATCGTCATTTTTGCCCGGAACAACCACGCCTGTGGTCAGGCCTAGAAACCCGTAAACTTTGCTCATCCAGTCGGCGTCACGTTCCGCCAGATAGTCATTAACGGTCACCACATGCACGCCTTTGCCGGGCAAGGCGTTCAGGTAAGCCGCCAGCGTGGCAACAAGGGTTTTACCCTCGCCGGTCTTCATCTCAGCGATGCTGCTGTCGTTGAGAACCATGCCGCCAACCAGCTGAACATCATAGTGCCGAAGCCCCAGCGACCGCACGGCAGCTTCGCGAACAACAGCAAAAGCTTCTACCAGCAGGTCATCAAGCTTTTCGTCGTTGTCGAGGCGGCTACGGAATTCGTCGGTTTTGGCTTTCAGGTCGGTGTCTGACAGTTTCTGCAGCTCTGGCTCAAGCGCGTTGATGGCCGCCACAGTGGGTTCCAGTTTGGCGAGATAGCGATCATTGGCAGAACCAAAAATCTTTTTTGCCAGTGTAGAAAATCCCAACATATCATTATCCTAAATTGCCGCAGCGGCGTGTGCCATCTTGGGCACTCTAGCACTTTGTTTGTCCGTAAGGACGCAGACGGCTCAAATACTTATAAAACAGAACTAAAATTAGCATCAGAAAGAAGGCAGAGATAAGTATAGCCAAGGCTTCTGTCAACCTGTGTGGCACCTTGCAAGCTACAAAATAAAGTGTGCCGCTTGGCCGAGTATCTATTCAACTTGCAATCAGGTAATTGCGCAGGCACACTTTGTTTCCGATAAAAGGTGGGAAAAATCGTTGTTTTCCGCCAATTTTTTTATAATTCAAATTATTTTTTATCGTAACAGGGTCAAATTGCCAGTGGTTAAAAAAAGTCCTCTTGGGCCAGCACAGTTCCCAAGCTTGTTGCCCGTCCCCGGTGTTGAAATTGGGGCGGCCGCGGCGGGATTACGCTATGAAGGTCGACCTGACCTGATGCTGGCCAGGTTGGCTGAGGGGACAACAACCGCGGGCGTGTTCACCCGGTCAAAAATGCCTGCGGCGCCTGTTGAATGGTGCAAGCAATGCTTGGCTGAAAATGGCGGCGCGGCGCGGGCGCTGGTGGTCAATGCGGGTAACGCTAACGCTTTTACTGGCAAAAAAGGTGATAAGGCCACCCGGAAGACCGCAGAGGCAACTGCCAAAATTGTTGGGTGTGCGCCCAATGAAGTTCTCGTGGCCTCTACGGGTGTGATCGGCGAGCCCCTGGATGTCTCCACGTTTCCCAAATATCTGAAACGGATAAACAATGGCCTGTCCGGTGCCATGTGGCACGAGGTTGCCGTGGCAATCACCACGACAGATACATTCCCAAAAGGCTGTAGCCGTGTCGCAACAATTGATGGAAAGACAGCCGTGATTTCCGGCGTTGCCAAGGGTTCGGGCATGATCGCGCCAGACATGGCAACAATGCTTGGGTTTATTTTCACCAATGCGTTGGTGTCGGCAAATTGCCTGCGCGCAATATTAAAGAGTGCAACAGAGGCAAGCTTTAACTGCGCAACCGTTGACGGCGACACCTCGACAAATGATACCGTGCTGGCCTTCGCGACAGGGAAAAATGCCAACAAGACTATGATTGATGACCCGAACGACCCCAGGTTGGCGGATTTCAAGACCAAATTTCTGGGGGTAGCGACCAGCCTGGCGCAACAGATAGTTCGTGACGGCGAGGGAGCGACCAAATTCGTGACCGTTGAGGTTGCAGGCGCAGAATCGCCGAAAGCTGCCAAAATCATTGGTCTTGCCGTCGCAAATAGTCCCTTGGTCAAGACCGCGATCGCTGGTGAAGACCCCAATTGGGGCCGCATTATTATGGCAGTAGGTAAATCGGGCGAGCGGGCCAGCCGGGACAGTTTAAAATTATGGATCGGCGATCAGTTGGTGGCGGAAAACGGCATTGTAAGTCGTAATTATGTTGAAGAAAGGGCAGCTGTCCATATGAAAGAGTCTGATATTGATATTCGTATTGATGTGGGCGTTGGTGACGGCACAGCTACCGTCTGGACCTGTGATTTCACCCATGGCTATATTGATATAAACGCTGATTATCGCAGCTGAATTCCTGAAACTTCTACTCTATCGTCGGCATTATTTGCGGCACTTTCACACCGGACAAAGATTCCGCCGAGACTGAAATTTGTAGCATATTCTGCCTATCTGACAATTTTATCAGTTTAAAGTGCTGATATTAAACAATAAAATAATGGCACGTGACTTGAATACAACAAAGTGGGTTCGACCCAAAAAGTTATATTGGAGTTAGTTATGCCGACAGTTAATTTAGACTTGCAGTTAAAATTCCTGGTGGAACTGGAAACTGCTCTCGCCGACGCACTGGCTTGTTATGCCGGTGAGGGTGCGGAGAAGCTCGCTGAATTACAATATATGCAGCGGGAAGTGCAGCGGGCAAAACGAGTAATTGCCTTGCGGGCAGAAAGCGAAGAAAAGCCGCGCCGCCGCTATAACACGCCGGAGTTTCAGGAAGTCGCCTATAGCTGATCGCACGGGCTTACCGCGGTTAGCCACTGCGTTTTCGCAAATTTCGTCCGTACCGGAGATTGGCTCCGTTGCGGTTTTAAGGTTTATGGGTGCGCCATCGAATTGGTCACACCTGCTGTCTCGTCGCCAATCAGGTCAAATAACAAATTCACTAAATCTGCAAGGGCACCAAGGCCCCCTGCCAGCCCCACAGCGATCAGGCCCGCCAGCAGGCCGTACTCAATTGCTGTAGCGCCGCGTGTGTCACTTATAAGCACCTGCCACGGTGCCAGGGCTTGCTCCAACGTGAAATCGCTTGTGCCTCTATGATCGGTGCGTCTGTCAAAAATACCCGGCCTGAAATTCATTGCCATTTAGGTGGCTCCTCTATTGCCTGATGCCTTGCCTATACGCCTCTAGGCCACCAGCTTTGGGGTAAAATATAAACAAGGTGTTAAAGCTTGAATTTGTCTAAAGTTAGCGCTACCTCATCGGGTATGAATGATCCGGAATGTCCAGAGCCAAATGTTCGGTTAGACGCAGGGTTGCCAACAGTTTTGGTGGCGGCGATTGCCCTGGTGGATATTGACGGGAATGTGCTGATCGCCCAGCGGCCCGAAGGTAAGTCAATGGCAGGTTTGTGGGAGTTTCCAGGCGGCAAGGTTGAAGCCGGTGAAATTCCCGAAGCGGCTCTTATCCGTGAATGCAAGGAAGAGCTGGACATCGATATTTCTGCTGCGTGCCTGGCACCCTTTGCTTTTGCCTCCCATAGCTATGAGAAATTTCATCTTTTGATGCCCCTGTATCTGTGCCGCAAGTGGGAAGGCTTGATCTCGCCGCAGGAAAACCAGCAAACCAAATGGGTAAAGATCAGAGATTTAGGCAGATACGCCATGCCCGAGGCGGATTTGCCACTGGTCGCCATGCTGAGGGATTTTCTTTGATGCCTGATCGGTTGCTTGGCCTGATCAGAAATGACCGATTTGCCATGTTTGCGCTGAAGGCTGTATGTGCAGTGGGCCCTGCCGACGCCTATATTGCTGCCGGGTTTATTCGAAACCGCTACTGGGATTCGCTGTACGCTGGGGGTGGCAGCGGGCATGACGCTGATATCGATGTGGTGTATTTTGACCGCGTGACAGCCGGGAAAAGTCGCGACACCAATTATGAACAGGCGCTTGAGCACCACTCGCCGACCGGCATGTGGCAAGTGCGCAATCAGGCACGCATGCATGCGTTTGGCAATCATCCGCCGTTTACCGACTTGCCGGACGCACTGTGCCATTGGGCCGAAACAGCCACAACAGTGGGCTTGCGGCTAACCCAAACCGGTGATTTCCAAATTATTGCACCTTTTGGGCTCGATGACCTTTACAGCCATATCCTGCGAATAACACCGTCGATGAAACAACATGACCCTGCGGGATTTAATCGGCGACTCGCGGCGAAGCGGTGGCGTGAACGATGGCCTGAATTGACTGTTATCGGGGCCTTCTAGGTTATTTTCCTGGCGGTTTCCCGGCTTTTAATGCCTCAGCCAAATTTATGTCTCCGCTGCCGGGTTTGAGGGGTTTTTGCTGGCTTTCATGAGGGTGCCAGCCGGTCATGTATATAACCTCAAAAGTAGCGGGGATTCGGCCATCAGCCATACCGAATTGTTCGCCGTATATTTCGCACGTGCGCATTAAAACATCGCGGCGTAGAAATTTCCTACTTCTGCCCAAAAGAGCATTGGCTTCGCCCATCCCGCGCAATTCCTGCATCAGGTTAATCGGGTGTGCATAAGTAAGCGTCAGGGTATCCACATCGGTCACAGGCAGCGCAAATCCTGCGCGTTGTAGCAAGCTGCCCAGATCCTTTACATCCGCAAACGGGATGATGCGTGCGTTCGCACCGCCGGTGACCTCCGCTTCTGCAGTTAGAAAAGCGTGACGCAGTTCGTGCAACGTTTGGCCACCAAATAGCGAGGCGGTAAACAACCCATCAGGCATAAGGGCACCGCGTATTTGAACAAGTAAACCCGGCAGATCGTTGATCCAATGCATGCCAAGGTTACTGACAATCAAATTTTGGCTCGCGGGAGCTAGCTGGAGCGACGGGCCTTCCTGCGCTACAGACGTATAGTTGGTTTGAGCAGCGGCAGGCAGGAAGGGCGCGAATGTCCCACCCAGGTCCGCGCAGGCCGGAAAGTCCCGGTTTACTTCCTGCAGGCGCTCAAACAAGCGGTCTGCAATCTCGGCTTTCAGGAACGAATGACGTTTGTCCATGTTCCGGGCGCGTGCGCGGTTGCGCATTAGTGCAATCTGGTCGAACAATGCTGGGGGTGCAGATGTTTGGCTCATGGTTTCAATTACGCATTCCCGGGCGAGAGTGCAACCTGTATCGAATGCATCGGACGTTTGCGGTAACGCTGCGACGTTGCAGCTGATACACTGAAGCAATGGCCAACATATTGTCATATGTAAAACAGGTGCCAGGTACGGTTCTGGATGCATTGCTACCACCCCGTTGCCCGGTGTGCCGGACAAGAATTCTGGAGCATGACCATTTGTGCGCCGCATGCTGGTCAGCGCTCGAGCCAATTGCAGACCCCAAATGCACCCAATGCTCGTTGCCGTTTGCCCATGAAAGTGACGACTTGATATGCGGTGCGTGCCTGTCAAAACCACCCGATTTTGACCACGCCTTTACACCGGTTCTATATGCCGACAAGGGACGCAGTCTTGTATTGGCGCTCAAGTATGGCGGCTTGTTTGCTGCGGCTCCGGCCATGGCGCGGATGATGGCGGGGCCGGTTCGGTCATCAAATCGTCTTGCGTATGACGCACTTGTGCCGGTTCCTTTGCACCGTTTTCGCCTATTGTCGCGGCGGTTTAACCAATCTCAACTTTTGGCCGCGGCGCTTGGCCGCGAGCTTGATATCCCAAGCCAAACTTTTGGTCTGGTCCGGACGAGAGCTACACCAAGTCAGGGCACGCTCAACCGTGATAAACGGTTCAAGAATGTCAGGTCTGCTTTTTCCGTTTCCAATAAAAAGGCTGACTTTTTCAAGGGGAAACGCTTACTGCTGGTCGATGATGTCCTGACCACAGGTGCGACCGCAAGTGCGTGCGCCAAAACCTTGAAGAAAGCAGGTGCAGTTTCGGTTGATGTCGTAGCATTTGCCCGGGTAGGTCAGCCAATAAGTGGTTGATGTATATGAATATACGCCGCCCTCACGAACAGGTGTAGACGAACAGGCTTTAAGTTTTTGACCCGGTATCTTAAATAAAGATTTGAAATGCGAACCTATAAAGGCATGTTGGCGGTATCTATCGCCGCGACCATGAAAAGGAAATACTATGGCTGATATAGTAATTTACAGCTCAAGCTTCTGCCCTTTTTGTTTTCGGGCAAAATCTTTGTTGAAACAGAAAGGCGCATCATACCGCGAGATATCGGTTGATATGAACCCTTCTGCGCGTCGGGAAATGAGCCAGAAAGCTGGCGGCGCTACATCGGTTCCTCAAATCTGGATCAATGGTGCCCATGTCGGCGGCAGCGATGAGTTGCATGCGCTGGACGCGCGCGGCGGCCTTACACCGATGCTGGAAGCCAGCTAGGATCGCTTATGCGGGTCGCGCTTATACAGCTGACATCTGGCGACGAAGTTTCGTCGAATGTTGCCGTGGTTTGTGCTTATATCCGCGAAGCTGCGACTGCGGGCGCAACTTTTGTATCGACACCTGAGACAACGCATTTAATGGAAATGAACCGGAAAAAGGTGCTTGAGAAAGCATCTTTTGAGGACGATGATGAGGGTCTGAATGCCTTTCGGGCGCTGGCTTTAGAGCTGGGCATTTGGCTACATATTGGCTCGCTGATTATAAAGGTTGCCGCGGACAAATTGGCAAACAGGTCGTTTATTTTGTCGCCCAACGGCGATATAGCAACACGCTACGACAAGGCTCATTTGTTTGATGTGGAGCTGGGTGGAGGTGAAAGTTACCGCGAGTCCGCATTGTATCAGCCCGGTGATACCTTGAGTGTTGTTGATGTCGGAGGTGTACCGGTGGGCCTTTCAGTCTGCTATGATTTGCGTTTCCCCTATTTATACCGCGATCTGGCGCAAGCTGGTGCCAGAGTTTTATTGGTGCCGTCGGCCTTTACCCAGCCTACTGGGGCCGCGCACTGGCATGTCTTGCTGCGCGCCCGGGCAATTGAAACCGGGTGTTTTGTGCTGGCGGCGGCACAATCCGGCTTACATGACACCGGACGCAGGACATACGGCCACAGCCTGGCGATTGACCCGTGGGGAACTATCATTGCAGACGCCGGTGAGGAAGCCGGATTGACGATTGTTGATCTTGATCTTGCTATGATTGACAAAGTGCGGCAAAAGATACCCTCGCTGCAGCATGACCGTGCTGTTTCTGTGAAGCCTTAGATGCGAAAGCTGATGAATTAGATGATTGTTTTTGATCTGAAATGTGAACAAAACCACCAGTTTGAAAGCTGGTTCAGGTCATCTGAAGCTTACAGTGAACAGTTGGCGGCCGGGTTGGTTGAGTGCCCCTATTGTGGCTCTTTGGATATTGGCAAGGCGGTTATGGCACCTAATGTCGGTGTGAAAGGCAATCAAAATACGCAGGACAGGATTGTCTCTGCCGGGCCGCCTGAGGAACCCACGGCCACTGCCGCAATGGCTGTGTCGTCTGAAACGCGCGAGCTGGCGAAAAAAGCCACCGAGGCAATCGCTAAATTTCAGGCGCATGTTGAAAAATCATGTGAGAATGTCGGCGAAAACTTTGCCGAAGAAGCACGTAAAATTCACTACGGTGAAAGCGAAGAGCGTGGCATTTACGGCGAAACGTCGATCGATGAGGCCCAGGAATTGCTGGAAGAAGGCGTCGATGTGATGCCTCTGCCGGGCGTGCGCCGCACCGACACCTAAATCGCAGCGAGTGTCTGCACCGTCTCGGCAAGACCCAATGGTTGCTTTACTGGCTGACTGTCGCCGCCATGGCGTAGTTCACCGCAACATCCCTGTCTGACAGACCCCATTTTTGGCTCAATGGAGCAAACACATAGCCCGTTGGTGGGCTTGCTTCCATGCCGCACGCCCTTGCAT
This sequence comes from Alphaproteobacteria bacterium, assembly GCA_021774775.1. Taxonomy (GTDB): domain Bacteria; phylum Pseudomonadota; class Alphaproteobacteria; order Sphingomonadales; family Kordiimonadaceae; genus Kordiimonas. The sequence goes on along the minus strand of JAJFIT010000152.1, from coordinate 1,583 downwards.
GGTTTGCCAGTTCTTCCGGCGTCAGAAATTTGTTCCAGTCGTGAGCGCCAACCGGCAACCAGCGTAGCACGCGCTCTGCACCGATAATGGCAAATAGATAGGCCTTTGGTGTTCTATTAATGGTTGACAACAGCATGATTCCGTCTGGCTTTAGCAATGTGCGACAGGCTGTAAGATACAGTGAAACATCCGCCACATGCTCGATCACTTCCATGTTAACAATGATGTCAAATTTTTCGCCTGCTTCTGCCATTGCTTCGGCGGTAGTGTGTCTGAAATCAATCTCAAGATTACTTTGGGCTGCGTGCAAACTTGCTGTTCTGATGTTTTTGTCAGAGGCATCCACGGCAACAACATCTGCGCCCAGGCGCGCCATCGGTTCTGAAATAAGCCCGCCGCCGCAGCCAATGTCCAATAGTCGCAAACCCGTGAATGGCTCTTTCAGGCGAGGTTCCAGCTTGAAATGCTGCTCTACCTGTTGGCGAATATACAACAAACGGGTCGGATTAAGCAGATGCAATGGCTTAAAGGGGCCTTTCGGGTCCCACCATGTGTCAGCAATACGGGCGAAAAAAGCAACTTCGTCGGCATCAACTGTTTCGCCTTTGGCAGTTTGGCCGTCGCTTGCTTGGCCAACTAGTTCAGTCATTTTCTTACTCACTACCATAAATTAGTAATTTTATTGCGCGTTCCGCGCTTGCGCACCCGCACAGCAACCAGTAAACAGGTCCGCGCTGGCCATCTATACGCACTTTGCCCCCCATTGGGTCAAGCCTTGCGTCGATTTGGCCGAGGTATTACCTGAATTTTACCGGGGTATTATCAGGGCGCTTTATTCAGGACCTGGATGAAATGGCACGTATTGTTAAAAAATTTGGCGGCACGTCAGTTGGCGACATGGACCGTATCCGCAATGTTGCGAAGCGCGTAGCCAAGTCTGTTGAAGACGGCAACGAAGTTGCTGTGGTGGTTTCTGCCATGTCAGGCGTGACCAACCAGCTGATCGGCTATTGCCAGGATGCGGCTACTTTTCATGATGCCCGTGAGTATGATGCAGTGGTTGCCGCCGGTGAGCAGATAACTGCTGGTTTGCTTGCAATTGCCCTACAGGACCTGGGCGTACCTGCCCGTTCGTTCATGGGGTGGCAAATCCCGCTAAGGACCGACGGTATTCACGGTGCGGCCCGCATTGAAGAAATAGCCCCTGAAACACTGGAAGCATGTTTCAAGGAAGGCCGCGTGGCAGTAGTTGCAGGCTTTCAGGGCATCGCCGGCGATAACCGTATCACCACGCTGGGTCGCGGTGGCAGCGATACATCAGCCGTGGCAATTGCGGCATCAGTATCCGCTGATCGATGCGATATATATACAGATGTTGACGGCGTTTACACCACTGACCCCCGGATAGTGCCGAAAGCGCGCAAACTGGATAAAATCACCTTTGAAGAAATGCTGGAAATGGCGTCTCTCGGTGCAAAAGTGCTACAAACGCGGTCTGTCGCATTGGCGATGAAGCACGGCGTACGCACACAGGTATTGTCTTCGTTTGAAGATTTACCCGGAACCCTTGTAGTTGGGGAGGA
>JAJFIT010000151.1 GCA_021774775.1 Alphaproteobacteria bacterium | reverse complement strand
GAAATGACCTGTACGATCACCGAAACCGTCTCCAGCCAAAACAAGCCACCGATGATTCCCAGCACAATCTCATGCTTGGTAATTACAGCGATTGCGCCCAGCGCACCGCCCAAAGCAAGTGAACCAGTATCGCCCATAAATACCATCGCGGGCGGCGCGTTAAACCAAAGAAAACCAATTCCGGCTCCGATGATAGCACCGCACAGAACAGCCAGTTCGCCCGAGCCCGCCACATAAACAATGCCCAGATAATCACTGTAGACTGTGTTGCCAACCAGATACGCAATCAATCCAAAAGCACTGGCTGCTATCATGACCGGCACAATCGCCAACCCGTCCAGGCCGTCGGTAAGGTTAACCGCGTTACCCGCCCAAACCATAACAAGGCAGGCGAACGGCAAGTAGAAAATGCCCAGATTGATCGCCAGCTTTTTGAAAAAGGGCAGCGCCAGAGTTGGTTCAACCAAGCTTGCGAGCCACCATGCTACAGCGAGGCCAATCGCCAGCTCGATGACGAACTTCAACTTGCCCGGCACGCCGTCGGACGACGCTCGCGTTACTTTCAGATAATCATCAACAAAACCAATGGCCCCAAAACTAAGCGTGACCAACAGCACCGCCCACACATAAGGGCTTTCAAGGTCGGCCCACAACAATGTGGAGACCAGCAGGCCGAGCAGGATCATGAAGCCGCCCATAGTCGGGGTACCTGCCTTGGCAACAATATGGCTTTGCGGGCCATCATCGCGGATCGGTTGACCTTTTTTTTGCTTTGATTTCAGCCAGTTGATTATGCGCGGGCCAGTGAGAAAACAGATCAACATTGAAGTCAAGACCGCGCCGCCTGTTCTGAAGGTCAGATAATTAAACAGGTTAAAAATACCGCCCTGCTCGGCCAACATTTGAAACATTCTATTGGTCCTTTTCGCTGCTAGGCATTGCAATTTTGCTGTTTTCTACTCCCAAAAGAGCGCGAACAGTTTCAATATCGGAATAATCAACAACCTGATCACCAATGGTCTGGCCGGTCTCATGGCCTTTTCCGGCAATGATCACCATGTCGCCGTCACCGGCGCTATCAAGAGCGGCTTGTATCGCTGCTGTCCGGTTACCGACCTCGGCCGCCTGCGGACAAGCGGCAAGAATTTCAGCGCGAATGGTTCCAGGCTCTTCTGACCGCGGGTTGTCATCAGTGACATAAATGCAGTCCGCCAAATCAGCGGCAATCTTGCCCATTTGTGGGCGCTTGCCCCTGTCGCGGTCACCGCCGCAGCCAAAAACAACGTGCAAATGCCGAGGGCGGTGCGCCTTTGCCGCTGCAAGCACTGTTTCCAGCCCGCCGGGGGTGTGGGCATAATCAACGTATATTCCTGCACCGCCGTGTTCGCCCATCAATTCCATACGTCCGGGCACGCCGCGCAATTTACCCAACGCCGCCATAACCGTGGCAGGCTCGCCGCCGGTAGAAATAACCAAACCCGCCGCTGCCAAGGCATTCATCGCCTGAAATTCGCCCACGAGCGGCAGAGCAATATCAAATTCCTGTCCGGCATAAGACACGCTTACCTCCTGACCGGCGGGCATCACCTGATATCGTAAAATTCTGAGATGGGCCTTGTCTGAGCGGCCGTAGGTCAGGCGGTCGAGCGAGCGCCCCCAGGCAATGTCGTCCAACACCCTGCCCCAAGGGTCATCAATATTAATCACAGCCGATGCATCCGGAGCCAGCAATGTGCCAAATAAACGCGCCTTGGCGTAAAAATAAGATTGCTCGTTTTTATGGTAGTCCAGATGGTCTCTGGTCAGGTTGGTGAATGCGGCAGCTGAAATATGCATGCCGTCCAATCGGTGTTGATCGAGCCCGTGGCTGGATGCCTCCACCGCGATATGGTCAACGTCGGCATCGTGCAACCGATTAAAAATACTATATAATGACATCGGGTCAGGCGTGGTTAACCCGCCGTCAATTTGCACAGATGGTGAACAAACCCCCAGCGTTCCAACACTGGCGGCGTCTGTACCTAATTGTTGCCAAATCTGGCGGGTGAAATCTGCGACCGAGGTTTTACCGTTAGTGCCGGTCACTGCGACTTGCACTGCAGGCTGAGTGCCGCAAAAACGCGCCGCCATCTGAGCATATAATTTACGCGGATTGGTATCTTCGATGACTGGCGGCATTCCCTCAAGCGCGACAACCGCACCCGGCGTGGTCAGCACCGCTGACGCGCCGTTACTTACCGCCTGAGTGATATAGTGCCGTCCATCGTGGTCGGTGCCCGGCAGTGCCACAAAAAGATCACCAGCCACAACGCGGCGGCTGTCCACAGTCAAGCCGGTAACAGCCACGTCTTTCAACATGCCCTTTCCGCCCAAAAGCTGCAGCAACGTCGTTGCCATCTGCAGGCCTTTCTAGTCATCCTCGATCATCAGGGCAATATTTTGGTAAAGCCCTTTGTCTTCCTCACGCGGCAACACACCCAGCAAGGGTGCTGTGCGCAAAATTACATTTTTGACCACCGGAGCGGCCACCCAACCACCACCAGCAAAGCCGAATGTTTCCTTGGTGCCTTTCGGCTCATCCAACAGGGCAAATACGGCATATTGTGGGTCATCCATCGGATAAACGCCCATGAAGGACGAAATCAGCGACTTCTTGGCATAGCCGCCGCCTGATGCTTTTTCTGCGGTGCCGGTTTTGCCGCCAACGCGGTATCCGGTGGCATCCGAGCGCCCGCCAGTGCCCTTGGTAACCGCCAGCCGCAATAGTTGGCGCATCTGCCTGCTCGTGGCCGGTGAAATCACTCGCTGACCGTCCTGCCATGCGTCTTTGTTCTTCAACAGCGTGGCCGAATTCAGCGTGCCACCATTGACGATGGCCGAAATTCCGGTAGCAAGCTGCAAGGGGCTGACGGCAATGCCGTGACCATATGAAATAGTCATGGTTGAAACTTTGCGCCAATTGGCAGGATACATGGGCGCGCCCACTTCAGTCAGCTCAACGCTGGACGGGGTCAGCAAACCAATCGACTGCATAAATTCCTGCTGACGCTCGCCGCCAATGTCCAAAGCCAGCTGTGCTGTGCCAATATTGGATGAGAAGGCAAAAATTTCGGGCAGGCTCAAATAGCGCTTTTTCGGATGGTCATCCCGGATCAGGAACCGCGAAATTTTAAGCGGCTTGGTGGCATCATAGCCATCATCAAGGGTCGCCACCCTGTCATCCAGCGCATTGGCAAAGGTAAATGTCTTAAAAGTTGAACCCAGTTCGTAAACGCCTTTGCTGGCACGGTTGAATTTTTGGGCATCACCCACACCGCGCACATTATTGGGGTCAAAGTCAGGCATGGATACCAGCGCCAGCACTTCGCCGGTACGCACGTCCATCACCAACCCCGCCGCACCAATCGCCTGGTGGGCTCGCATGGCAGCTTCCAGCTCATCTGCCAAGGCATATTGAACCCGAATATCCAGCGCTAGCGCCAGTGGTTCACTGGTTCTCGCCGCCTCTGACAAGCGCTCGTCAAAGTAATGCTCAACACCGGCTAGTCCGTTGCCATCAATATCAACGTAGCCAAGCGCGTGGGCCGCCAGTCGGCCATGCGGATACAAACGGTCTTCTTCCGCCCGGAAATTAAGAGCGGGAACACCGAGCGCATTAATCTGCCATTTCTGGCGCGGTGTCAGTTTGCGCTTGATCCAGATGAAATTTTTCTTGGACGACAGCTTCTGTTCCAATTCGGCGCGTGAAAGCTCCGGCAAGATACCCGCCAATTGCTCGGCGACCAACGCTGGGTCCTTGACCTTTTGCGGATTGGCATACAAAGACGATGTCTGCAGGTTCACCGCCAACACCTCGCCGTTTCGGTCGACAATGTCTGACCGGCTGAAAACCACAGGCGGCACAACAATCTGCCGCTCTGCCGTTCTATTGGCCAACGGTGCAGCCATGCCCAAATTGATTGTGCGCACGCTCATCAGCACAAAAGCGGTCATGAACAATATAACACCCACCATCAACCGGCTGCGCGCCACCGACAGCGGTGTAGGTTTGCGGTAGGTGTGATCAAGGTCCATGCTAATTGACCGTGCGCCGAGCGTTGCCATTATGTATTGCCTTCAGATGTAGCTTGCTTGCCACCAGCACTATTGGCGGAAGGCTGCTTGTTTTTCTGTTTGTTTTTCTGTGATTTTTTATCTGCCGTTGACAGCAGCACACTGGTGTCACCGCCAACGACCTCGCGGCTGCGTCGCAGCGGGATTTCGGTCACCGAGCCAACAACCTGCTTGGATGACGGCGGCATCAAGGCAAGAAACTCGATCGACAACTCCTGCAAGGTACGCGGCGATGTCAGATAGGCCCATTCGGCCTCCAGAATGCGCAGGCTTTCCTGGTCCTGGTGAATTTGCCGGGCAATGGCCTCGACATTTTCGGCTTGTTCCTGCACCGCGTATTTAAGCTGTATGAGCGCCGCGCCGGACGTAAGCGCACAAAGCGCCGCTATGCAGGTGAACAGTCTACGCATTCGCAGCCCTCCCCCATACCGGTGCACTTGTGCGCACCGCTGCCCGCAACTTCGACGAGCGCGAGCGCGGATTGGCGCTTTCTTCATCGGCAGACGGCTTAATCACACCCTTTGTTTCCAACCGGAAGGATGCAGGCTGTGCTGCCCCCATTTGCATTGGCATGTGGCGGGATGCGGCCGGCAAACGACCGGACCGCTCCGCCATAAAACTTTTGACCACACGGTCCTCAAGTGAATGAAAACTGACAACCACCAAACGACCACCAGCACGCAGCAAGGATTCTGCAGCAACGAGGCCGCGTTCCAACTCGCCCATTTCATCATTCACATGAATGCGCAGCGCCTGAAATGTGCGGGTCGCCGGATGGGTGGGCTTGCGGCCCTTTTTCATCGGCGGTCGACCCAGCACAGATTCGACCAGGTTAGCCAAGTCCAGCGTGCGCTCGAACGGCACTTCTGTTCGGCGGCGTACAATCGCCGTTGCTATACGGCGCGATTTTCGCTCCTCGCCGTAACGATAGATAATATTGGCAAGCTCGGTTTCTTCGTAGGTGTTGACCACATCAGCCGCGCTTTCGCCCTCGGCGCTCATGCGCATGTCCAGCGGCCCGTCTTCGCGGAAGGAAAAACCGCGCTCCGCTTCGTCCAACTGGAAGGATGAAACGCCGATGTCGAGCATAACGCCGTCTACGGCCTCAACGCCGACGTCACCCAGCAGCGCCACCATGTCGCCGAACCGGCCTTCGCAAATACGAAAGCGCGAACCAAATTCTTCGGCGAAAACCGCGGCACGCTCTATCGCCTGCGGGTCACGGTCGATACCAATGACCGAACAGTCCGCCGCGTCCAATACGGCGCGGGCATAACCACCTGCACCGAAAGTGCCGTCCACATACAGTTCGCCTGCGCTGGGTTTCAATGCGGAGACGACTTCATCCAAAAGGACGGGGATATGTGTGTTTGCTGGGGCTGGGCTGGCGGGCATGGCGGTCATGACCGCCCTCCCGCATCGGCAGATTGGCCGCGCGCCTTGTCGACAACGATGCCGCGCTGTTGCTGGCGGTGCTCGGCGAACCGGCCCGGTGCCCATATCTGGAACATGCGACCGAGCCCGACGAATGTCGCCTGCCCGTCAATACCGGCATGTTCCTTCATCGCGGCAGACAGTAATATCCGGCCTTCGGAATCGAATGCCAGCTGGTTGGATTCTGCCAGAATAGATGTTGCCGTTGGCAGCTCGTCAAAAGCAATGGGGTCATAGCCCTCATACAGCCGTTCGGTAAGGCGCTCGAGGAAGGAAATATCTGACCCTTCGATACAGGGCAGCTGAATGTGACGGTAAATGGCAACGCCGGTGAAATGGCTGGTGGCAACAGCGGTGCGGAAAGAAGCGGGAACAGAAACCCTGCCCTTCTTATCAACTTTGTTTTCATATGTGGACAGGAATAGCGCCATTGTCCCACGAGCCCCTTAATTCTCCCCCCGCATCGCAGGTTCCCGGGACGTATCCGGCGAACGCAATCGACATGAGCATCCGGGTCGTCACCCGAACCCTTATGGGATATCATGGGAAAATGGTTAAGGTCAATGGGATTTCATGGGAATATCAATATTAGTATTCATCAAAAGATCATTAGTGTTTTCCAATATAAGTGTTTTATTTCATATAGTTGATATAATTTGTTTCTAATATGTTCTTCCCGTAATCAGCGGGCAGGCATTCTGTACCGCTTGGCCACGCTCCGGGAATGCCATTGAATAATAACCTAAAAACAAGCGGTTTTGACCGGATTTCCAAATTCGCCCATATTTACCCATGAAAGGCGGCTAATCTCTGACGGAAGAGGATTTCTGCACAATTCCTCCCCATTTTCGTCCCCAAGGCGGTATTGCAGTGCACTGATGATGCGAGGTCAGTTTAGGGCGTGGGCGTTCACTGGCCATCAGTAAACATAAGAAAGGCCACCTGCGCAGCGCGACAGGTGGCCCGGTCCCTGGGAGGATATTGGGAGGGCCCAAGGATAACATTAAAACTGTCACGTTACCGGCAAATCAACTCCCCATTTTTGCAAGGTATCGACGTCAGAAAATTGAGAGCGGTGCGCCAACAAATATGCCAAAAATTGGATCCTTGGTGTCGCTGCGCCAACCAACCCGAAAACCGCCAGTTAATTGACCGTCCTTGTCGGAAATCAAATAAACCGGGAGGTCCAGACTAATAATATCTTCCCCAAAGTCGTAGTTGGCAGTCAGCGCAACAGCACGATTACGCAGCCCAAACAGGCTGGTAAACTTTTTAACACCCAATGAAGCGATATAGGCGTTTTCACCGCTCGGCTCGCCTGAAGCACCTGCCAAGCAATCAAATGTCTCGCTAAAATCTACCGCGGGACACCGGGTTACGGTTGGGGCGGCTTCAAATTTCCGTTCATACCGGAAGCTACCGCTCCAAACCCAACCGCCTCGTCTAACCTGCCCGTAATTTGCAGATACTGACCATGGTGTTTCGTTGGAAGACGAAGAACCTTTCAGATCGCCATCATCGAACGCGTCTCGGCTAACAAACTTGTCCGGATTTAGAAATGAAAACTCTTCATATCCAAGGGTAGCCTTTAAGCCATAAAACGACAACTGATGTGATTTCACGTATTTGAAGCGGCTGATTATAGCATACGCCGACCTGGATTGGCTGAACAGGTTTTCATCACCTGCTTCCTCCAAGTCCGCGACGACCGCTCTACAATCAGTGCCTGTCGGCAATACCTGTTCAGGTTTTAATTCTCTCGCAATTGCTATTTCACGAATGATTTCCTCATCTTTATAAATTTTGTCCCTCTCGGCACGCAGAGTTTGCAAATCAGCGGTCTGCGGCGGTCTATCACACGCTTTGAAAGCAGGTTGAAATGCGTCGTTATACTTGATGATGTGTGTAAAACTGAATGAGCCATTGAAGGAATTTGCAAGCCCATCCAGGCTGGCAAAGTCAGCTTGTTTATTGTCAGACTGCAGAGGAGCAGAAAGTGTAATCTCATAGCGGTTTTTACGGTCAGCAGCTCCTCGTTTTTGAAAATCAGGGTTTCCAAAAATATAGGAAATTGAGGCCTTACTAGAACTGCTGGACGTGACAATTTTGGCACTGGGGCCATTCTTCTTGGTCGCGATTTCGCGCACGGCCTGCACATCGCCGTCAGCAATGGCCGAACCCGCCATCAAAATCATGAGTAAGGGCAAAATCATTATGTGAATTTTTATAGGTTCCATATCAATTCGCTCCTTGATTTTCGCTATTTTCGGCAACCGAAAATTCCCCATAGGAAATATCTGAAGTTTCACCATCGATAATTCGTGATTTAAGATGAGAGATTGGAATTTTTGGCTTACCCGGCTTGACAGACACTTGAATTGACCCACCGGGTTGACCGTTAATTTCGGCATTCAACATGTGTGGGCGGTCAATCAAAATTTCCATTTTGACCTTTGGCTGCGCACCATTCTGGAACGGCACCAGCAGGCCACCCAAAGTGACATCAATATGGTCAACCACGCCTTTTTTCTCAAGAGCAAGCTCAACTTCAACGTATTTCATAGCGACGTTCTCCGTATATTAAGATCACATGCGGAAAAGACTACTATGCAGGGACGTGAACCTTTGTGACGGTCGTCACGGGGCGGTAAATTCAGTAAAAACGAAAAATCAGCAAGACGCGCCGGTCCAAAACCGTTGCGCTCACGCAAATGGCACTTGCGTTGCACCTATGACATGAGGAATGATGCCCACAGGTTGTACTTCAGGGGGAAGTTAAATGGCCGACACCTATCGCTACAAAGCCTTCATCAGCTATAGCCACAATGACAAAACCGCTGCGAACCGACTTCTAAAAGACATAGAAAATTACCGTGTGCCCAAACGGTTGGTTGGCGAGGCCGCTACAAACGGCACACGCATTCCCGACCGAGTTGGGCATATATTCCGCGACCGCGACGAACTGCCCGCTGCTGAAGACCTGACCGCAGAAGTCAAGAAAGCCCTCACACAGTCCGAGTTCATGATTGTGCTTTGCTCGCCTGCTGCAGCCGCCTCCCGCTGGGTTAACCGAGAAATTATCGAATTTAAAAAACTGACCGGCGAACGCCGTATTCTGTCTGTTATCCTGTCGGGCGAACCTTTTGCATCCAAAGGCAACGCACCAGAGCAAGAATGTTTCCCCCCTGCCCTCCGGTTCAAACTGGGCAAAAGAGGCACGCTGACGACCGAACCGGCAGAACCACTTGCCGCTGATTTCCGCACAGCGGGCGACGGCCCTCGGCGCGGCAGGCTGAAGCTGGCCGCCGGACTGTTGGGCATCGGCCTTGATGCGCTGATCGAGCGCGACCTGCAAAGAAAAATGCGCCGCGTGATGGCGATCACAGCGGCAAGCGTTATCGCGATGATAGGCATGGCGTCACTGACGTATGAAGCAGTGACCGCCCGGCAAGCCGCCGAGCACCACCGCAATGAAGCCGAAGGACTGATTGAATATATGCTAACCGACCTTAGACAGACTCTGTTCAATGTTGGACGCATTGATGTGATGGCAAAAGTCAATGAACGAGCGATGGATTATTACGAGCACCAGGGAGACCCTGAAAAACTGTCTGCTGAGAGCCGCGAGCGGCGAGCCCGTATACTTAGGGCAATGGGTGTAGATGACGATGGACTTGGTAACCAGGATGCTGCGCGTGCCAAGTTCAAAGAATATCTTCGCACAGCCAGAGACCTTTGGCAGGTAGACCCGGAGAACCCCGAGCGAATATACGCTTATTCAGTTGGAATTCATCAGTTGGGTTACGCTGATTACATGGATGAAAATCTGGAAGAGGCTTTGCCCCAGTTTGAAAAAGCGCTTGAGGTGTTGCAGCCGATTGTGGGCCCGGATAGTGAAAATGGCCGCTATTTAAGACAGGCTGCGTTGCTGAATTCCAGTTTATGCGCCACATACATCAAAAAAAGCTACCGTTTAGATGACGCTGGGGTTTTCTGCCAGGATACCATCGAATTAGGTGAACGTCTTATCGCGCTTGAACCGCAGAATCCAAAATTACGTTACGAACAGAACTTTTATATCTCCTGGCTCGGAGAGTGGCTTGCTGCAACAGGGAAAAATGAGGAAGCTCTCGCAAAAATCCAGGAAGCATTGGATTTGTCAAACAGGATGGTTTCTAGGGAACCTCAAAGCAAACGGTGGCAAGAGCAAAATATCGAACTCAGCCGTCGTTATGCAAAACATCTTTCGCGTCAGTCAAAGTCCGGCAAAGCCCTAGAGTATCTTCTTGCGGCCCGAAAAACAGCACGATATCTGGTTAAAACCGACCCTTCCAACAGCTATTGGGCTGGTCTCTTGGAAGATCTAAACACCCTAATCAAGAAGGAGCAAAACAATGGCGGATCATGAACACATTATTTTTTACGAAATAAGCAAAGGCCCTGATAGCTTTGCCTACATATCAGACTATGCCTGCAAACCTATAGGTTCAACCAGGGAAGGCTTAGATATTCTTGATGCCTGCGTTAAAGCTGACCAGTTGCCGCCCGAAGCCAATCTGAGACAAAAGCCCTACCCACCCGACGGAGACCTGAGATGGTCTACCGTTGCACAAAATGGAAAAAATTTATATGTGCTACGGATTGACGAAAACATGAACGCACATTTTAATTCCGATCCAGCAATGCCGGAGCCCGTAATATGTTTCTGCCCGCATTTACCGGCAACATTAGAACCGGTTGAAAAAGCCGAAAGGCATTCGGCAAATGAGCGCTGGGCAGTTTTTACCGTAGATACAAACAAGATACTTTGCGGTATCGAACAATTTAACGACAAGTTGGAACACGAACATACTTGCGCTCACCATGTAGGTTTGCCCTTGTATCTCAATCTTATTGACGACGAGACTGGCTTGCCAGCTTTGCTGGCTGCAAATCATTACCACGGTGTTGCTCATTCCAACGCCAAGAATGCTGCTGTCACTTTTGCCCATAGAGGGCCACATTTTACCAGCTGTGTGAGCATGATGTATGTTTCCTGCCCAGAGTAGAGAACAACTTCATCGGAATAAATGGAGCTTCGCCAGAAAGAGTCTGAGCAGAGCGTCATGCTGGCAGAACGATACCCCAGATAATCTGTGAAACGGATTGGCTTGAATGTCTAACAAAGAAATCCTAACCCTTCTCCGTGCTGGGGCGCTTGAACAGGCGGAAAAGGAATACACGCGCCAGGGCCTCGACAGAGACACGTCCAGCGAAGATATGATGGCGCTGGGCGGGCGTATTTTGAAGGCGCGCGCGTTGGAGCATAGCGGTTCTGAGCGCGTGCGTCTCGCCCTGCAAGCGGCAGAAAAATACGCCGCCGCGCACGCGCGTTTTGGCGGCACCTTCAGCGGCATCAACACCGCCTCACTTTATCTGGTTGGCGGCGAAATTGAGCAGGCGCGCTCAACTGCACTGAGCGTGCAGAATGTCCTTCAATCTAACTCTCCAAAGCCCGGTGCAGACGCTTATTATAATATGGCTACCGCTGCCGAGGCCTGCTTGATCCTCGGTGAACACGCCCGAGCAGAGCAGATCCTGGCGGATGCAATCCCGCTTGACCCACACAATTATGATGCCCATGCCAGCACGATCAGGCAGTTTGAAATGATATTGGCGGCAACCCGGCAACCGCACGACTGGCTGAACCCCTTTCGCCCCCCCAAATCACTGCATTTTGCCGGGCATTTGTTTGGCCTGAAAGACGGGCGAAACCCTCTGGACAGTACAGCCATCTACGGATTGGAGAAAGCCGTCGATGACATGCTGGAAGGCGATCGTTTCGGCGCAGCTTTCGGTGCGCTGGCAGCGGGGTCAGATATCATCATCGCCGAACGGTTGCTCGAGCACGGTATAGAGCTACACGCTGTTCAGCCCTGCCCCGACGCCCTGTTCGGCGACATTTCCCTCTCGCCCTTTGGTTCAGATTGGCAGGCTCGCTTTGACGTCTGCATAAACAAGGCCGCAAGTGTTCGCTTCGTATCGCACGACACCACAGTGTGCGACGACCTGACAACCGCCTTCGCCAGCGAAACCGCCATGGGGTTGGCAGTGCTGCGCGCCGACATGCTGGCAACTACCGCCGAGCAATTACTTGTTTGGGACCGCAAACCCACCACAGGCCCGTCCGGCACCGCGCGCGACGCCCGGCTATGGCGCGCGGCTGGCAGACACAGCCATATTGTGCCCTTCCCGTTTGAACGTACCGCGGTGGCCAAAACCACCATCGCAGACCCAAAAAATAATCGCAGCCTGAAGGCAATGATATTCGCAGATGTGAAAGGTTTCGGGCAGCTTTCCGAATTGCAGGTGCCACTGTTTGTCGAGCATGTGTTGGCGCCGTTGGCCGACGTTTGCGGTGCCGCTGACACATCGCTTAGTCACAGCAACACCTGGGGCGACGGCTTGTTTCTGGTGTTCGACAGTGTGGCTGCTGCTGCGGCAACCGCCGTCAACCTGCAGGCGGCTTTTCAAAATATTGACCTGCCGGCAACAGGCCTGCCAAATAACTTGGCGCTACGTGTTGGCGGGCATTATGGCCCCGTCCACAGCCTCAACGATCCCGTTCTCGGCCAAACGGGTATTTTTGGCCGCGAAGTGACAGTTGCCGCGCGCATCGAACCGATCACAGCGCCCGGATCAATATTTGTCAGCGAACCCTTCGCCTGCGCGCTCGCTCTGGCTGACCAATTTAATTTCCGCTGCGAGCCCATAACGGCGGAGAGTATTGAAGGGGGCGGAGCAACATTGTTCGCGCTGCGGCGAACCCATTTGGCCAGCACAAAAACTGATCACCCTTGAAAACTGATCAGCCTTGTAGATTGATCAACCCCAACCACTAATCAACCAAGACGCGCCAGCAGCAAATGTGGCTGATTGATCAGCAGGTTTGACCCGTCAGACGCCACCACTGCCTGATCTTTCAGCTCACTGACCGTGCGGGATACAGTTTCCCGCGCCAGACCAAGCTTTTTGGCGATCTCGCTGATGGACGGCATGGCGCTGACCTGCAACACATCTGTGCTGCCTACCGGTTCTGCGAGCCGCATCAATTCCGCGCAAACGCGCCCTTTGGACGACAGGGTTGACTGTTCGAACATACGCCGGGTGGTACGCCGAACTCGTGTAACCAGCAAACGGCTCACCCGTAGCCCAATGTTGCCGTGTTTCTCCATCAAACTGATAAAGGCTGGTCCCGAAAACGTTGTCAACTCAACGTCGCTGGTCGCATATAAATCGGCGGTTCGCTCGCCGCCGCCAAGCACCGACATTTCGCCGATCAAGTCACCCGGGCCAAAGGTATCGATAAAAACCTCCGCACCAGCGGCTGAATAGCGCAGCGCGCTGGCCGTGCCGCTCAGGAGATAAAATACAGTGGAGCCACTATCGCCCTCGCCAACAATCATCGCGCCCTCGCGGTAATTTTTATTCGTACTTGCTGCTTGCAAGTCGTGTAAAATCGAGGCGTCATCGCCGAAAAAACTCGAAAGCCCGACTGAAAGTTTCGAATTTTCCACCATTTTCAGCACCCCAATATTTGTCGCCACAGCGCACTGTGCCACAGAATTCTATTGCGTCAAAGACGATGAAATATCCTTGCCAAACCCTATTCATGGTGCAGAGCCTGAAATGGGGGCAACGCCGCAACACCAGCGCTGACTGATCAAGCAATCAGTCGGTGGAAACAGTGACGGAATATATCGATGAAATTCTTGGCGTTGTCATTTAACGGATGCTCGTAAGAATATATTGCCTTGACCGGTAATGTGGCGGCACCGTCAACCGGCAATACAACAAATGAACCGCTGTCATGGTGCTGCAAAATATACGCAGCGGTCACGCTATCGAGCAGCGCCGCGCCAACACCTTTTTCAACCAGCCGCGCTGCCACATTGTGGTTATGTGCCCGCACAACAATCTCCAAATTGACATTTGCCTGCGAAATCAATCGCTCCACCTCCAGACCGAGTGGTTCGCTCGCGTAGGTTCCAATCACCGGGCAACCCGCCAGGCTGCTAACCGCCAGAATTTCCTCCGCAGCTTGTGGCCAATCGCCGGGAACAAGAGCGACAACATTGGCTTTGCCAATCGGGATCGAGCCCAAGCCTAGCCGTTCGCCCAAACCAAACGAAAAACCAAGGCTGTTGGCCCCGCCTGCTTCAACCAAACCCGTCATAATCTGGTCATGGTGAACCGTCGAAACATCGATCAGGCAGTCTGTCGTCTGTTCTGTAAATTCTGCCACAGCTTGTGGCACCAGCTGGTGGCTGAAAGCAGGCGGTGTTGCCACGCGCAGATGGGTGGTCAGATCTTTTTTTAGCCGCCCGGCCAGGCGGCGAAAAACAACCATCGAGTCCTGAATACGAGAGGCCTCGCCGTCTAAAACATGCGCTTCAGACGTGGGTTGCAACCTGCCCGATGACCGGTGGAACAGATTAAATCCCAACGAACCTTCCAGCTGTTTAATTGCTGCTGTCACCGCCGGTTGGGTAATGCCGAGTTTTTGCGCAGCCCCGGTGGCTGTGCGTGTTTTCATTACAGCGTGAAATATTTCGATCTGGCGACTATTCATAATCAAACTATAAAGATTACTTATACATAAGGCAAAACTATAAATTTGCCCGAAAACCTGAAACACGCAATATTTTGCCAATGGCTATTGGGCGCTGAACAGATGACTGCTGTATTTTCTCGGGACCTTCACCACGATTACCCTGTTGCTGTACGCGGCGGCGGAATGTATCTGTACGATCAGCATGATCGGGAATATCTCGACATGTGCGGTGGTGCGGCGGTGTCGAGCCTGGGGCACCAACATCCTGCGGTTGTCAGCACAATCCAAAAGCAAATTGAGACAATGGCGTTTGCCCATACCGCCTTCTTTTCCAACGAGCCGCAAGAACGACTAGCTGCATTGTTGGTAGACGCTTTCGGTGAAGCCGATGCCCGTGCCTATTTTGCCAGCGGCGGCTCGGAGGCCAACGAAACCGCGCTAAAATTTGCATGGCAATATTGGCGCGCGCGCGCGCAGCCAACCAAGGTAAAAATTATCAGCCGCACCCACAGCTACCACGGTAACACCTTCGGCGCATTATCGGTCAGCGGCCACCCCGCACGGCGCAGCGTCATGCCAGACCTTCTCCTGGATTGGCCGCGGATCGATCCATGCTACGCATACCGCTTCCAACAATCGGGAGAAACCGAGGAAGAATACGGCGAGCGTGCTGCCCAAATGCTGGAGCAGGCCATCCTGCGTGAGGGCGCTGATACAATCGCGGCCTTTATCGCTGAACCGATAGTCGGCGCATCACTAGGCGTTGTTAGCGCGGCAAAAGGCTATTTTACCAAAATTCGCGCCATCTGCGACAAGTACGATATTCTGCTGATCGCAGATGAGGTCATGTGCGGATCGGGCCGCACCGGCACTTTCTTTGCCTTTGAGCAAGAGGGCTTCCGCCCCGACATCGTGACACTGGCCAAAGGATTAGGCGGCGGATATCAACCGCTGGCAGCCACCATTGTTTGTGCCAGGATCAGTAATTTTTTTACCACCAGCACCGCTGGCTTTGCCCACGGCCATACCTATATCGGGCACGCAGCGGCCTGCGCAGCTGGCGTGGCGGTGATGCAAACGATCGAACGGCAAAATCTGTTGGCGGCGGTTCGGACAAAAGGCACTGAGTTCGGCTTCATGTTAAAGGGCACTCTCGCCGAACACCCTAACGTGGGGGACATTAGGGGCCGCGGTCTGTTTTGGGCAATTGAGCTGGTTGAGGACAAAGCAGAAAAAACGCTTTTTGCCAACAGCGCCCAGCTGGCGAAACAATTGAAAAACACCGCGATGCAGCACGGCCTGATGTGCTACCCCGGCGGCGGAAACGCAGAAGATGGCCTCAATTGCCATATTCTGCTCGCGCCGCCCTACATCGTTGAGCACCACCATATGGATCAGGCAATGGCCAAGTTGACCGCCATACTGACGGAGGTGTTCGGTGCCTGATCAGCTCAATGGTTCTGCGTCCAGCCCTGACCCTTTCATTGTCATGTGCGCGCCTAACGGTGCTCGGCGCACCCACAAAGATCATCCCGCTTTGCCTATTTCTCCTGCCGAGCTGGCGAACTGCGCCGCCGAGGTGATGGCAGCGGGTGCCAGCATCCTGCATCTGCATGTGCGGGACGAGCACGGGCAACACTCGCTGGATGTTGACCATTACCGGCGAGCCATAGACGCTGTCACCGACAAGGTCAGTGACGGTTTGATTATTCAGGTGACCACAGAAGCCGTTGGCCGCTATTCACGCAGTGATCAGATGACTATGGTCAAAACCCTCCGGCCAGAAGCGGTGTCGCTGGCGTTGCGCGAACTGATGCCAGACGGTTCGGACCCCACTGAAACCCAAGACTTTTTTGGTTGGATGTACAACCATGACATCTGCCCGCAAATCATTCTGTACGACGAAGTTGATTATCAGCGCTATCAACTGCTGCAAAATCAGGGTGTTTTTGGCAGCACGTCAAATTTTTTGCTATTTGTTGTGAAAAAACAACAACCGGAACGAGAAGGCGAAAGCTTTTCAGCCACTGCATTCGGTCAGTTTCCACCCAAAACCAGCGACCCATGGGCTGCATGCTGCTTTGGTAAACAGGAGCATTATTTGGCAGCACTTTGCGCTCAAAATGGCGGCCACGTGCGGGTTGGGTTTGAAAATAACATCTGGCGCAAGGACGGTACACTCGTCGCAAATAACGCTGAACTGGTGAAAACCGCTTGCGAAGCGGCACAACAGGCTAACCGGAAAATTGCCACAGCTGATGATGCGAGACGCCTTTTATCATGTGCCCCAAAAGCAATGATCGAACAAAACAAATCGTCGGTATGACCAAAAAATGCAAAAAGAAATTGAATTCAGTAATATTGTAATTTGTAATGAGGCCTAATCACCTAATATGAGCACCTAAAACGATAAAAACGAACAAAGTAACAAGTATAAGAAAAAACTAGTAGAAACTTACTATTAAGAACTTAACAAGGAGGGATACGATGAATATCAAGAGATTTAAGGCTGGCCTTTTGCTTGCTGCGTCACCGATGTGTTTCACAATAACAGAGGTTGCAGTAGCGCAGAATGATGACGTCATCATTGAGGAAGTGCTGGTAGTCGGTTCAAGAAGCGGCAAACCCCGCGCAGTAACCGATAGTCCGGTGCCAATAGATGCTTTTTCCGGCAACGAATTTGGTGCCACGGGCAACACAGCTGATATTACAGATAATTTGAAATCACTGGTGCCGTCTTTCACAGCGACGCCTGCAACCGGTGATGGTAGTGCATTTGTAAGGCCAACATCACTGCGCGGCATGGCGCCTGACCAAACCCTGATTTTGGTCAACGGCAAACGCCGACACCGCTCCGCACTTGTGCAATTCTTTGCCCCGGCAGCCGGTAACGGTGCCCACGGTGCAGATATCGGTATGATCCCGAGCATCGCCCTGAAGCGTGTTGAAGTGCTGCGCGACGGTGCAGCGGCCCAGTATGGCTCTGATGCCATCGCCGGTGTGATCAACCTTGTGATCAACGATTCAAACGAAGGCGGCCGGGTTGAAGCACAATATGGTCAGTTCTACGACGGTGAGCAAAGCTGGAAAGTAGCAGCAAACGCCGGCCTGCCAATCGGCGACACCGGGTTTGTAAACATCAGTGCGGAATATTGGGACAACGAAGCCCTTTCACGCGGTGTCCAGCGCCCAGACGCACAGGCCCTGATTGATGCTGGTGTTACCGGCGTTGGTGCTGACAGCCCCTTTGGTGACGAGCCACTGGTTCAGTCATGGGGACGGCCCGAAACAAACGGCGCACGTCTATTCATCAATTCAGGTTTCGATATCACTGACACTGCACAATTCTATGTGCACGGTAACTATGCTGATACCGAAGGGCGTTACCGCTTCTTCTACCGCGCTGGCGCAACGGACACGGTTGGCTCGCGCCACAGCACTTTGACTGCGCTGGAGCCACTAGGCTTGACAGGCTCTCTCCTGCAAACTGGCTATACGCCGTTTCTTGACGGCTCACAGACAGATTATAGCGCTGTTGCTGGCATTAAAGGCCAACTGGACAGCGGCTGGATCTATGACATCAGCGCCGGGTTGGGTGAAAACAAACTCGACTATTTCCTCAACAACACCATCAACACCTCGCTTGGTGTTACGGGCGGCGCACCTACCCAGAGGGACTTTGACATGGGCGGTTACGAGCAGAAGGAAATCAACCTGAACGCTGATTTCTCCTATGCGGTAAACGACCGGATTAACTTTGCCTTTGGTGCGGAATGGCGCGAAGAGACCTTCACGACAGTTGCCGGTGAAACGGCCGCGACAACTGGTGTTGGACCAAGCGGCATGTCGGCGGTAACACCCGCTGATGCTGGTGCGTTCAAACGCGATAACTGGGCAGGCTATATTGATATTGAGCATGACATCTCCGATAAGTTGATGCTGCAGTATGCTGTGCGTTACGAGGACTTTTCTGACTTTGGCAGCACCTTCAATTATAAGGTTGCGGGTCGCTACTCAATATCAGACACAGTCAACTTCCGCGGTGCCATCTCTACCGGTTTCCATGCACCCACACCGGGTCAGGGAAATGTCAGCACCATCATCACCACATTTGATGGCTCGACCGGACTTCAGGTTGAAGAAGGTCTCATTCCGGCAACCAGCCCAGACGCTGTTGCCGCTGGCGGCCAACCGCTGACGGAAGAACAGTCTGACAACCTCAGCTTTGGCCTTACGGCTGACCTTACTGACCGCACGACGTTGGTGATCGATTTTTATAAAATCGACGTGACCGACCGGATCTACCGTACCGGTGACATCCAGATCGATTCTGGATTACCGTCTGAGCGCACAATTTCATTCTACACCAACGCGCTCGACACTCGGTCAAAGGGTATCGACGTTGTCCTGACAACCGGGATCGACTGGGATGAAAACTCGGCGACCGACCTCACGTTTGCTGCTAACTACAACGACTTTGATGTAACGGGTCAGCGCAGCTTCGTTGTTGGTACCAACACTGTAACACCAGTGAGCGATTCAACGGTTGAAGACATTGAAAACAACTATCCAAGTTTCCGTTTTGTCGCCACGGCCAACACGACCTGGGGCGACCAATGGAGCCTCCTGACGCGGTTGAATTACTATGGTTCGCACTTTGATGAGCGCGGCACCATTCAAGATGATCCAACCGCAGGTGGTAGCGCCAAAATTGGGTCGACCATTTTTGTGGATCTGGAACTTGGCTACCAGTTCACTGACAATCTTCGTTTTGTTGCTGGTGCGGCTAATGTCTTCAACAACTTCGTTGACGAATTAGGCCCACCAAATGACAACCGTCTCAGCGTTGGTCTTCCGTACCCACGCCGAAGTGCGGCGAACTATGAAGGTGGTTCGTGGTACGTGCGGGCAAGCTATAGCTTCTAAAGCACTAGCTTAAACGACACTGCTTCAAACATTCAAAGGGCCGATTGGTATTATCCAGTCGGCCCTTTTCGTTGGCTAAATTGCTGTTCAAGTTAACAGTGCCAACAGGTCTCCGCATCACCGTACCCCAGAGAGCTACCCGACCCAATCGGGCTACCGGGCGGCGGCGTTGGGCCAGCGGGTGTTTTAACCGCAGGGGTCCTGGCGCGGGCAAAGGCATCGTCAATGCGCTGCACCAACAGCGATGTATAGCCGCCAAGCGAACCGCGTGCCCGTTCAGCCAGACGGCGAACATTCAACAGCGACGTCCACACACCCGAGCGCACCAAAAGACCTGTATCAGGGCTATGAAGGGCTTTGATGAGATGCTCGGTCATGCGCTCCAACACAATCGCCCTGACCGCAGTTGCACGCCGCGCTTCGCCTCGTTTTGCCTGCATAACCTGCTGCGAAACAAACGCCGTTACGGCTGCGATGTCCAAACTATCGGCGGCAAAATGGCCTTGTTCCGCCAACCGCTGAAGCCGCCGCCGGTGCAATAACGCGTCAAACACCAGATCAGCAGCAGCTGCGACCGCTTCTTCAGTGCTGAAGCCGGGCGCTGCAGAGCCTGCAAAAGCTTCGCGTCCGAACTGCGGGTCACCGCCACCACCACCGCGCGGGCTTAAAAGTGCCGCCAGTTGCTCGTTGATCAACAAAGCTTCAGGCAACAGGGTTGCCGTTAACGCACGCAGCGCACGCATCTGCTCGTCATTACTAACTGGCACCGGCGCTGGTCGGCCATCGCCTTCAGCCCGGTAAACAAAATCATAGCCGCCGACAAATTTCGCCGCCGCCTGCAATTGATAGCGATGATACAAATACAGCGGCACAAATTTGGTTTGCAGCGCTGAATAATGCTCGCCGGGGCGCAGGTTACCCTCGCCGAAACCTGCAAGCGCCTTGGCGCGAACCTTCATAAGGCTGTTCAGTTCGTTTATTGCATCTGCACCGTTGTCCCACAAGGAGCCTCGAATGTGGCCGCTGCCGGGTGAGCGACTGTCGCTGTCCGCCACATACAACAGGCCGCCTGCGTCCGCTTCGCGGAACAATGCCCGCTTCTGCGCAGGGTCGCTGTCGTCATAGGCACCATATAAATATTTAGTCACCCACCTGTCCCAGGCACCAACGCCTACGCCGTAGGCATGAGAAAAATCCAGCGCACCAACAGCGTCCAGCCGTACATCGGGTGCCGGGTAATCCATCACACTTTCGCGGCCATAGGAACTGGCGGCCATATTGTGGGAAAAGCCCAGGGAATGACCGATCTCGTGCGCGGAAAGTTGGCGAATACGCGCCAACGACAACTCAACCGGGTCATCAGTCCTGCCGCTTCCAGTGTTCTGCGCGCCAGCAAGTGCTTCAAATATCTTAATGTCCTGGCGCACGCGGAGCGACCCGAGCAGGACCACGCCGCGCAAAATCTCGCCGGTACGCGGGTCAAAGATTGATGCGCCGTAGGACCAGCCGCGCGTAGCACGGTGAACCCAGTTGACCACATTATAACGTGCATCCAGCGGGTGCACTCCGTCCGGCAAAATTTCAGCGCGGTAACCGCCCTTGAACCCGGCGGCATCAAAAGCGTCAGACCACCAGCGAGCACCGTCCAGCAGTGCTGCTCGAATAGGCTCGGGCGCGCCGTTGTCGATATAAAAAATGATCGGGTTGGTCACGGTTCCGTCAACGCCTACCTCAAGACGAAAACGCCGCGCCAGCTGCACAGCTGTGTTGCCCGCCAGCGGTGCCGACATATCAATGTGCGACGTGGTAACAACGCCTGCCCGCTGGTCAGCGATGCGCGCCTTGTAACCCTCGTCTGGCAATTTCAAAAATGTGGTATGCAAGATCAGGCTGACCGAGCCCGGCACCGGTGTGGTTACGCGCACTTCGCGGCCTGGTGCGCTGGTTGCGAAGGTCACATGCGCGTCGAACTCCAGGTTTTCCGGGAAGACATGCGCCTGTTTGGTATCAACGAAACTGCGGGACATATCGACTTTGAAGGCGCCCTGCCCCCGGTTTTTCAGTTGGGCGGCAACACCCACGGCGTCACGTTTGAGAAAACCGGAAATATCGATAAGCACGTCGCCCTCATCGGATATCTCAACAATTGCGGTTGACCAGATCACAGACTGGGCAAAGCTGGTCTCCACCGCTTTTTTCTCAGCCGGATTATCAGCGCTGGCCCGGTAGCGATGATTTTCCACCACTGCCATAACTTTGTCGCCAGCACGTTTGAATGACAGGATGTAACTGTCCGATGGTCGGCTGCGGTCCAACCCAACCGGATTGGAGCCCAACCCAGCAGTCAGGTAACCGGCATATATGTAACGCCCGAGCGACCCGTCCGTTTGCGGGCGAAGCGACAAGAGTATCTTGCCCTTGTCTGCATCGACAAAGGTGTCGATCAACCCCGCTTTTGCCTCCAGTCCTTCAATAGCGGCGTTGTAATCAGCCTGAACAACCCCGGACAGCAACAGCCCACACAATGACGGACCCAGCACTACCAACCCAAAAACCCGACTAAACATAAACACTCCCTATTTGACCTGAAGCAGCCATAAAAGCTATTTTAACCGCCCTTGTCTATCCAGACGGACTATTAATCACATAATTGTAAGGTGGTAAAAAGCGGCAGACGGCGTGTAAGCCGGGTTCTGTGTCTCACGCGAACGCCCGTACATGACGTGTTAAAAGAAAATAGACATTTCCTGGTCAGCTATTGCTAAGGTAAAATCGACATACTTTGTCCACGGCAGTTTCAAATCGTCAATCATATGCGAAGTCAAAATTCATGACCGACCCCATTTCAAAAAATATCAATGACGTTACCAAAGAGTATGAAAAGACCTTCGCCATATGCTCCCTTGTGACCAATTTCCAGCAGTATGAGGACATGCTTGCGTCTTTCGAAAAAAATGGATTCATGAACGGGCAATGTGAATTCATGCACATAGATAATTCCGCAGACAATCAATACGACGCATACACTGGCCTGCATAAGATGATCCATGCTTGCGACAGCAAATATGTGATCCTGTGTCATCAGGATATCAAACTGCTTGATCACGATTTTGCCCATCTCGTCGCGCTGCTGGATGAATTGGAAACAGTTGATCCCAAATGGGCTGTTGCAGGAAATGCCGGTGGATTTGGATTTGATCGTATACGAACCTGCATCTCTGATCCTTACGGCTTCACCGGGCCACAACCTGATTTGCCGATAAAGATTGATAGTCTGGATGAAAATTTCATCATTCTAAAAGCCAGCGCACAAGTAAGCCCTTCGCAAGACCTTAAGGGTTTCCATTTTTACGGGCTGGACCTGTGCATGCAGGCAAAATCGAGGGGGTATAATGCCTATGTGATCGGCTTCCTGCTTCATCATTATGGCTCAGGGACCAGAGACAAAATATTTTATGAATGTCTTCACGCCGTTGAAGACAAGCACAGGAAGCTTTTGAAGCCGCGCTGGGCAACAACAACAACCACTCAAATCCGTTTAACCAGCAGCTGGACAGGCCTTAGAGTGTCCCGAGTGATAAGGCTCGGCTACTATGTATGGAAACACATACGTTATGTATTGAAGACCGCTGGCAAACGTATATCCGGCAGTTAGGGTCAGGAAATTTGATCAGAGAGTAAAGCGGCAGACGGCGTGTAAGCCGGGTTCTGTATCTTACGCCCAATCGAAATCAGGCGTAAGCGATGACCATTCCTCTAGGCGCATTGTTGCCAATGTGCTCAAGCAACCGACCCGGACAGCGGCGCGGAAATGCACCTGCTACTAAAAGCAACCGTCCCTATTGGTCTTGCTCCCGGTGGGGTTTACCCTGCCGCCACTGTCACCAGCGGCGCGGTGCGCTCTTACCGCACCCTTTCATCCTTACCTAACGAATTAGGCGGTTTGCTTTCTGTGGCACTGTCCCTGAGGTCGCCCTCGCTGGCCGTTAACCAGCACCGTATTTCCGTGGAGCCCGGACTTTCCTCCCCCACACGACAAGCGCATGGCGGCGGCCATCCAGCCGTCTACCGGGGCGCAATCAACCATTGTGCGACAGCCAGGTCAAGCGCGAACATTAACTCAATTGACAAACCAGTGTGTTTTAGCTGCGTTATCCCTGTTGATATGCCTGGTAAAATCAGGCAAAGTCCGCCGCTAGGAAATGCATATTGTTAACGCAGTCACCAG
>JAJFIT010000016.1 GCA_021774775.1 Alphaproteobacteria bacterium | reverse complement strand
TGAACACCATGCTGGATGCGGACTTGCCGCTGACGCCGATCGAATGGCCCGAATGGGGAAACCCGATTGAGGATGCGAGCGCCTACCAAAATATCAAGGGTTACTGCCCCTACACCAACATGGAAGCCAAGGCCTACCCGCCCATGTTTGTCACCGGCGGACTGAACGACCCGCGGGTGACATACTGGGAACCGGCCAAGTGGACCGCCAAGATGCGGTCGCTCAAAAGCGACGACAACTTGCTGATGATGAAAATCAATATGGGTGCCGGCCACGGCGGAAAATCAGGCCGGTTCGAGCGATTTTATGAAGTGGCAGAAGAATATATGTTTCTATTGAATTGTTTTAAAGTCGTTTCAGACAACAATTAGCCTTGGCGCAGGGGTCAGCCACCCGCGTTTTGGTGCAGATGCTCCAGGGTTGGTGCCATGCCCGACAGGTCGTATCCGGCCTTGGTCCCGCGCGCCAAAATTTCGTCAGTTCCCAACCCGCCGGTAAAGGCTTCCGCTAACCCCCACAGGGTGCAGGAGCGGGTGCCGGTTCGGCAGAATGCCAGGGTTTTCAGGTCTTTCCGGTCGCTGCTGTCCCTGAGCGCTAGCGCCATTTGCTCGATGCCCTCTATGGTCAATTGCCCGCCAACCACAGGGATGTGAACCCAGCGAATTCCGCTTGCTTCCGCGGCTTCTGCCAGGTCGGCGTTGGTTGGTTGGCCGCCTTCTTCACCGTCGGGCCGGTTGTTGATGATCACGGCGAAACCACTTTCAGCCGCCCGGGCAATATCATCAGTATCGATTTGAGGCGACACCGACAGGCTATCTGTTATTGCTAGGAATTCGGTCATGGTCTTCTCCGTTATGGTGACGGTGTTTCAGGACTGCCCTAGAATGGCGCGTTTGAGTAATAGTGCCAAGCAAGTAATGCAACGGCACTGCGATAAGGGCGCCAGCGCTCACCGATTTCCTGCGCTTGTTTTTCGGTCGGGCGGTCCGCAAGCTCAAGGATTCTGCCTGCCCCAACCCTAACGGCCAGGTCACCCACCGGCCAAATGTTGGGCCGCCCGAGCGAAAACATCAGATAGATATGCGCGCTCCATTCCCCAAGGCCCTTCACCGCAATGATTGAGGCGATGGCTTCTTCGTCAGACTGGGTGGGCAGCGCTGATATATCCAGCGTGCCGTCGGTCACGGTCTGACACAGCGAGCGCACATACTTTACTTTCGGTCTGGACAGGCCCGCCGCGCGCAACTGGTCGTCATTGATGGCTGAAAAAGAAAGGGGCTCTGGTCCTTCGCCGACCAAATCGATCAC
The DNA here is from genome assembly GCA_021774775.1 of Alphaproteobacteria bacterium. Taxonomy (GTDB): domain Bacteria; phylum Pseudomonadota; class Alphaproteobacteria; order Sphingomonadales; family Kordiimonadaceae; genus Kordiimonas. Next base: position 2,797 of record JAJFIT010000016.1, on the reverse strand, counting down.
GCGCCCGAAAATTGTTGTCGCCGCTTTCACCGAAAGCTGCTGCCCGACAATCACCCGCAGGAATACGGCGAACGATTGCTCGTTAACCCGCTCGGCGGGGAATCCAACCAACTCAAGCGCAGCCTTGATATGCGCATCGGTTGCCGCCAACTCGGTCAATTGCTTGCGAATATGATCGTTCGACAGATTAAAATTTTCCATGCACGCAGTTCCTTGAATTTATCTTGCACTTGCTAGCATGCTCTGCGAGTGGGTCCAATCCCCCGTGCGCATCAAAGTCCGAAACCAGCGATATGAAGTTGGGGTGTCAGTAGGGCGCGAAAGTCCCGGCAACACCCCACATTACCAGGGTTAAAAACACCATCAGCGCTGCTGCCGCAACCAGGGCCAGGTGAGGGCCCACCATAAATTTTAGCCCGCCGGTCGGGATGGTTTTGTTGCGCGAGAATGAAACCACAAACATCGGCAGCGCCAACATAAACATCAAGCCAATGTTTAGCCCCGAGCGCCACAACGTCACCAGCGCGGGTTGGTCTTGCGTGTACACCGCAGTCGCCCAGCTGTTGAGTTCAAGATAAAGTCCTGCACCAACCAGCGCAGTAGCAGAAAGCGCAAACAGGCCCATGTTGCGCCATGGCTTTGCGGGCTGGCGAAAAGCATAAAAGCCCGCACTGGCGATAACCAGTAATGCCCAGGGCATAAGGGCGGCAAGCTGTGCTGCCCTGCCCAGGCTATCAACCCTTCGGAACAGCTGTCTTTTACCGTTTGTGCCCGAAAGTGCCACATACCCCCCCAGCCTATAGGGGCTGAACAGTAGCTCTGAGCTGGGCGCATTCGCCGCCGCTGGGGCGTAGGCGTAGGGTGCGGTTTCGCGGTAGGGCATCGGGGCCCCGTCGCGCCGCTTTACCAGTAATCCGCCTTGGCCGTCGCCGTACAGGGTTAGCCAGTCTGTTTGCATGATAGCCAGTCGTTCCGATAGCCCCGCAGGTGATCGGCCTGCCGGTATATAGCGTCCTTCCAGTTTGCTGGGGCGCACAAGCTTTTGGCCGTCGGTTGTGGTTTGGGGACGGGGCGGGAAAAATTCACGCGCTAATTCCAGTGCATTTTCACGCAACCTTGGACCAGCGACAACGGTCGCTGTGGACGCCGCGCCAAACACAGCGCCCTGGGCTGGGAAAGCCATAAAATCAAGCTCGGACTGATCGCCGGCATTCAGCGGTTCCAACCAATAATGAGATCTGCTTTTGTTAATCTGAATGCCGTAAGAAGCGATGCGATCAGCGGGGTGCATTTGGTGCCCGCCCCGACCCAGAATTAAATTCTGGTAGGTCTGATAGGCTAAAAATAGCTCATTATTCCAGTCTCTGTTTCCGACCAATAGTTCGATGGTTCGTGATAAGGACGGTGCCTTCATACTGATTGCCAGTGGCATTGCCTGCCCGCCCAGCGATTGATACTGCAATTGCATAATTGACCCATAGTCAGTGTCGCCGTAGAGGAAATGCAACAACTGTTGCTGAATGCTGACCTCAACCGGCGCACTGGCCACCTTTTCCAGCACCGCAATTAAAATAGCCCAGCCGACAGGGTCGTGGCTGCTAACCTGACCGGGGCTGCGCATAACAATGGCAAACTTTTTTAGCGGTGCATGGTCGGCGGATTTGTCCAGTGTATTTGGTTCGAGGCTTTCCGGCGGCGAGGCAAATCCGGCGGTTTCCTGCAACAGGTGTTTGATCGTGATCGGTGCGCGGAACGGCTCTGGTGGCACGATATCTGGAACCAGTGAAGACACAGCCATGTCCAGGCTTAAAGTGCCGCTATCAACCAACCGCAGCGTCACCAATGCCAACAATGTTTTCTGAAAAGCGCCAACGTCAATTTTGTCACCGCCGGGCGGGCCTGACCATGTCATCCCGTCGCCGTTAACGTAAAAGACCCGTGCGTCTGGGAGGTCGGCTTTCAGCCGCGGCATAACAACATCAGGATTGACGACAACGCCTTGTGCAGCCGATGGCACTGACCCCAAACCAAAAACAATGATCAGGAAAAACAGGCCGAACCCACGCCGTGCCACAAAAAAAAGGACTGATTTTATTGTGTTAAATATACCCTCACCCCTTTTCCTGATTGCCTAACCCCTGTCTGGTCGCTTATTAAGCCTTATCACTGATAAAAAAGCCATATGGCAATTCACCGAAGACAATAGCTGCAATAGGGGGCAGGTGATGACGCAAGAAAAATTTCAGGCAAAATTTATCGAGCACAGTGATTTCATCGCGCGTGAGCCCGGTGAAATGGTCGAGCGGTCAGCAGCATTTCTTGATTTGATGAAGCGGCGGCGCTCGGTGCGCGAATTTTCTGACCGCCCGGTGCCGCGCGAAGTGATCGAAAATGCTATTTTAACGGCAGGCCGAGCGCCGTCGGGTGCCAACAAACAGCCATGGCATTTTGCTGCCATCGCAAGCCCGGCACTAAAAAAACAAGTGCGAGACCAGGCCGAGGAAGAAGAGCGAGCCTTTTATGGCGGCAAGGCCTCGGACGATTGGCTGGAAGACCTGGTGCCTTTTGGTACCAACGAACATAAGCCGTTCCTGGAAATTGCGCCGTGGTTGATTGCTGTATTCAAAGAAGCTTACGAGCTGGACCCTGAGACCGGGGAAAAGGCCAAAAACTATTATGTGCCTGAAAGCGCTGGCCTGGCTGCCGGGTTTCTAATCGCCGCGCTGCATAACGCGGGGCTTGCGACGTTGACGCACACACCGTCGCCCATGGGCTTTCTCAACAGGGTGTGTGGTCG
>JAJFIT010000150.1 GCA_021774775.1 Alphaproteobacteria bacterium | reverse complement strand
ATGCCGATGCCTGCTTCTACCGCATGCAGCACACCGTACAGGTTGTTCACCTCGAGCCGCGGTTTGCGCTGATGTGTTTCCTTGCCCACTTCCAACAGCCAGTTCAGGCCTTTGATAACCGGCGCTGAACTGGTGCCGAAGGTAATCAGATCATGGTTGTCCAGATCCGAAGTGGTAACAGGTGTGCCCTTGCGGGCCAGATATTCCGGGCTGGCATATATATGGCTATGGAAGGTGGCCAGCGGGCGCTGGATCAAATCGGCCTGTTGGGGCTCATGCAGCCTGATGGCAACGTCGGCCTGACCGGCAGACAGGTCCAGATCGTCATCATCAAGGATGATTTTCAGATCAATTTCGGGGTATTCCAGAATGAATTGTTCCAGATGAGGGGTTAACCACACCGCACCGAAAGTGACCATGGTGGTAACCCTGAGCAGGCCAGAGGGCCGCTCGCGCGATTCCATCAATTTGCGTTCGGTATCGTCGATGCGCTGCACGACATCGCGCGCCGTGGCATACAGGTCCTGACCTTCCTGGGTCAAAACAAGGCCGCGGGCGTGACGGGTGAAAAGTGACACATTCAGGCTGTCTTCCAGCGCGCGAATTTGTCGGCTGACCGCAGATTGGCTGCAGTTAAGCCGATCACCGGCGGCGGTGAAACTGCCGCTGTCAGCAACAGTGTGGAATATGCGAAGTCTGTCCCAGTCCATCCAGGTCCTCCAGAGTTGTGGCACTATTCCACTCCGGCCCGGCATCTGCAAGAAAATCGAACAATAGGGTGCGTAAAAGCCAATAGCGAAACGATATATTTACCTATGGCTCGTAGCGTGATGGAGATTAAACGGGATTGGCAGCAGGGGCCTCTGGTGAGCGAGAGAGAGATGTTACAGCAGGCAGCGACGGTATTTCGGGACCAATATCCCGGTCTGTCGGCCGAGTCAGTGATTGCCTTTATCCTGATTTCAGATCACGGCGAGCCGACAATTACAGACATATCAACTGCTATTGGCCTGCCGGATCAGCAGGTATTCGAGCATGTAGCGCCCTTGAGGGCGGCGGGGTTGATTACTGTTGAAGCGGCAGAGGGCGGCACGACAAAAATATTGCTGACTGCGACCGGCCAACAAACCAAAGACATGCTCATGGGACTGTAGCGCGCCCAGTTGACTGCGTCTTGCCTCAAAAGCATCTAGGCTACTCAGCCGCCTTCGCGTGTTCCATCCCGGCGATATATTTCTCGGCCTCAAGTGCTGCCATACAGCCCATACCGGCGGCTGTTACTGCCTGACGGTATATTTTGTCGGTCACGTCACCAGCTGCATAAACACCGGGAATATTGGTTGCGGTGCTGTCGGCTTCCTTGATGATATAGCCTTCATCGTCCATAGGTAGCTGATCGGCAAATATCTGGGTAGACGGCGTATGGCCAATGGCGATGAAAACGCCGTGCACATCAAGCTCGGATATGTCGCCCGTGAGCGTGCTTTTAAGGCGCACTCCGGTGACGCCCAGTGGTTCTTCGGTGCCGACAACCTCGTCAAGAACATGGTTCCACTGAACCTCAATATTTGCTGCAGCAAAAAGTCGGTCCTGCAGAATTTTTTCCGAGCGCAGCTCATCGCGTCGGTGAACCAGCGTTACCTTCGAACAGATGTTGGACAAATACAGTGCTTCTTCAACGGCGGTATTGCCGCCGCCGACCACAATCACTTCCTTGCCGCGGTAAAAGAAACCATCGCAAGTGGCACAGGCTGAAACGCCGTAGCCATTGAATTTTTCCTCGGACGGCAAGCCAAGCCAGCGCGCCTGTGCGCCCGTTGCCACCACAATGGTGTCGGCGGTGTATACCGTGCCGCTATCGCCGACGGCGCGCTTGGGCACCGCTTTCAGGTCAACTTCATTGATCAGGTCGTAGACGATTTCCGTGCCGACATTCTCGGCTTGCTGGCGCATGGCTTCCATCAGGTCGGGGCCTTGCACCGCGTCGGCAAAGCCCGGGTAATTCTCAACGTCAGTGGTGATGGTCAACTGCCCACCAGCCTGCATGCCGGTTACGATCATGGGCTGAATATTGGCGCGGGCTGCATAAATCGCGGCGGTATAACCCGCCGGGCCTGAACCAATGATCAGCATTTTGCTGTGTTTCGTGTCGCTCATAACCGTAATCCTTCTGGTGCTTAGGCAATAGTGCTATTGCATGCGGCCCTTTACATAATGGCTGGATCGGAAAAAGCCAATAGAATGTCGGGGTTTTCACGATGGATTACACCGATAAGTATGATCGAATGTGGCTATTTATTTCTGTCAGGAGTGATTTTCAAGTTAGAGTGATCTGCTTGAGAAGCTACACGGTGCCTGATACGTTGAGATGAAGCTTCACAGAATAAAGGGAAAGATCGTGATTACATTGTTTTGGTGCCCGCGTACACGGGCCGCACGCGCGCTATGGATGCTCGAGGAACTTGGTCAGCCGTTTGAAGTGAAGCAAATCGATATTCGCGATGAAGCGTCAAAAAATAACCCGATGTTTCGCGCTGCCAGCCCTATGGGCAAGGTGCCCGCGCTGATGGACGACGAGGTTCTGATTTCGGATTCGGCTGCCATCTGTCTTTATCTGGCAGACAGATATCCGGATGCAGGGCTTGCACCGGCACTTGATTCCGCGGGCAGGGGGCGTTTCCTGTATTGGATGATGTTCACGCCTGGGGTTCTTGAGCCCGCAATGGCGGAAAAGTTTGGCGGCTGGGAAACCAACAAACTGTCTCACGGCTGGGGCGACTTTGACAGCATGATCGAGACACTGGAAAGTGGGTTGAAACAGGGGCCATGGCTGATGGGCGAAAGCTTCAGCGCCGCCGATGTGGTGGTCGGTTCGTCTGCCAACTTTCTGAAAATGTTCAATATCCTGCCTGACAGCCCTGTGATCGAAGCTTATATCGATCGCTGTCTGGCGCGCCCCGCCTACCAGCGGACCATGGCGCGCGACGATGCGGCAGACTAGATAAGCCAGACAAACCAGACAAGCCAGGCAAATTAGGCAGCCAGTGCTGTGTCCGCTGCCTTGGCCTCGGCAATTGCCTCTGGGCGTGTCTGGGCGCTTACCTCAGCCGCGGCCAGATAGTGACTTGGCTGGCTGATGTTCATGGCTTTGCGGACGTCCGTGTATGGCTGGGTTAGCAAATGTTCCCAGTCCTGGCCTGGCAACCATGCCGCTTTGCGGCCAGCCCGGTATGCCTGCCATACAGCTTTAAACACACCATTGCCCGGGAACTGGCGGCTGTATTTAACCGCGCCCATGGCGGCAATGGCGGCAAAACCCAGGCTTTTGGTTTGCGGGTAGGAAAAGGCAACTACGCATATTTCGCCGAGGCCGTCCCGGCCGTAACCTGAAATCACATGCCACAGATCATGCATTTCGCGGGTGCGCATGGTGTAGCGCTCCAGCTCTAAGTGGTTCATGCCTTCGTAGGCTTCCTCGCTGGCTTCAACCAACCCTTCAGCGGTGATGCCCTCGCGGGTCATAAAGTCCAGATACACCCGGCCAAGCGACCCTTCAGGCAGCTGTGCGAGGGATGCGCGGTCGGCCAGGGTGTCCAGCAGGTCAATGTCATTTTTCAGGATATTGAGGCCAACATCGGTTTTGGCAAAACGCCTATATTGCTTCCATAAGGACTTGCCGGTTAGCGAGCGCATGATGGTGAACACCTGTCTGGTGTCTTCAGGCTCGGCCATCAAGGCGCGCAGGGCG
>JAJFIT010000149.1 GCA_021774775.1 Alphaproteobacteria bacterium | reverse complement strand
GTCAATCCAAGGTAAGATATTTTCGGTGACAAAAACTTGACTTTGTCGCCGTTTGACCGACTGTCTACTTCACTGACCTCAAAAATCAACAATCATTTTACCGCGCCAGCACCACCCAGCCAATAAAAGGAAACAGTATGTCAGAGGGTAACCACACCTATCCAAAGCCGAAGTATGCTTGGTATATGGTCGCGCTTCTCTTGCTAATATACACTTTTTCCTTCATTGACCGTCAGATTTTGAGCCTGCTCGGACCGGCAATACAAGCAGACTTCCAGATTTCAGACACGGAATTTGGACTGTTGGTAGGGTTTGCCTTTGCGCTTTTTTACACACTGATCGGCTTGTTTTGCGCCCGCATCGCCGACAGCCGCAGCCGAATTGGTCTGATCGCCATTGGACTGTTTCTCTGGAGTTTGGCCACAGCGGCCTCGGCCTTTGCCAAAAACTTCCTGCAACTGTTTGTGCTACGCATGGGTGTGGGCGTCGGAGAAGCCACTCTGGGCCCATCGGCAAATTCGCTGATCGCCGACAGCTTTCCCAAACATAAACTTTCCACGGCCCTATCGGTCTATGCCATGGGTATTCCGGTGGGCTCTGCACTGGCCTTCATCATTGGTGGGTACATCATCCCGATCGCAGACCAGATGCCGGATATTGCCTTTCTCGGTTTCAGTGTTGAAAACGGATGGCAGAAAGCGCTGTTGCTGGTTGGGGTGCCGGGCATCCTGTTAACGGCGCTTGTGCTTACCCTTAAGGAGCCGGAGCGGCAGGGCCAAATCGGTCCGGCGGGTGCGGTCCCGCTCAAAGAGGTTTTCGCCTTTTTCCGTGGCCGCTACAAAGCCTATACCGCCATATGCTTCGGCGTTTCGATGAACGCGGCCTTTGGCTTTGGCAGCGCCACATTCATTGCGTTCTTCTTTGGCCGTTATCACGGCGTCAGCGGCGCCGACGTGGGCGTAACATTTGGCCTTATCTCCCTTATCATGGGGCCACTAGGACTGTTGTTCGGTGGTTACCTGGCCGACAAATGGTACCGGGAAGGCAAAAAAGACGCCCACATCCGTGCTTTGATGATGGCCCCAATCGGCTTTGCCATCCCGGCAATCGCTATCGTGTTCGTGGAAAACACTGCGGTTGCATGGATACTGCTGGGCATCAGCAACTTTTTCGTCAATAGCCCGTCAGGCATTGCTTACGCCAGCTTGCAGATCATCACGCCTAACCAGATGCGCGGGCAAATCATTTCCATTTATATTATGGCCACCAGCCTGATCGGATATGGTGGCGGGCCCTTGGCCATAGGTTTCATGTCCGATAATCTGTTTAGCGGGCCGGATTCGCTGCGCTACTCCTATTTGGCTGTTGCGCTGTTTACTATCCCGGTTGGCATCCTGACCTTCCTGTGGGGCCGCAAGGCTTATATGCGCGCCGTGGACCAGGAAACCGAACGGGAACTGGCGGCCCTGGAGCAATAGCTGGAACAAAAAAAACGGCGGACCAAATCAGTGGCCCGCCGTGGTTCTTTCTAATTCCGGGAGGAAAAGGAAAGATAGTCTGGTTGAAGCTCTAGGTTTTCATACTCTGGGCTTCTAAACTCTAGTCTTCCAGAGCACGCAACTCGCGGTCCAGCTTGAAGCGTTTGCTGGTCATGTAGGCTTCCATATCGCCGGTGCGGCGCTCAATGTCGCGAAAGCGGCGGCGCATATCCGCAGCGGTATAATCTGGCGATTTGCGAGCCTGTTTCCAGAATTGTTCCTCTTGCTCGTCCTCATACAAATCAATCGGCTTGGGATCGAGCGCAAAGCCAAGAATAAAATAAGCGATCACGATAAAGGCCCCAAACGGAATAAGCCCAATACAAGTTAACACCCTCACAACGCCGACTTTAATATCGAAATAGTCGGCAATACCGGCGCAAACACCCATGATTTTGCCGTCGCGGGGGTTTTTATAGAGGCGTGTGGGGCTTTTATTAAAACTTGTCATTATGACGGCTCCTCCAGTCAGGCACTTCGTCGTCCATTATCCGCTCCATCACCCGAAGGCGCTCTTCCAGGCGGTCCGCCGAGGTGCGCAGATCGCCAAGAGAGGCTTCATCTTCCGGTGTTATCCCCTTCATGGTTTTCCACTTTGTTGTGTAGTGAAAAATGATCCACAGCGGAATAACAACGACAACTAAAAGAATTGGTACTGCATCATCCATTTTTATGGCCCTTATATCAATTGGGTTCTTGTTGTTGGCGCGCCGCTACCGTTGCAGCAGCGCGCGCGCTGATTACTTGGCGGCTGTCTTTTTAGACTTGGTCGGCTTGGCTGCTGCTTTCTTATTATCGTTCGCCGTGCCGCTCGCTTTTGCTTTCAGCTGTTCCAGTTCTTTTTCGATAGTATCATCAACCTCAAGGCTAGAGATCTCTTCTGCCAAAGTCTGGCCCTTGCCGATCTCCATGGATTCAGCTTCTGCTTCTATGCGGTCCAGCCGGGCGTCCACTTTGTCGAAACGGTCAAAGGCATCCTGGATGCGGTTGTCATTCAGATTTTTGCGGATGCGCACAGTGTTGGACACCGTCTTATGGCGTGCAGCCAGTGTCGCTTTTTTGGCACGCGCCTCACGCAGCTTGGCGTCCAGCTTGACCACATCTTCTTCATTTTGCTTCAAGGCGGCATCAAGATGGGCAGCCTCTTCCGCCAAATGGGCGGCCATGTCAGCAACCTTGGCTTTTTCAACCAAAGCGCCCTTGGCCAGATCGTCGCGGCCTTTTGAGATCGCCAGTTCGGCTTTCTTTTCCCAATCAGACTGCGCCTTGTCCATCTTGGCGAGGCGGCGGTTAATATCTTTCTGGTCCGCAATGGTTTTAGCCGCGCTTGAGCGCACCTCAACCAGCGTGTCTTCCATTTCCTGGATGACCATACGGATGATTTTTTCGGGGTCCTCCGCCGAATCCAGAATGGAATTAATGTTGGAATTTACAATGTCTGTCAGGCGGGAAAAAATACCCATAGTCTTAGATCCTTTCTAATAATCCTCGCGGTGTATCGCGCTGCGTGTCCCGCGGCCTTTTTGGCCTTGTTTGGGACGGCTTCGTTAGCGAGCATTCCGTGGGCGATCCCTGTTGAGCCTTTTGGCTTCTTTGTCGGTTCGCTCTTTTTATTGTTGTTGTTTAGTTAGTTGAGCCCTCGCTGTCATACTCGGGCTTTGCTCGTGTCGTGTCTCGTGTCTCGTGTCTCTGGTCGTGTCTTTGATCTTGTTTCGCTATCTTTTTTAACGCCAACCTCTTTTGCGTCGGGTTGTTGTCCCTGTAATAGCAGGAGGCGTGCCAGTTTTTGGAAAAATGTCAACCTGTTGATATTACAATGTTTTTTGCTAATTTATAGATAATCGGCAGCAAGTAGTTGAAAATTGTTACTAACATTTAGGTTTTTACACCATATATTAGGAATATGAATTTGCAGCCTGATCAAATTATTGGCTCTTCGCCCGCTTTTCTTGATCTGATGGACAAGATAAGCCGCGCCGCGCCGCTGGACCGTCCACTTCTGGTTGTCGGTGAACGCGGCACCGGCAAAGAGATGATTGCCGCCCGGCTGCATTTTCTGTCGCGCCGCTGGGATCAGGTTTTTCAGAAAATGAACTGCGCTGCCCTTGCCCCCACACTGCTGGAAAGCGAGCTGTTTGGCTATGAACCCGGCGCATTCACCGGCGCACGCAATCGTCGCGCCGGTCGTTTTGAAGCCGCCCATGATGGCAGCCTTTTCCTCGACGAAATTGGCACCATGGCGATGCAAGCGCAGGAAAAATTGTTGCGCGTTATTGAATACGGCGAACTGGAACGGGTTGGCGGCACCGAAACTGTCACCGTAGACGTAAGGGTGATCGGCGCCACCAACATCGATCTGCCCGCCGCCGCCGACGTGGGTGATTTCCGCCATGATCTGTTGGACCGGCTGGCTTTCGATGTGATTACCGTACCGCCGCTGCGCGAACGCCGTGATGATATCATGACATTGGCCGAGCATTTTGGCACCGCGATGGCGCGCGAACTGGAATGGCTTACCTTCCCCGGGTTTTCCGAAATCGCATCTGAGGAAATGCTCGGCTACGGCTGGCCGGGCAATATCCGCGAGCTGAAGAATGTAGTTGAACGAGCGGTCTATTGTTGCTGGGACGGCGAAGCCCCCGTTTGCGGGTTGGTGTTTGACCCGTTTGACAGCCCCTACCGCCCTCAAAAACCACCTCTGGATAGTTCACACCAACAAAAAGGCGCACCGTCTTCGCAGCGCAGTGAGCGACAGCCTTTGCCACCCTCCGGCCCGGCTAACCTGAAAAATGCAGTCGCGGTTTTCGAAAAACAACTGGTTGAGGCCGCGTTGAACCGTACACGCTTCAACCAGCGGGCGGCGGCACAGCATCTGGAAATCAGCTACGACCAGCTCCGTCACGCTATCAAAAAACATAATATTGACTGTTCGTGACTTGTACCGAGGCGCTGACCCGCCCATAGTGCTCCTATGTCAGACAATATTTTCATAAAAAAGCGCCAGCGCCACCGCAAAAAGCGCGACGGGTTTTTAACGACCAAGATAATCATTCGCCTGATTGTCGTCAGCGTGATTTTATTGGTGCTGTTCCTCAATTTTGTCGGCGATCCCACGGTGACAATTTGCGAAAATGGTTGTGAAAGTGATTTCACCATCGGCACCTGGGCGCTGGGCCTGGCTATGATATTTGGCGGCATCATTTTAATGGCCGGTGTCGTCGGGGCCGGGCTCGCGGTCCTGAAATGGTCGCGCGGCGGCAGTGGCAGCTCATTGGCTGACATGATGGAAGACAATCAGGACAAGCCCTGACAGCCGAAGCCGGTCAGTTGCTCAGTCGCTCGGCCGGAAACGCCGGTCTGTTGGGCGGCGCAGGCGGCTTCCATTTGCCTTTGGCTTGGACCACTGCTTCTTTTGCTGAAACAATTTTGGTAACGCCTTTTTCCACCATTTTATCGCCGACAACCCGGCATAAAACCAGGACAATCAACAAATGATAAAACACATCGAATGCCGCTATATTTACCGTCAAGCCGCCAACGGCATACCCTATTAAACTCAGCTGGATCGCTCCTGAAAGATCGCCTATCCACTTGGTTTCCTCGTAAGGCCTGAACATTTTGGCGTTGGTGCCCGCAGAGTAATAGCCGGCAAAAAGCATGGTTAAAAACAGAAACAAGCCCACATAGCCATGCTCGCCCAGCACTTCAAAATAGATCGAGTGCGGTGCGCGCATGGCAAATCCGGGCGGCATATATTCCGGCCCAAGTCTAGGGACATAAAAAACATCGAACCCTCCGCCTTCAATGGGGTGGTCTGATGCAATGTTTGACGCGAACTTCCACATGGAAACCCGGCCTTTAAAGCTGCCGTCTTCAGTCGCATTCTCAGTAGTTTGCATGCGGTTTTTCCAGCTGTCCGGCATAAAAGTCACAGCACCGATAACAACTGGTACCATGATTGCCAAAAGCATGAATTTGCGTTTACTTTTGAGAAGCAACATGAAAAGCACCGCAGAAATTGCCACCATACCGCCACGAGACTGGGTTCCGATTGCGGCAATGGGCACCAAGAACGCCGCTCCCGTCAGGGGCAATTTCATAATTTTATACGGCGGATATTGCGCAATAAATATGGTGAGCGGAAACAACATCGCCAGTGCCATTGCCAATTGATTATTGTCGCCCATCATGCCACGACCATCATTCACACTATTGCCGCCACCGGTCATAATTGTGAACAACCCGCCCTTTACCGCAACAAACAAAAGCGACGCAATCATAACATACATGAAAGCGCGCAACCTGTTTGGCGACTGCATCACCACCGCGGTAATCATCGCGAAGGCAACCATTTTCATAAACTGAATGATTTTTGTCTCGCCTGCGGCAGGGTCAAAACCCAACGAATATGTGACAACCGTCCATAACACATATGTAATTATAGCGATCATGACGGGATGCTTCGGGAACGTCTTAGGCTCCCGGGCAAAAATCATACCTGCTGCAGTAAGACCACCAACAAGCACCAAGAAAGGAAAAGTCAATGCGAAACCATGTGTATAGGCATGGGGCGACATATGCGACACCCAATTCCATACCAGCACACCAATATGAGGTTTGAACAGCATGAACGGCATCCAGACAAATATCAGTAATGCTACAAGTGCGCTTTTCATCTCACCAATCGTCCGCTGTTAGTCTGTGTCAAATCTTGCGCCTATTGTGCCTGCAATTGCGCGCCTGTGCAAGTTTACGAGCTTGACAAGCCTGCCCCCCCGCATAGCATGGCAGGCAAAGGAGCATACGCTATGAAACTGGTCACCCGTTGGTTTGCCCTATTGGCTATTGTTACTGCACCTTGGACGGGGGCACTCGCCCAAAATCCGGTTGCAGATGCACCGCTTGACGATGAGCCATTCCAGACTGCGGACATGGTAATATGGGGCGGTGCCATCTATACCGCCGAAGACAGCAACCCAACAGTTGAGGCTGTTGTCGTGGAAGGCGGACGCATTTTATTTGTAGGCTCACGCGCAGACGCCGCACCCTATGTTACTGCCACCACTCGAGTTATCGACCTGGCTGGTGCCACGCTGTACCCCGGTTTTGTCGATGCCCATGCGCACCTGACCGGGATCGGCGCGCGCGAATTGACCCTCAATCTTGAAGGCGTCGCATCGCTCAGGGCGGTACAGGAAGCTCTCGCCGCCTATGCAAAAGCCAACCAGCAAGCTGTGATTGTCGGCCGCGGCTGGATTGAAACCCACTGGCCCGAGGGGCGGTTCCCCTCGCGCTGGGACCTGGACGATATTGAAAGCGAACGCCCGGTAATATTGTTCCGCGCCGACGGCCACGCCGCTGTCGCCAACAGTGCCGCGATCAAAGCTGCCGGCGTCACCGACACCACCGCCGCACCCTTCGGCGGTGAAATCCAGAAAAATGCTCTGGGCGAGCCCACCGGGGTTTTCGTTGATGCAGCCATGAGCCTTGTCGGCCAGCTGATCCCCGCGCCCACACGCGAAGATACTGCCGAACATCTAACTGTGGGCGGGCAGGTTTACAGCCAGTATGGCTGGACCGGTCTACATAATATGGGCGCAAGCTGGGACGAAGTGGAACTGATGGAAACCCTGTCCGAGGACGGCAACCTTGGCATACGGGTTTATAACTCGGTCAACCCCGGCGAGCTGGACAAATTGGTGCAAAGCGGCCACCGCAACAGTGCCAACGGGCGCATCGTCACCCGGTCCATGAAGCTTTATATGGACGGCGCGCTGGGCTCGCGCGGTGCTGCGCTGCTGGCCCCTTACGCCGATGCCAATTCCACTGGCCTCATTCTGTCGAAACCCGAAGACGTTATGCCGATGCTTGACCAAGCGCTACGGCAGGGCATTCAGGTAAATATGCACGCCATCGGCGACCGAGCCAACCGCGAACTGCTCAACTGGTTTGAGGCCACCTTTGCCGCCGTACCACCGGCCGAACGGGCAGTCGCAACCCCGCGCTGGCGCGACGAACATACCCAGATTGTCCACGCCGATGACATCCCGCGCTATGCTCTGCTGGGTGTCATTCCGTCGATGCAGCCAAGTCACGCGATCGGCGACATGCATTTCGCGCCCGACCGGCTGGGCGACGCGCGGCTGGACGGTGCCTATGCATGGTCCAGCTTCCTGGAAACCGGTGTGATTATCGCAGGTGGCTCCGACGCCCCGGTGGAGCGCGGCGACCCGCTTATCGAATTTTACGCTGCAACCGCCCGGCGGGACCTTAGTGGTTTTCAAGGCCCCAACTGGCGACCGCAAGAGGCATTAACTCGCTCGGAAGCGTTGAAAATGTTTACCCTGTGGCCCGCCTTTGCCTCATTCGCAGAAGACCAGATCGGCTCCATCGCTGTGGGCAAGAAAGCCGACTTCACCGCCTTTGATGTGGACCTGATGACAGCGATCGAGGCGGATATTCCAAAAGGCAAAGCCCTGTTAACCGTGGTCGACGGCGAGATTATCTTTCAAGCGCGGTAACCTGCGCCCACCGGGGCCTGGAAATGGAGTAGGGATATGAAAAAACTGCTGGCTTCAATAAGTATATTACTATGTGTAAACGCCAACGCATTTGCGTCAACACTTGAACAGAAGCCGGAAACTAATACACTCGATTCCGATGCCGTGACCGAGCTTGACGCCTTCATCAATGATTTGGCCGACAAAGACACTTTTTCCGGCACAGTCCTATTGGCCAAAGACGGAAAAATTCTCTATAGCGCTGCACGCGGTCTGGCCAGCAAACGATTTAACGTGCCCAATAATCTGCAAACCAAATTGAATCTGGGCTCGATGAACAAAATGTTCACGGCAACAGCGGTGATGCAGCTGGTGGAACAGAATAAAATTTCTCTGGATGATAAACTTGATCAATATCTGGACGACAGTTGGCTTCCTAAAGAGGTAAGTAGTAAAATTGAGATACATCATTTGCTGACGCATTCATCTGGCCTGGGAAGTTATTTCACTGCGGAATTTTTCAACAGCTCCAAAAACAAGTTCAGAGCGTTGGCTGACTATAAGCCATTGATCGTTGGCAGCACTCTGGAGTTCGAGCCAGGCACGACAAGTCACTATAGTAACACTGGCATGTTCCTACTTGGTGCCGTTATCGAAGCCGCCGCCGGGCAAGACTATTTCAGCTATCTCTCCCAAAATATATATGAGCCCGCAGGCATGATTAATTCAGGTTGCTACGAGATGGACCAACCCGTCCCTAATTTGGCGATCGGTTATACACCCGACGAGTCCAAGGCAACTGGCTGGGTCAACAACCTGTATATGCATGTCCTCAAAGGGGGGGCCCGCAGGCGGCTGTTTTTCAACTGTTGAAGACATGTTGCGTTTTGCCAGCGAGCTAACAAACTACAAATTTTTGTCAGAAAAAAACACGAAGACCCTCTATACCCCAAAACCGGCGTTTCATCAGGAATCTTATGGATTTGGCTTCAATATCAGCGGCGCACCCAACAACCGTATCGTTGGCCATAGCGGTGGCTTTTTAGGCATTAACGGCAATCTCGATATTTTTATAGATGATGGCTACGTCTCTGTCGTTTTAGCAAACTACGGTGGCGCAGCACGACCGGTCGTCGAGAAAATACGAGAATTAATCAAGCGATAACCCGAAACAAAAAAAGGGCCATGCAGGCCCTTTTCCTCTAGCTGTATTTTCCTGCCTAATCCGCAGGGGCATCGCCTTCATATTTCTTGAACCAGCCGATAATGTTGCCCACCTTTTGCACCAGATTACTGGGCTTTCCGGCAATGCCGTGGCTGGCACCCGGCACGCGCACCATCGCCGCTGGCACGCCGGCCAGCTTGAGCGCCTTATAATATTGCTCCGCCTCGGAAATCGGCGTTCGGTGATCATCTTCACCGCTCAAAATCATGGTCGGGGTTTTCACATTACCAACCAGTGACAGGGGCGAGCGTTTCCAGTAATGGTCCGCCGCGTTCCACGGCATGTCCGGGAACCAATATTTAGTGAACAGCGCACTAAAGTCAGCAGTCAGCACAAAACTGGACCAATTGATCACAGGTTTGGCCACAACAGCCGCCCGGAAACGATCGGTTTTACCGACAATCCAGGCGGTCAAGACGCCGCCGCCCGACCCACCGGTAACATATAGCTGGTCGCTGTCGATAGAGCCTTGCGCGATGGTGGCGTCCACCAAATCCATCATGTCGTCATAGTCTTCAGACGGATAGTTTTGGTGGATAAGGTTGGCAAAATCAGCGCCGTATGATGTGCTGCCTCGCGGGTTGGTGTAAAGAACCACATAGCCCTGCGCCGCCATCAACTGAACCTCGGTGCTATAACCCGGGCCGTAGGCCGCATGCGGGCCACCGTGTATTTCCAAAATAAGCGGATACTGCTTGCTGGCGTCAAAATTGGCGGGCCGTACGATCCAGCCTTCAACCTCGCGCCCATCAAAACTTGAGTTAACCGCAATGCGTTCAATCTGCCCCATCGCTCGGGTGCCAAGCGTGTCTTCGTTCAGATCAGTCAACTGGGTCACCGAGCCAATTCGGTCAATCACCGCCAGATCAGCAGGGCGGTCAGCGCGGCTACGGGTAAAAACAACGCGGCCATCAGGCGCAACACGGTATGTGCCGCTGGCATAGGGCCGCCCAAGCGACGTCCCGCCAAGGGCATTGGTGATAATGCGACCATTACCGGCCATATTGGTGAAAGCCACCAGCTTTTTGCCTGAATTATTATAGGAATAATAAAGTCCAGTGCCCTCAGCGTTCCACTGCACATTGCCAACGCCGCGGTCCAGACCGGCGGTCAGGTTCTGCACGCCGGAACCGTCCGCGTTCATCACATACAAGTCGGCATTTTGTTGCGACAAGCCGTTTTCATCGTTGCCGGTGTAGGCAATTTTGCTGCCGTCCGGTGACATGACAGGGTTGCTGTCTGGCCCGGCGCGCCGGGTCAACTGAGTAACCGCGCCGCCGTCCAGGGCAAAGGCATAAATTTCACTTTCGCGAGGGTTCATTTCCCAGTCCGGCGACCGGTTGGCTGAAATCAGAATGTTTGCCGAATCTGCAGTCCATGCAATAGCGCCGTTATGGTTATAATCACCGCTGGTTACCTGACGCGGCGAGCCACCGTCGGACGGCACCACAAACACCTGAGTGAAGCCGCTCGGCAGATAACCAGCACCGTCGATGCGGTAGACCATCCGGTCGATCACACGGGCATTGCCTGCCCATTTCGCGCCCTTGGGCTTGGCGGGCATTTTAAACAACGACGGGCCCTCGGCAGGCGCGAGCATGGTAAAAGCGATATGCTTCCCGTCCGGCGACCAGCTGATATTTGACGGCGACAATTTCAGGTCAGTCACGCGCGCGGTGGCCCCGCTGTCCAGCCAGCGCACATATATCTGGGTTTTGCCTTCAACCGTCGACAAATAGGCCAGGCGCGTTCCGTCAGACGAAAACCGCGGCATGCGAAACTGCGCCTTGCCAGACAGAACCGGTCGGTGCCCGCTACCATCAAGGCCAACCGACCAAATGTTGGAGCGTACCCGGTCGGTCATCACATCCATGGCGCGGCGTTCGTAAACCACCGACAGACCGTCCGGTGTCATTTGCGGGCCTGTTGCATATTCCAGATTAAAAACATCAGAATATTGCAGCCCGTTTGGTACCGGCTCTGCGGCATATGCCGCCACCTGCGCAGCCATGCTTGCAACAGCCATCGCACCGGCTTTCAACATCAAATTCAACCCGAGTGTCCTGTCAATTTTTTTCACTGGTCTGTTTCCTTTTCTTTATTCAAACCTCTGGTCTTTGTCCAAACCCCTGGTCATCGCTCAACCCTTTGGCCGCTCCTGAGGCAAGCCAATACCGACCGTCAGTTAGTGCATTTCATATGCGGAAACCTATCAGTGCGGCTGCCACTTGAAAAGCATTAGTGAAATTATGCCGAAGCTGGCAGGATTTAAAATTGCGCTTTCCGCCGTGGGGTCCTAAAACCAGTGGATCGGCGAGTGCAGGCTTGCACACGGTTTTTTAAGACTTAGCTGATAATAAAAGTCTGACTGGTTTTTTGGGGATATTATGTCAGAAATTATTGATGATCTGAGAAAAGAACGCGAGAGGTTTGTTGCCTTTGCCTTTGCTGCAGCGGAAATTTTTTTCGAGTTGGACGCTGTTGGTACCATTTTGTTTGAAGGCGGCGCGGTTGAAAAAGTCGGGCCAAAGCGCGACGGTGCCAGCCTGATTGGTACCACGATTTTCGACATAATCGACAAGGATGACCGCGACGTATTTAGCGCGCTGAAAACTCATCTGGAATATAAAGGGCGACTAGGCCCCATCCCTATTCGTTTTACCAGCAGCGACGGACGCAATTTTGCGTTACGGCTGTTTGGACTGCATATGCCCGGCGCGAACAGCCGCACCTTTCTGGCGCTGCGGTCTGCCCCGCTGGGCGGCGGTGCCGGCGGCCAGTCAACTGATGAGGAAACCGGGCTGTTGACCCGCAACAGCTTTCTCAATCTGGCGGCGACAACCATGGCGGAAAATACCGCTCACAACAGTCTGTATATGACTGCTGTTGAGATTGATGGCCTCGATGAGGCGCAAAAAAAGTTCGGCCCCAAGTTTGCTCATAATTTGCTCGGTCAAATGGCGGCACACCTGAAAACGCTGTCTGTTGACGGCGCCATGGCCAGCCAAATCGGCGACAAACAATTTGCCTTTCTCCACCGAACACAGGGCGACGGTGAGTATATCGGTGAAAGCCTCAAAAAAGTTGACGACAAAGTCCAGCTGAAAACCTCGGTTTCGACCATATCGGTAGACAACGGCAGCATTTCGGAAGGCCAAATTTTACGCACTTTGTCCTATGTTTTGTCCAAATTCTGCGAAAATTCGGCCTCTGTGGATTTCAACGAGTTGACCGCCGCCTATGATACTATGGCGGCCGAAGCCCAGGCTCGGGTAACCAGCATGCGCTCGATGATTGAAAGTGGTTCATTCAAAATGGCTTTTCAGCCGGTGGTGGCGTTGCAGTCCGGCGACATACTTCACAATGAGGTTCTCAGCCGTTTTGAAGGCGGCCCGGGCGCTGACAGCCCAAAAGATATCATCGAATTTGCCGAAAATGTCGGCATGATCGAGGAATTTGATATCGCCCTGTGCAAGAAGGCAATCGACTATGTTCGCAAGATGAAACGCCT
>JAJFIT010000148.1 GCA_021774775.1 Alphaproteobacteria bacterium | reverse complement strand
TGTTCGCAATATTTGTCTCGGCTATCGGACTGTTCAGTCAGGCGGCTTACAATGCCCAGCGTCGCACCAAGGAAATCAGCCTGCGCAAGTTAATGGGTGCCAGCACCTTCGCGGTTGTGCGGCTAATGGTGTGGCAGTTCTCAAAGCCGGTATTGATCGCCAACCTGATTGCCTGGCCTGCGGCCTGGCTCATTACACGTGACTGGCTTGCGGGTTTTGCCTACCGGATCGATTTGACACTGATGCCCTTTGTGACCGCGAGCATGATCGCGTTGCTGATTGCGGTGCTTACGGTGGTGTTTCACGCCGTGCGGGCGTCAAACACCAGCCCTGCGGTTACGCTGAAATGTGAATAAAAGAGCAGCGTCTGCGATCCGAATAATTCGGTTTACGCGGCGGCGTTGATGCGGATGATATCGCCGTAGCCGGGGCTTATTTCCATGTCCGGGCCAAAGCCTTTTGCCAGCATAATTTTGTGAACCTCGGGCAAACGCCAACAGGGCACAAACGGCACCATATGATGCTCGATATGGTAATTGACGAAATAGGGTGCGAAGGTCATGCGCTCAAGCCACCCGGCCATAATGGTGCGGGTGTTTTTCAGCGGATCGACGAGGTCAGGCACTGCGGCATGCTCGGCAATGTTGCGAATGCGCAGAAAAAATTGCTGGGTTGTTGCCAGTGGCAAAAGCCACATCAGCAAAAACAGGTCCAGCCTGCCAAAAGCTGCAAACGTACCAATGAAAAGCGCGTAGAACATAACCGTGACACCATAATAGGCTCGCAATCGCTGGTATCGACCTTCACTTTCGCCCATAACGGCGCGGAAAATGTTAACCTGAGTGCGGACAAAAACAATGCCGGTCAGGTCGCGCAGTATCTTGCGACCCATGCTGCCTTTGCTGACCGGAAACGGTGTATAAAGGTAATTCTCAGGGTCTTTGTCGGTGCGGGTAAAACGGTGGTGCGCCATGTGGCGAATACGGTAATTTTTCATATGGATCAGATTCGGTGAAGCGGCAATCCATTGCCCAAACAGGTCGTTAGCACGGCGGTTTCTAAACAGCATGCCGTGGCTGGCTTCGTGCTGAATGATGCCAAGGCCCAACTGGCGACTGCCGGTGACAGTGATCGCAATGATAAAGGTGACAATATTTGGCCAAATGGCAAACAGCGCCGTCGCTGCGGCGATGACGCCCCACGCATGAGCCAAAAGCCACGCACCCATCAGGTTGGAACGTTGCCGCAAGCGGTGCTGCTCCTCGCTGTCCAGGATATCTGACGGTTTAATATTTTGCCATTGTGTTGACATGGGCGGGTTTCCAAAAAAAGCGGTTCGCTATTATTCTTATCATAAAAATGGGGCGAACGCGATTTTGGGCAAATTTTATCCGCCCGCTGGTATCTGCCATGGATATTTGAATGTCACATACTGGTCACGCAATTTTGCCTCTGAAATACTTTTCAGCCGACGATTGCACGTGATAAAAATTGCTAATGGTTTTGATTCGTCGAATTTTCTTTTGTGTTTGTGCTTTTTTGTCAGCGGGTACCGCCCTGCATGCGGAGGGGAACCCGGTTCTCCTGCAGCAGCTGACAGATGCACCAAAAGTTGCGGCGGCGGCGCTTTCCTCATATGGCCACTATGTTTCAGCGCTGGTTCGTGGGCCGGGCGGCGACTCGCAAGTAGCTGTTTGGCGCGCGTTTGGCGACCGCGGTGACGCAGATATGTTGCCCTATACCCGGTCTGAACTGAACTGGTTTGCCTGGGTCGGTGAAGGCAGGCTATTGCTATCCCTGCGCGATTACGGCCTCGTTCTTTATGACGCCCATATTGGCAGGCTGCGGCCGCTTATTGAAAATGGTGGGCCGCGTCCGCTGGAGCTGACGCCTGTTCTGCTTAGTGCGCTTCCTGATGACCCCAGTAATATTTTGATGCAATGGGAAGACCCATCAGTGCCTGGTTACCCGGCGGTGTTCCGGGTTAATGCGATTACTGGTGTATCGACCAAAATTATTGGTGCCTGGCGGCCAATTGTCCGTTGGTGGGCCAGCCCGACCGGCACCGTTGAGATTGGGGAAGCATTCAGGGGTCGTCGCCAGCTATTGTTTGGGCGTCGCGCGGAAGGCACCTGGGAAAAAATATCCGACAATGACTATTTCAGGGGATCGCCGATCTCTATTGTTGCGGTCGAGGCGGGTGGTGCAACGGCGGCGGTTATCTCGGGGCATGCAGGTAATACCCGGTCCTTGTGGCGCATGGATGCGCGTACTGGTGGGTTTCTGCGGCAGCTGGCCAGCAATGAGCGCTTTGATATCGATGCCGCCATTTTCGACCCCGAAAATAACATGGTCGTCGGGGCAACATTTGTTGAAGACCGCACCGAGCAAATTATCTGGCAGGCCCAGTTGAAGAAGGAACTGCAGGACGTGGCTACGTCGGTGGACGAGGCTTCTATGTCGCTGGTGTCTCGCAGTCGGGACGGCAGGGTAAGCCTGTACCGCAGCAGCGAAAACTGGCGGTCCAACCGGTATTTCCTCATGGAAAAAGGCAGCGGCAGACCGGTTGAAGTTGATATTAACGACGAATTCCAACAGTTGCCAAAACCTGACAAACGCGGCGTATGGATTCAACTGAAGGGCAAACGCACCAAAGGTTTGGGTCCCATGCATGCCCTGCTGTCGACCCCCGCAGACGGCGGCAATGGAAAAGCCTCTGGAATAGCCTCTGGAATAGCCTCTGGCAAGGCCGTGGTGCTGGTGCACGGCGGTCCGGTTCGGCGGGTTTCAAACGGCTATAGCCCGATGGTAAGCTGGCTAACCGCACATGGTTATACTGTGCTACAGCCAAATTTTCGCGGCTCCAGCGGCTTCGGTGAAGCATGGCGGCGTGCAGGTTACGGCCGGTGGGGTACTGACATGCAGGACGATGTGCGCATCGCTGCAGAATGGATGCTGGCAGCCGGTTTCGCCGACAAGGGAAAAATGTGCGTTATGGGTGGGTCATACGGCGGATATGCGGCGCTGATGTCGTCAATGAAAGATGACGATCTTTTTGACTGCGCGATCAGTCTGAACGGCGTGACCTCCGTCTATCATCTGGTGGAATATCTGGAACAAAATCGCTTTTATCTGCTGAGTGTGCCGCGCATTAAAGGCAACCTGTCTGACCGCACGTTGAGGCGTCGTTCGCCGCTCAACCGTGCTGATTTGGTACGTATTCCAGTGTTGCTGCTGCATGCAACACGTGACAGCAACGTGCCGTTTGATCACGGCGCGCAAATGGCCAAAAGACTGCGCTGGGAAGAAAAGGACCATAAGTTCATTGTCCTGAAAGGGTCCGAGCATCAGTTGCGCCGACCACAGGACCGACGAACCTATTTTGAAGCATCACTTCAATTTCTTGAACGTCATATAGGCGGCGGCCAATCAAAGCCCTGAGGACATGCCCACAGGTGTTTGCGACGAAATGCTTGCTGAAACACTAGTATTCGCGTTTTAAATATGGTTTTTAGGGGCCGGGAGAAGACTGAGGGGCGGCACATAAATGTCACTGAACCAGTCATCAAAAAATGGGGACGGTGCACCGCATCAGGGTGTACCCGAAAATAAACACATGAGGTGGACATGACCGAAACAGTTGTTTCAACCGAGGGATCCCAGGAGAGGGAATTTCTTGGTCATCCAATTGGGCTATCAATTTGCTTTTTAACCGAGATGTGGGAGCGCTTTTCCTTTTACGGGATGCGGGCGCTCCTGATTTTGTATCTGACCAAACATTTCCTGTTCAGCACAGGTGAAGCAAGTCTGATCTATGCGGCTTATACAGGTTTGATCTATATGTTGCCTATTCTTGGCGGCTATTTTGCAGACCGTTATTTGGGTAGCCGCAAAGCCGTTGTATACGGTGGTTTGCTGCTGGTTATTGGCCATCTCAGCCTGGCGTTTGAAGGGCCACCCGCAGAAATTGTGGCTGGCGCTGTGGCGCGCAGCGAAGAATATGTCAGCATCTTCTTCATGTCATTGGCCTTCATTGTGACCGGCGTTGGTTTCCTGAAAGCTAACATTTCTACGGTTGTTGGTGCGCTATATGGCCCCAATGACCCTCGGCGTGATGGTGGGTTCACTATATTTTATATGGGTATTAATGTGGGCTCATTCTTGGCCACTATCATTGTTGCTGGTGTCGGCGAAACCTACGGCTGGGGCTACGGTTTTGGACTTGCCGGGTTTGGTATGCTTATTGGCTTGGCCACTTTTCTGTGGGGCCAACATTTGCTGGAAGGACGGGCAGAGCCGCCCAATGAAACCGAGCTTAAAGAACCAATTTTTGCAGGCTTCCTGAACCGCGAACATATTATCTATATCGTTGGCCTCGGGCTTGTTGGCCTAATGTGGTTTATGATGCAGTTCCAGGAATTGGTCGGGCAGCTGTTGGACGGCACCGGTATTTTGGTTTTGCTGATTTTGATGGCGTACGGCTTCCTTAAATCAACCAAAGAAGAGCGGGAACGAATTTTCGTTGTTATAATTCTGTTGCTGTTCATGACCATGTTCTGGATGCTGTTTGAGCAACAAGGCGCTTCGCTGACCCTGATTGCTGATCAGCAAATTGACCGCAACGTTGCCGGTTTGAATATCACCGCTGGTCAGGTTCAGACGCTTAACCCCTTCTTTATCATCGTACTTGCGCCGATTTTCGCAATGATGTGGACCAAAATGGGCCATGCGGGTTTTGAGCCTTCTACGCCCGCCAAATTTGCCCTCGCTTTGATCATAGTGGGCCTTGGGTATCTGTTGTTTGTGTGGGGCATGAGCCTTGATGCAGGTACCGACAAAAGCTTCCTCTGGATGGTGCAGATTTACTTCTTCCTGACGGCGGCGGAACTTTGCATCAGCCCGGTAGGGCTGTCGATGGTAACCAAGCTGTCGCCGACCCGAATTGTCGGCATGACGATGGGCTCTTTCTTCCTGTTTATTGCTATTGGAAACTATAAAGCAGGCGAATTGTCGTCATTGATGGGTGTTGGTGGCCACGATGCTGGCGGTGCGCTTGATATGGACAAAACCAACGAATTGTTTATGTACGCGGGCGGACTGTCAGTTGGCATGGGCTTGCTTTTGTTGGCCTTGACACCGCTTATTCGCAAGTGGATGCACGGCGTTCACTAGGGTATCAGAAAACTTGCCAATAAACTTGCCAGTATTGGCCTGCTTTGCTTATACTGGCTTCAAATTGCAGCCGCGAGGTTTGCACGGCGTTCACTAGGGTGGACGCAATTGGTCGAGGGGCGAGGGCATTATTGTCCTCGCCTTTTTAATTGGTGGCTGCGTTTTTAAGAAGTATCTGTATGAAGCAAAAGACACTCCTTGTTGGTACCTACCACAAAACCGGCACCGTCTGGATGCAGCGGGTATTTGCGGATATCGCCGAAAAGCTGGACCTTCGGTTTACAGAAAGCCATCCTGCGCGGGATGAAGGCGAAACGCTTGCCGGTATCTACCTGGATGGCCATAGCCGGTTTTCCAGCGCTTTGCTTGCCAGTGATCATGCGGGTTTTCGCATGATCCGTGACCCGCGTGATGTGGTTATTTCCGGTGCTCATTACCATATGAAATCTGACGAGGTATGGCTGCAGGAGCCGTTGCCTGCCCTTGGCGGGCAAACCTATCAGCAAGCAATTTTGGCCGAGCCGGACGCCGCCGCGCGCTATATTTTTGAGGCCCGTCAGGTGGCCAACGCCACAACGCTGGATATGGTGCGCGACTGCGAGCGGCTATCCGGTTTCACGACAGTGCGCTTTGAGGATTGGATAGCGGACGACACCATGACCAGTTTCGCCGCCACCATGGCTCAAATGGGTCTGTCCGCTAAGGAATGCGCACAGGCAAAGCAGGCATTTTATAACTGGTCGCTTTTCGGTAGCGGCGACAAGGCCGACGCTCATACGCGGTCTGGCAAAGTCGCGCAGTGGCGATCAGTATTTACACGACCTGTCGCAGAAGCCTTTCTGGAGGTGCACGGCGACGCGCTGATTGTCCTCGGTTACGAGGAAAACCATGATTGGGTACTGTCATTGCCCGTCGCATAGTGCTTTCGACCTTATAACGCGCCCAAACTC
>JAJFIT010000147.1 GCA_021774775.1 Alphaproteobacteria bacterium | reverse complement strand
GAAGTCCGCCGCTAATCCCGCGGGAGTGTAATGTCTGACTGCATCGAACCAGAATTGGCTTTTGAGGTCATCACCCACCAGTTGGAAAGGCTGGCGCGGCGCGAGCGTGGGCGGCTGGTGGCGCTTTTGGTTGGCAAGCTTGGCCCCGCGCGCCTGGAGATGGCGGAAGATGTGGTGCAGGACGCCGTGGTCGCCGCAATGGCAGCCTGGCCCTATAAAGGCATGCCTGACAACCCTGCCGCTTGGCTAAACCGGGTCGCGCGCAACAAGGCTTACGACCGTCTGCGCAAAGAAGGACGCGAACAGCCATGGTTGGAGGAAGCCAGCGAGCAACCCAGTCCCGAAACCCGGGACCGAGAAAAAGATCAAAGCCTTGGCCAACTGTTCGGCGCACGCATCACTGATCCGGAATTGAAACTTATCTTTCTCTGCTGCCAGCCTGAAATCGGTCAGGAAGATCAGCTGATGCTGACCCTTAAAGTTGTCAGTGGCTTCACTGCCAAAGATATTGGTGCCCTTTTCCTGAAAAAAGAGGCGGCGGTTGGTCAGCGCCTGGCGCGTGCCAAGCGGAAGCTGCGCTCGCTGGAGGCAGCCCAAAGTGACGCGTCGATCACAGACGGCCCCAGCCGTTTTGAGGTAAAACAGCGGCTGCCAACCGTTTTGAAGGTTATCTATCTGATGTTTAGTCTGGGGTACGCGCCCCGGCGCGGAGACATGTTGGTGATGCGCGATGTGGCAGAGGAAGCGCTGCGGTTGGCGGTGGCAGTCGCAAATGCCGATGAAACCACCAGCGCGGAAGCAAACGCGCTTGCTGCATTGCTGGCGTTCCAGGCGTCACGGTTTGATGCCCGGGCCGACGCAGACGGCGGTGTGGTTTTGCTGCGTGACCAGAACCGGGCTCTGTGGAACCGCGATCTGATCAATCTGGGTTTTTCCTACCTGAAGGCTGCCCAGTTGGGCGCAAATCTCTCGCGCTATCACCTGGAAGCGGCAATTGCGGCTGGGCATGCCGCAGCGCCTGATTTTGCCGCAACCAACTGGCAGCTGCTTCTGGCGGTATACGCCAACCTTGAAGCAATGACTGGCTCGCCGGTCGTGGCGGTAAACGCCTGTGTGGCCGAGGCTTTCGCGGGTGCGCCGGAGGCAGCTTTCCTGAAATTGGAAGTGCTGGCCAAGCACAAACGCTTGCATGACTATGCGCCCTACCACATCGCGCGCGGAGAGCTTTTGCGCATGCTGAAACGCCCGGTGGACGCCGCTGCATGTTTCAAAAAAGCGCTGGAATGCGACATGTCTGCGCCGGTTCTGGCGCATTTGAAAGGGCGGCTGGCGGCATCGATGTGACGCCGCTAAACCCTGACACAAATTGACACAATTTTTTTTTGGTAAAACCGACGAATGCTGCTTACAGTGCCGAAATTCTGGTTGGGGCATGGCTCGTGTAGAGCGCTAGGTAAAAGAAAGCATATCGGTAGGTGCCCGTGGAAGATCGTCGGAATTCCCCTGTTCAGCTGTTGAAAAGCAAAAACAGCAAGCAAAATAAGCTGGCCGAGCGGCGCGCGCTGTTGAAGCTGGGCGCTGCGGGCTTGCCGATGATGCTGACGCTAAAGGCATCGGCGCAGTCGGTGGCGGTTTCGCAACTTTCCTGTTTTTTCCGGTTGCCGGCGCGGGTGCGTGTCATGGTTAATTCTGACGGTGATGCATGGTCCAGCACCTCGCATAATGTCAGGTTCAACAGACGGCGACAGGTCTGGCGCAAGGACGATCTGGAGGAATTCCTTCTGCCTCAAAACTCAATCCACTTTACTGGCGGTGTGCCGTCGGTTTACCGCCCGTCAACCTGCAACACCCCGCCGCAGGGCAACTGGGTTTATTGTGGATGGAATAAATTTACCATTGGTAATAGCGCGAAGATTACACCGGCAAATTTCATCAACAACAGTGGTGATTTCGAGTTTGATGGCAGTGACAAAGCCCTGTATGTGGCACTGAGTTTACAATATTCCACTCATTCCACGTCAGGTTGGCCGGGTATTTCCTGTATTGTATCGATCTTGACATACCTGGACCTGCAGTAAGCCCTGTCAGTTGTGGGCTTTAATTTTTTCAAGCATTTCCAGCATCGCTTCACGTTTGCCTTCGTTTCGGCCCTGAAACGGCAATTCGGCGCTTTGGGCAAAGCCGCCAACAATGAACCCAACATCCATGCCCCAGTTTTCCTGCGCGTACTTCAGGCACAGGAAATGCGCCGCCTGGTCGGCATAAAACAGCGGCTTGCCGTGATAGGCATTGCGCTGGAACAGCTGGGCCAGATAGTGGGCAACGAGGCCGGCGAACCGAATGCTGTTCATGGAAGACCTGATCGAGCAAAAGCCACCAGACAGGTTGCCCCACGGCAGCCGCCAATAGCCGGTGTTTTTGCGCCAAATCCAGCTGGATACCAAACTGTCATGGTCGCCGAAATCTGACAGGTCTTCGATTGACTTCAAGAGCCAGCCGTCGATATCGGTGATGGTAACGCCGCCGTAGGCCTGCAGATAATCGGGCAGGGAAATATAGCGGGTGTTAACACACACACCGCCTTTCAATTGCGGGCGTTTCACCATAAATTCGCTGTCTTCAAAGGTGTGGTTGATGCGCACACCGCACCCGCGTTCTATTTCGCGCAAGCGTTCAATTGTTGCGGCGCGGTTGGCTGGGAAATTGATCAAATGAAAATGAATAAGCGCGCCCGGGTTGGTGTGGCCAACAATCTGACAATAGATATCACCGTAATGGTCAAAATAGCCCTGCTCGCAAGCGACCAGCAGCGCGTGTTCGCCGCTCGGTGGGTGGCTATAGGTAAACTCGGTTTTGCTGCGATCAAAGTACCACTGCATGTCGTCGGCGCGCCTGTCTTTTGCGTGTCTGTCTTTTGCATGTCTGTCCTCGGTAAGGCCGTCCAGCGGCAGAAGAACCTGCGCATGGGGGAAAACCGGGCTGACAAAGCTGCTCGAACTGCCTGCGTCCGCATTCTCTGGACTTGCTGCGGTGGTATAAAGGGGCAGGGCGGCCTCGAAATCACCCTTCATCGCCAGCATATTGGCGCGGTAAAGGGTGGCTGTGGCGTTGCTTCCACTCAGTATCGCGGCTGTGGCTGGATTATCGCGCAATGCAGCGAGCTGACTGTATAAATGCTCGGGGTTGTCCACATAGCTGGGCATATGGCGGCGGTAGACCGCAAAAAACACCATATCGGTCAGCAGGTAACGGGTGTTTTCGGCCAATGCCCCTGTGTCCGCCCCTGTGTCCGTCCCTGTACCCGTCAATGTGCCCGCCAACAACCGCAGGGCCAGCAGCTCAACTGCCCGCCATTTGCGTTCGTGGTACGCCGTCAGTGTTAGTTCCAGCTGCAGGCTGGGGCCAAGCGCCGCGCTGGCCTGCATCAGCTCGCTAAGGTCTGTGAACAGAGCCGCGCGTGCGCTTGCACCGCCCTTACTTTCAGGCGTGCCGCCGCGCCGCATATCCAGCGCCGAGTTGAGAATGGTTTGCTCAATACCTTGCAATCGCGTTGGAGCAGACAGGGGCAGGGCGGCCATATAGGCCGGGTCATCGTCGCTCAGGTGCCGCCAGCGCATCCACGGCCACTCAAAACGGTCAGCGAAAGCAAATTCAAAGGCGTGCAGGCCTGCGAGAATGCCGTCTGCGCTGGGCTCGGTGAAGATCGCGGCGATAGCCTCTGCCGCCTCGGCAGGCGTGAAGCGGTGGGTCGGCGCATTATGATCTGGGTCTAGTACCATATAGGGTTCTATGTGTATCTCTGTTGGGTTGATTGCTCGCAGACAAAGTGACGCGTTAATCTGCCTGACACCGATCATATGTCAAGGGTGCAACTCCCATACACCTATCAGCGGGTGGACCGGCTCCATCCGCTGTTCAATAGCTATTATAGAGGGTTGGCGTCAGGCCTTAACGAAATGCCTGTTTTACCGAAAAGCCTGGCGCACACTGGCGAACAAACCGCCGCGCGACTGCGCTGGGTTGTTGCTTGTTTCTGCTGCCTGGCGGATTTTTGCAGCCTCGGCTTTTGTTACGCCGTAGCCAATCAAAACGGGGGTGTTTTGTTGCTGTTGCATTTATTTTTTCCTTCGTCTGTCGAACGCCGACTTATGTCGATCTATCGTTTAAGTGTTTTTCTTATACTCTTGCATGTGGGCGTGCGTCCAGTCTGATTCAAGGTTTTGCTTGAAAAAATATGCCCGGCGCGCCAAATGAAGCGATCAAAGATTTCGATGCCTTTTCCCCTTTACGCGGATGCACCCACTATGAGCAAAGACGATACCCCTAACGTTGAGGCCGAGCATTTCCGGGTGCCCGCCGCCAGTGATTTCAACATGTCGGAAACCGCCCACCCGCCGCGCATCCTGCTGCTGTATGGCTCGCTGCGCCCGCGCTCGTTCAGCCGGTTGGTGGTGGAGGAAAGTGCGCGGTTGCTGGAGGCGATGGGGGCCGAGGCGCGTATTTTTAACCCCAGCGGCCTGCCGCTGCCGGATGACAATGCTGACGAGGCCCACCCCAAGGTGGCGGAACTGCGCGAACTGATGACATGGTCCGAGGGGCAGGTGTGGTGCTCGCCGGAACGCCACGGTTCCATGACCGGCATCATGAAGGCACAGATAGACTGGGTGCCGCTGTCGCTGGGCGCTGTGCGGCCAACCCAGGGCAAAACCCTGGCGGTGATGCAGGTGTGCGGCGGCTCGCAGTCGTTTAACGTGGTTAGCCAACTGCGGCAACTGGGCCGCTGGATGCGCATGATCACCATCCCCAACCAGTCGTCGGTCGCCAAGGCCTTCAACGAATTTGATGACGATAACTGTATGAAACCTTCGCCCTATTATAACCGCATCGTCGACGTGCTGGAGGAGTTGGTGAAATTCACCCTGCTCACGCGCGGAAACTCTGGTTACCTCACTGACCGCTATTCCGAGCGGGTAGAAACCGGCGAGCAGCTTATCGCACGGGTGAACCAAACCAAGCTATAGGCTTGCGCCGAGCGCATTCTAGCGCCCCTGCTCCACGCGAAACATCCCTCCCCTTGTGTATGCGCTAACCAAAAGAGTATACTGATGTCAAAAGGGGTTGTTCACTATGAGCGAAACAGCCCATTGGGAACATTGTCATGATTTATAGGGTATCAAATTCAAGATCGATATTGATAGGGATAGGTAGTTTTGGGATGGCTACTGTATGCGGTTGGTTAGCAATGGAGGTGTTGCTACTTCCTGAAGACCAGTTGTTGAGTTTCATTATGTGTTTTGGTGTGCTCTTCTTTGGTAGCATTGGGTTTTATGTGCTGTGGTCAGCCCTGTATAAACCATTGGTACTGGAGATAAATGATATTGGTCTAAGATTCACGCAGTTTGGTGATGTTTGGATACCGTGGTCGTCGATTGAAGATGTTTCTGAGCGACCCTTTGGGGGGCAAGAAAGTCTGCATCTCCATATTAGCGACGACGCTGTAATGGAAAGAGTCTCAAAGACTGGACGCTGGGCCTCCGTAGTAAATCAAATGTTTGGGCTTGAGGCTGGTTTGGGTATCGGCTTAAGCATGTTCGGCGTCGATCCGGATGAAATAAAAGCACGGATTTTTGAGAAATGGTCCCCAAAAATTATTGCAGATTTGGAAGATCGGTATGGCAAGCCAGGCGCGCAGGAACTAGATAAACCTGAGCCGTTTCCCAGCCCTGGTCACGATGATCTCGCTGGTGAAATTCCAATTACCGGGGCAACTGCGGGCGGGCAAAACTCGGATGGACTTTTAAGAAAAAAAATAGATGGTCAGGAATGGTGGCAAACGGCGTCAAAGGAGTTCGGCGAAAAAGTTGCAGCGCACGGGCGCGAAAAACAGCAGGCGTCAGATAAGGATTATGGAGGGAGTAAACGCCAGTAAACTTGCTACGCAGACCAGCCCCCAAAGAAAAAGCGCCCCGATTGCCTCCTGAGTATTTTCAGAATAGGGTATGATATGATCGAACCACAGACTTTTCATTTCGCTATGCAGCGTGCACGGATACATCGGGCAATGCTTATCGTGTTTATGGGTTTGCTGGTGGCTATCCCTGCGTTTGCGTTGCTGACCGGCCAGAAAGCTGCTCCGACGGCAGGGTCTGTCTTTGTGGCTTTGGTGGCGGTTCCGCTGATGTGGTTTTATTACAGAATGGCCATTAAACCCTGTTTCCCGACCGGCATCGCGCTGGAAATACACCCCGATCATCTGGTGTTGGCAACAAGGGACGGTATGAAAAAAATCCCTAAACAGCATATCCTGTCGGTGGAAGGGCCGCACCATACCTATTGGATGCAAAGACCTACTATAGCCTTTCTTCGGATGTAGTTCTGGAAGTCACGCCCGACTATAAGCAAAAAAACTGGCTGGGAAATCAGGTAAACCCGACTCTATATGCGGTCATGATTGAAAGTCGCTCCGAATGGGACGCCATGAGCGCGCTCAAAAGCTGGCACGCGGCTCCTTAGCAACCTGAAAGCCTGGTTTCAGCTACTACCCCTCAACGGCCCGGCTGGCCTTCTTGCGCTCGTGCGGCAGCAAGTGGCGCTTGCGCAGGCGAATGTTGTTGGGTGTCACCTCAACCAGCTCGTCGTCGTTAATGTAAGCCAGCGCTTCCTCAAGCGGCAGGATTTTCGGCGTGGTCATCTTGATCGCGTCGTCCTTGCCGCTAGCGCGCATGTTGGTCAGTTGCTTGGCCTTCTGCACATTCACGTCCAGATCGTTGTCACGGCTGTTTTCGCCGATGATCATGCCCTCATACACGTCAACACCGTGGTTGATCATGATGGTGCCGCGTTCCTGCAAATAGAACAACGCATACTGAACGGCCTTGCCGCCCGCTGTTGCCACCAGCACACCGCGTTGGCGCGCGCGGATCGGGCCTTTGTAGGCATCGTAACGATCATAAGCGCGGGCCATAATGCCGGTGCCCCGGGTGTCGGTTAGAAACTCGCCGTGGTATCCGATAAGACCGCGGGCAGGGGCATCAAACGTCAGGCGCACCTTGCCGCCACCAGACGGCACCATGCCGCGCAGCTCGGCTTTACGCTGGGTCATTTTTTCAACCACATTACCCTGGAACGCTTCGTCCACGTCAATTTGCACGGTCTCGTACGGCTCAAGGCGCTTGCAGTTTTCGTCCTGCTTGAACAGTACGCGTGGGCGGCTGATCGCCAGTTCAAAACCCTCGCGGCGCATGGTCTCGATAAGCACGCCAAGCTGCAGTTCGCCTCGGCCCGCCACTTCGAAGGCGTCCTTGCTGGCGGCTTCGGTAATTTCGATTGCCACGTTGCCTTCGGCTTCGCGCATCAGGCGCTCACGGATAACCCGGCTGGTTACATGCTTGCCCTCGCGGCCCGCCAGCGGGCTGTCGTTGACCATGAAAGTCATGGCCAGAGTTGGCGGGTCCACCGGAATGGCGTGCAGGGCCTCGGTTACCTCTGGCACCGCAATGGTGTCGGCAACGGTGGCCTCGGTCAGGCCTGCGATGGCAACAATGTCGCCTGCTTCGGCTTCTTCAACCGCCACACGCTCCAACCCGCGGAAGGCGAGCAGTTTGGAAATGCGGCCAGTTTCAATCACGCTGCCGTCGCGCCTAAGGGCATGGATGGGCGAGCCCACTTTAACCCGGCCGGTCTCAATGCGGCCTGTCAGGATACGACCCACAAAATTGTCGCGGTCCAGCAGGCTGATCAGCATGGAGAAGGGTTTATCTATATTGCCGTCGGTTACCACTTTGGGGGCAGGCACATGCTCGATAACCTTATCGAACAGCGCGTGCAGGTTTTCGCGCGGGCCGTCCAGGTCATTGTCGCACCAGCCGTCGCGGCCAGAGGCATACATCACAGGGAAATCAAGCTGTTCGTCGTTGGCGTCCAGATTAACGAACAGGTCAAAACACAGGTCGGTTGCATTGTCGGGGTCCCCGTCGGGCTTATCAACCTTGTTGACCACAACGATTGGCTTCAGGCCCAGCGCGAGGGCCTTTTGGGTCACGAACTTGGTTTGCGGCATGGGGCCTTCGGCAGCATCCACCAGCAACACAACGCCATCTACCATCGACAGAATGCGCTCAACCTCGCCGCCGAAATCAGCGTGGCCGGGGGTGTCGACAATATTAATACGAGTGTCGTTCCAGACAACACTGGTACATTTCGCCAAAATGGTGATGCCGCGCTCTTTTTCCAGATCGCCGCTGTCCATCGCGCGTTCTTCCATGCGCTGGTTATCACGCAGCATGCCAGACTGTTTAAACAGGTTGTCCACCAGCGTGGTTTTGCCGTGGTCAACGTGGGCGATGATCGCAATGTTGCGAATTTTTTTTGTCATTTGGATGACTTTCTAAACCAGATACATTCGTAGGCAGCCTTGTAACGGATAATCGCTGCAATTTAAAAAGGCCCCATTGCCTTAAAAGCATGGAACCTTACCATTTGCGGCGCTTATACGCAGGAAAGATGGGGTTAGGCAAGGGGTGTATTATATTTGGTTAGATAAGCGGGATTATACGGGGCATAAATCAGATATGATGAAGTCAATATTGTAAGGTCTATTCTGCCGCTTGTTGTGTCGCAGCGGCTTCTTTCATGATGGTCGCAAGCGCTGTATACACTTCCGTCCAGTCTGCTTTTAGGCCAGATGTCCAGCTGTCGCCCAGGCCTTTTTCAAGAGTATACAGTAGTGCGCTGCCAACGATATCATAGTGAGCATCTTTTACGCCGTAGGAAATGTGTTTAACACCGAGTTCTTGGATGGCGGGCAGAACATCTTGCAGACGATGCAGGTTCTGGACGGCAGTCCCCAACATTTGCATCAATTTACCTTTTTGCTTTATCATGTTTTCCGGGAACATTGGCCGCACTTCCGGTGCAATTTCAAACAGGCGTGTATAAAAAATATCGGCAGCAGTACCCGCAATAGGGACTACTTTTTTAAAGCTGTCCTGTACTGATTGAATTGTTTCCGGTGACATGCTGTTTCTCCGATAAAGATGCCTGTGAATATGAAATTCGAGGTTCTAACATGCTGGAGAGATATTAAGATTTAGTTATAGAACTATACCTGTATTGGAACCCTAGTTTAGTGTTCGTATATTATCTATCGGCTTGAGGAGGCTCGTTTGTTGCCCAGGCGGCCAACGGTGCAGTGGAAAAATCCAAACAGCTAAAAATGGCAAAAGATAAAAAAGATAAAGAAGAGAAAAAGAACAAGAAATCAGCCAAAAACGATAGCCTATTCCATTAAGGTCTAAAGGCTATATTGTTGTCATGTAGCGGCTGCGGAAGGTTTGTAATGCGCTTCGCAGACTGTATCATGGACCCGCAGGGCGCTGACAAACTGTTCTGCGACGCTGGGCCAATCATAATATTGGGCAAAGGCCGTGCAGTCGTTGCGGTTGAGCGTCAGCGCTTTCTGGATGGCGGTTTGCAGGTTTTCGTCCAGCGCGGCGATTTGCTTGCGCCAGTCAGGGAAGGGGCCGCAGCCATCTGCCCCCAGCACATCCAGTGGTCCCTGCACCGGGTAGGCAGCAACGGGGGTGCCGGACGCCAACGCCTCGATCATTACCAGGCCAAACGTGTCGGTTTTCGACGGAAAGACAAAAACGTCCGCGTTGGCATATATACTGGCAAGGTCTTCGCCGTATTTTGCCCCAAGGAAACAAACCTCCGGGTATTTGGCTTTCAATTTCTCAAGCACTGGCCCAGCGCCGACAACGATTTTGCTGCCCGGTGTTTCACACGCTAAAAAAGCCTCAATATTTTTTTCAACGGCGACCCTGCCCACGTATAGTTGCAAGGGCCGTTTCAGGCCGCTTAACTCCGTAATCGGGGCCAGTATACCCAGCGGTTTGAACAGTTTGGTGTCAACACCGCGCGTCCAGGGGATAATGTTCGTGAAGCCGTTTGCCCGTAGCAATGAACGCACGGTTTTTGTCGCAACCAGGACCCCGGCACTGGACTCATGGAAGCGGCGAAAGGTGGGGTAAAACCAGCGGGCAGGAAAGGGGCTGCGTGCTGCGATATATTCGGGGAAAGCGGTATGATAGGCAGTTGTGAAAGCAACTTCATTTTTCATGCACCAGTGCCGCGCCGCCCACCCCAGCGGGCCTTCGGTGGCGATGTGAATGGCATCAAATTCGTAGCCAGACAACAATTGTGTTGTTCTTCTACGGGCATTGATGCTTAGCCGAATTTCCGAATAAGTGGGGCACGGAATGGTTTTGAAAAGCCGAGGTGTCAGCATGGTCACTGTGTGGCCGACAGCCTCCAACTCATGGCGCAAGTTATCCAGGGTTCTGACAACGCCGTTCACCTGCGGATGCCACGCATCGGTGACAATACAGATTTTTAACTTTGCGGTTTGTGCTGACCACATTTGCTGAGTGCCATCCATCATTATTCTGCTGCCACTGGAACTGGAGTTGATTGGGGAGTGTTGTTACGCTTTTTCTCCCTTTTGTGTGGGTCTTTGCCATCGCCGCGGGCGGCAACCTCGTCGGCCCAATGCAAAATTTCAAAGCGGCCGTCGCTGTGTTCCACAAGCGCCGTGCAGCTTTCCACCCAGTCGCCGTCATTCATATAGATGGTGCCGCCGAAATCACGGCATTCCGCATGGTGAATATGGCCGCAGATAACGCCGTCTACGCCGCGCCGCTTGGCTTCCATGGCGACGGCTTCTTCGAACTTGCCGATATATTCAACCGCGTTTTTAACTTTGTGCTTCAGGTAGGCGGACAACGACCAATAGTCATAACCAAACAAATGCCTGACCCGGTTAAAGTGGGTGTTAAGGCGTAGTAGCAAGCTGTATGCGCGGTCGCCTACATGGGCCAGCCATTTGGCGTATTTTACCACGCCGTCAAACTGATCACCGTGCAGCACCCAAAAGCGTTTGCCTGATGCGCCTTCATAAACAAGCTCTGGCTCGAGGGACACTCCAGCCAAGTCGTGCCCTTCAAAGCCGCGTAAACCTTCATCGTGGTTGCCCGGCACATAGGTGACCTTAACGCCGTGCTTGGCCATTTTCAGCACGCGGCGGATCACATCATTATGGGTGGTGTCCCAAAACCAGTTTCGCTTTAGCTGCCAGCCATCAATGATGTCGCCGACCAGATAAAGCTGCTCACAGCGCACGGTTTTCAGGAAATCAAGCAACAGGTCGACCCGAGCGGCGCGGGTGCCCAGATGAGTGTCCGAGATAAACACCGCACGGTAGGTGTGTTTGTTGTTGCGTGCGCTCAACGGTGCATCCTCCGGTTCGCAGTCTGCCAGCGTGGCCTCTGCGATTGAGGTGCTAACACGCTGCAGGCTGGATGGGATATCGATCCTGTCGCCGGGCAGGCGGTTGTTGTCGCGGAACAGTGTTGGGAACATTGTAGCTTCACCATTTGTTGCGAGGCGGCTTTAAAGCCGTACGGCTAATGCGCCTTGGCTTTGTTAATCGCACCGCGTGTATTATTCCGACCCCTTGCCTGAGTTGCCCACTGAGTTGTTCACTGAGTTGTTCAGGCGAAATTTTCTATTTGCTACAGTGTCTTGATGATTTGTGACACTCAGGTTGCGGTCATGTGAATCTTTTTTGAAACAATCGTTTAAATCGATTCGCACACTTTTAAGCTGTTAATTGGCTATTTGGTGGAATAATCGCGGAAACTACCGGAAAAAAAATTGGAAGCGCCGACTTTATAAAAATGGTTTAACTTCAATGAATTACGGTGGCATCAAGCGGGCTTCAACTATTCGTTATGGGCGGTGCCCTTGGCAAATGGGCCCGCGAGTTTTATCTTAAGGATAGGCGAGCATAGCTTGCCGATGCCCTCCGTGGGCGTTTCCTCCCTGAGCCTGGGCCACGCGAAAGCGTGGCCTTTTTTTTTAACCACAGCTTTGGGCGCAAGCGTGGCCTTTTTTTTGACAAT
The DNA here is from genome assembly GCA_021774775.1 of Alphaproteobacteria bacterium. GTDB lineage: Bacteria > Pseudomonadota > Alphaproteobacteria > Sphingomonadales > Kordiimonadaceae > Kordiimonas. The sequence continues at coordinate 2,454 of JAJFIT010000147.1, read as the reverse complement.
AGCTCTGGGCGCAAGTGCGGCGTTTTTTGTCTCATGGTCTAGCTGCGGGAAATGCCAGCAAATACGTCAGTTACTCTGTCGCTACTCGGCTGCTTTTTTGAGCGGCGCGCCGTGCAGGCTGTTATAGGACTGGATCATAAACCGGCATACATCCAGAATTCGCAACCGCACATCGTTGAAGCTTGCCAGTTTCTCAACTGTCTTCTCGTTCATATACAGGCTGCGGTTAATCTCAATCTGCAGGGCATGGCAGTCGCGTGCGGGGGCACCGTAATGGCGGGTGGCATAACCGCCAGCGTAGGGCACATTGCGCCGTACTTTGAAGCCCGCCTCCAGAAACAGTCGCTCAGTCATGCCAGTGACTTCGCGCGAACAGCTGGTGCCCCAGCAATCACCCAGAACGATATCAGGCTGTGCCTGCATCCTGCGGCCAAGTTCCGGCCCGGACGGCATTGAATGGCAGTCGATTAATACCGCACTGCCAAACTGTTTGTGCCGCGCCATAAGCAGGCTTTTTAATTTGTCGTGGTAGGGCGTGTATATTTCCTCCAGGCGTTTGAAGGCCTCCCTGATCGGAATGGGCCCGCCGTAAATCGGCATGCCCTCACCGATAATGCGCGGTACCACCCCGAGCCCGGCCTTAACCCTGTTGTTCAGGTCCGCATCAAAGTTGCCGCAGACGCCGGAAAACATCGCGGGCTCCAGCTCATTGGCGGCGCGGTTAAGGTCAAGGAACGAGCGCGCGTGGGTTGCCACCAACTGGGTCGCTCCTGCCGCCGTCACGCCGTCATAAAGGTCATCAACAAACGCATCTTCTGACAATCGCAGCTGGTGCGCACCCAGTTTCGATAACTGGTGAAACCTGCCGGGGTAATGCCTGCCACTATGGGGCGCTGCAAAGACAAACGGGTTGCTTGCCGCCGTTGGCGCTTTGGCCAGAAATGCAGGTGGCTCCCCCTCATTGGTACTGAAGTCGGCGCGCGGGTTAGCGGATTGTTCCTGAAGGTCTAAATCCTTTTGCATGGCAATAGGCTAGCGGCTTTTTACCGGCGTGTCACCTCTGGAAACTTGGCTTGACATAATTTATGTGATAACGTAACTAATACAATAAAATCCTACTAATGAGATCATGGCTTTGTTACGGAACAAGGAATCTAGGAGGAAAATTTGATGAAGATCACCGTGTTTTCAAAAATCAACTTTGTTTTGGCGGCATTGATATTTCTTGATGTTGGTGTAAATGCAGGGTCCGCAAAAGCCACTTGTTCCATCCTTTTTAAGGATGTGAATATTGTTTCAATGACAGCGCGGGGCCTTATGGAGCATCAGGACTTGATCATCAGCGAGTCTACGATATCCAGCATTACTCCAACCAGCAGTGGCCCGCGGCAGGATTGCAAGCAAGTTATTGAGGGTAACGGCCAATATCTTAGCCCTGGGCTTGTCAATGCCCATATTCATCTAAATGATCAGCAAGAATTGGTAAAATATCTCGAAAAGGGCATAACATCGGTTCGAACAATGAACGGTACGCCCGAGATTTTGCAGCTGAGAGACAGGGTATTAAACGGGGATGTGGTTGGCCCTACAATTGTTGTGGCAAGCCCGATTACGTCGGAAAAATTCAATAGTGGTTGGCGGCTGGTTGCCACCGTTGATGAGATTAGTGCAGCGTTGGAGGAGTATAAAGCAGCCGGGTATGATCTTGTTAAATTCTACGAACTTTCGGAAGAAAATTACACTGCGCTTGCAAAAAAAGCTAAAGCGCTTGGCCTGCCTATCGCTGGTCATTACCCGATTAGAGACGAAGTCTTCAGAGATCATGATCAACTTATGAAAGTGCTGAATTCTGGCGCAAGGTCCCTAGAGCATATTGAGGAAGTTGCACAGATATTGGCTTTGAACGCCGACGCTGATGGGCAAATCGACTTGTATCTCGATGAAATCAGGGCCCGAAACATTGTTTTGACCACGATTCTAAACCGCCTGATAAAACGCGATCCCGACTATGATTACCAACCGGCTTTCACATTTCTAAAGAAAAGCGTTGAAGCTGGTGTTTTTGTAGCCCTTGGAACAGATTCCAGTGGCGTCAGTTCATTGGGTATTTTCCCGGGCATAACAATTCATCGTGAATTGGCACTTTTGAAACAGGCAGGATTGACATCCCATCAAGTCCTCATGATCGCGACAATCGGCGGTGCCAGAGCGTTGGGTGACGACAATGTGGGCGTCGTTGCGGAAGGAAAAACGGCGGATTTGTTGCTGCTGAGGGAGAACCCTTTGGTAAATCTTTCGACTCTCGAAAGTCCTATCGTAATTGTGCACCGCGGACGCGTTGCCAAGTTTGAAGATTAGGGCGCATTGGTCTCCACGACCTGTATATGATTTTGGTCTAATTCGACGCTTTTGTCGGGAATGCGGTCGGTGGTGCACCAAATGCGGTGGGCTGAC
>JAJFIT010000146.1 GCA_021774775.1 Alphaproteobacteria bacterium | reverse complement strand
AGATACATGGCCCAGCAAAAACTGGAGGAGCGGAAATGGTCGCTGTCTTCCGGCCAGCCCGTGTGTTCGAAACTGAGTTTGGTTTGTCCGTCGCTTTCGTCAAGTGTGAAGCCAACATGTGTGCCCTGCCAATCGGGCGTGGCATCCGTTATCTTCAGCACTAATCGGTGCGGAGGGTCGGCTTCTACAACCGTCGCGCGCCAATCATAGTTTTCGGCGAAATATAATTCATAGGTGGTGCCAACTTCAGGCTTGCCGTTGGATCGGAGCGTCCACCATTGATTAAGTCCGTTTGGGGTTGTGATGGCGTCAAAAACCTTTTCAAGCGGTGCATTGACTGGGAAATTGAGCAAAATGTCGGGCATTTGCTTCTCCTGATATAACTAAACCATATGGTTGAATATAGAGTGCGGCTGTAATTGTCAACCACTTGGTTTAATATGGTAACCTAGAGCAACCCCAAAACTTGCAATTCATTGGCCAGATCAGCAGAGCCTTTGCCTGCTTCGCCGTCGCCGGTTATCAAATCTGCGGGTGCGTCTTCTGGTTTCAGGTAACGCCAACCCTGAAAGCCGCGTTTCAATAACGGTACTGTGTGAATGACCTTTGGCTCTATACAGATTTGGCAGCTCTTCCGGCCATCTGGTCGCTCGTCGTCTCTGATCGCAACAATATGGGCGCGGGCGACAATTTTGCCTTTTATGATCCAGTAAACTGAACCCCCGTCAAGAACCTCAGTCCGCTGAGGTCGATTGCGCGATGACATAGGCATGATCGGGCCAAGGTCGGGATCGTTATAGGAGTAATGCGCAACAATTTCCTCGAGACGGTTCAGCGTGGCAATGCCCGCGGCGACTTTTACAATGTGGAGAGCCATATTTTACCATCAACCCTTTTGGAAACCTGTAAGACAGAGCGATTGTTCCAGTGTAACTGCAACGGCGATGAAAGAAAGGATTTATGATGGATTTGGATGCGTTTTCATTAAGTCCAAAAGTAAAGCATATCGCGATTTCATACGCGTTTTACGAAGGGTTGGGCTTTTTCTTTTTTGGAGGCGCTGAAATCCAGGGTTGGTTGATCAGCACCTATGACTGTGCGGGGTAGTGCGCCTGCATGAATGTGACTCATTCGTTCTCCAAGACCAGGTGAGAAATCGATATTCAGAGAGTTTTTGTCAAACTTCTTGCCTTCTCGGTTGGCTATATGTCATTTGCCGACATATGATGGTACTTGAACAATAAAATATCGGAGGATTGAATGACCCGCGCACTCGTATTTCCGGGCCAAGGCAGCCAATTCGTTGGCATGGGTAAGTCGCTCGCTGATGCTGAACCCGCAGCAAAATTCGTTTTCGAAGAAGTGAATGACACACTGTCACAGGACCTGTCCAAAATTATGTGGGAAGGTCCGGAGGAAGACCTTCGTCTGACTGAAAATACCCAGCCAGCGTTGATGGCAGTGTCGTTGGCGGTTATGCGCACTCTGGAGGCGGGCGGTTTGAAAATAGAGGAGATTGCCAGCCATGTGGCCGGGCATTCGCTGGGTGAATATTCTGCGTTGGCAGCCGCTGGCGCATTTGGCATCGCTGATGCCGCCAAACTGTTAAAACTACGTGGCCAGGCAATGCAGCGTGCTGTGCCTGTGGGAGAGGGTGCAATGGCGGCAGTCCTCGGACTGTCGATGGACGAGGTCAAAGCTGTGTGCGAAGAAGCCTCAGGCGGCGAAATTGTTGTTGCAGCCAATGATAACGCTGACGGTCAGATTGTTGTTTCCGGGCACAAGGGCGCGGTTGAGCGAGCGATTGATATTGCCAAGGCCAAAGGAGCCAAGCGCGGCTTGCTGCTGCCGGTTTCGGCACCGTTCCATTGCCCATTGATGAAGCCAGCAGCTGACGAGATGAAGGCCGCGCTGGCCAACGTTGAAATCAAACGGCCAGTGTTGCCGGTGATTGCCAATGTATTGGCGGTGCCAATCAGCGAGCCGGATGGCATCAAAACATTATTGGTCGAGCAGGTGACTGGTGCTGTCAGGTGGCGTGAAAGTGTTGGATCGATGACATCGCTCGGTATTGATCAAATGGTGGAAGTGGGCGCAGGAAAAGTACTTTGTGGACTGGCTCGGCGCATCGACCGCGACCTTGCGACGGCAAACTTGCAGGACCCTGCCGATATAGAAGCTTTCGTAGCGACATTATAATTAGGCAATATAGTAACTGGGGATTTTAGATGTTTGATTTAACAGGAAAAAACGCATTGATAACCGGGGCGACCGGCGGTATTGGCGCGGCGATTGCCCGTGCGTTGCACAGTGCAGGCGCGACCGTTGCAATATCCGGAACCCGGACGGAGAAGTTGGCTGAACTGGCCGCTGAGTTGGGTGAGCGCGCTCATGTTATTGCCGCTAATTTGGCGGACCGCGGCAGTGTAGATACGTTGGCCAAAGAGGCGGTTGCGGCCATGGGCAGTGTCGATATTCTGGTCAACAACGCGGGTGTTACCAAAGATAACCTGGCCATGCGCATGAAAGACGATGAGTGGGACACGGTTTTGCAAGTTAATCTGGAGAGCGCCTTTCGTCTGATGAAAGGTGTGATGCGCGGGATGATGAAAGCGCGCTGGGGCAGGATGGTGAATATTACTTCTGTTGTAGGTGTTACCGGAAATCCTGGGCAGGCCAACTATGCGGCATCAAAGGCGGGCATGATAGGCATGTCGAAATCTATGGCACAGGAAGTGGCCAGCCGCGGCATTACTATCAATTGTGTTGCGCCGGGATTTATCGCAACACCGATGACCGATGCGCTGACAGATGATCAGAAGGCAGCAATTACTGGTGGAATTCCGTCTGGCGCGCTTGGATCACCCGAAGATATTGCATCTGCAGTTCTGTATCTGGCCAGCTCGGAGGCGCAATATGTTACTGGCCAGACGCTGCATGTAAACGGCGGTATGGCGATGATCTGACCGCGACAGCGTCGTCGGCGCGGCATTGACTTTGGTGGTCGCAAGCCAAGGGTTGCGCGCAGTTGATTAAAATCGTAAGTAATGGTTTGAAAAGTTCAAATAGGGAATTCTGGTTCCTGGGCTTCTCAAACCGAATAAACTGTGTTAGGAGCAGCCGCGACGCGGTCATTCCAGCCGAAATAGCAGGGAAACCGTACAGCCGGGGACATATTTAAGACTAAATGATCTCCGATTTAACGGTGTTATAAACGAGGACATAGCTATGAGCGAAATCGCCGAAAAGGTGAAGAAAATCGTAGTCGAGCACCTAGGTGTCGACGAAGACAAAGTAACCGACACTGCAAGCTTTATTGATGATCTTGGCGCTGATAGCCTTGATACAGTTGAGCTGGTAATGGCGTTTGAGGAAGAGTTCGGAATCGAGATCCCAGACGACGCCGCTGAAAAAATTCAGACCGTTAAAAACGCGATTGATTTTATCAGCGCGAATTCCTAAGCGGGATTCAGTATTATTGAGGGCAATAACCGGGCCGGGTGGTTTGGTTGTTGCCCTTTTTTATTCGTAAATAATCACCATTTGTTTTTTTGGCGGTTTTAGGTTTCTAAGCAGCGCCTTTTCGCAGTAAAGTGCATGCCAGCATTATAGCGAAGGCAGCGCTGGCAAATGAATGAGGGACAGTCGATGAGAAGAGTAGTTGTTACCGGTTTGGGGATGGTTTCACCGCTAGGGGACACTGTTGATACCACATGGGATCATCTGATCGCGGGTAAGTCAGGCGCTGGCCCTATCACCTTGTTTGATACCGAGACATTCCCATGTAAAATTGCTTGCGAAGTGCCGTTGGGTGATGGCTCAAATGGTACATTTAACGCAGACAATTATATGACGCCCAAAGACCAGCGCCGGGTAGATAACTTCATTGTTTTCGGTGTGGCTGCCGCCCAGCAGGCGGTTGAAGACGCTGGTTGGACCGACCCTGGGGAAGAAGAAAGTTTCCGCACCGGCGTGATGATTGGTTCTGGAATTGGCGGCCTTCGCTGGATCGCAGATACGGCAGTAACCCTTCATACAAGGGGTATTCGCAAGGTCAGTCCGCATTTTATCGCTGGTTCGATTATCAATCTTGTTTCCGGCAATGTGTCGATTAAATATGGTTTCAAGGGGCCAAACCACGCTGTAGTAACGGCTTGTTCAACGGGCGCTCACGCAATCGGTGATGCAGCACGTTTGATCGCGCTTGATGATGCCGACGTTATGATTGCAGGCGGTGCAGAAGCATCGGTTTGCGGCGTTGCTTTTGCTGGATTTTCGCAGGCGCGTGCACTTTCAACAAAATACAATGATACGCCAGAAGAGGCTTCTCGCCCCTGGGATGTTGGGCACGATGGCTTCGTTATGGGCGAAGGTGCTGGTGTTGTGGTTCTGGAAGAACTGGAACACGCAAAGGCGCGCGGTGCGAAAATATACTGTGAGGTGACCGGGTACGGCATGTCGGGTGATGCCCATCATGTGACCGCGCCTGCGCCGGACGGTAACGGCGGATACCGCTCAATGGCCGCTGCGATCAAACGCGCAGGGCTGAATGTGGACGATATTGGTTACATTAACGCCCACGGCACATCGACACCCATCGGCGACCCTATTGAATTTGGCGCGGTAAAACGCTTGATGGGCGGTCACGCTGATAATGTTGCCATGTCTTCAACCAAATCCTCAATTGGGCATTTGCTGGGTGCGGCTGGTGCGGTCGAAGCGATTTTCTGCATCAAGTCTATTCAGGACGGCGTTGTGCCGCCAACATTGAACCTACACCAACCCGCAGAAGGCTGCGACGGCATGAACCTTGTGCCACTGGAAGCTCAGGAACGACACGTGAAAGCCGCGTTGTCAAATTCATTTGGATTTGGCGGCACCAACGCCTCTCTCGTTGTTAAAAAATTCGGGAGTTAAACCTCTCAACTCGGGCTCAATGATTCCAAAACGCCGGTTTTGAATGCGGAAAAACCCTGTTAGGCTATCGCTATTATGCAAAGCCGGTTTTTACATATATTAGTAGTGTTTTTTGCTGCGGTTTTACTGCTGGCGGGATTAAGCACGGGTTTCATGCGGCATTTGTCCGCCAGTCCTGGCTCCAACACTGAAACCCAGTTATTGTTCATTGAGGTCGGCGCCAGTGTTAGTAGCGTTGCGAAACAGGCTGCGGCCAAAGGGCTTGTTCGTGAAGCATGGCATTTTAAACTAGCAACGCGCTGGCGTGATCTTGATCGAAGTTTGCATGCCGGAGAATATGAAATTTCACCGGGCGTAAGCCTTTATGAAACTTTATCGAGAATCGAATATCAACATACTTACAAGCGACGACTTGCCGTGCCTGAAGGTGCATCGGTTAGTGATGTTGAAACCTTGCTGCGCGAAAGCTTTGGTCTGGACATGTCCGGTTATATGCCGCCAGCAGAGGGGAGTTTGCTGCCGGAAACCTACTACTATGAACGGGGCGACGCGGCGGTCGGCCTTGTGGTCCGCATGCAAGCCGCCATGGATGATGCTTTTGAACAAATGTGGTGGTCTCGTGCAGGGAATTTGCCGTTTACCGATTCGCGTGAAGCAATTATCTTGGCGTCGATCGTTGAAAAAGAAACCGGGCTTGCAAGTGAGCGAGAATTGGTGGCTGCGGTATTCATCAACCGATTGAGGCAGGGTATGCGCCTCCAATCTGACCCAACGGTTATATACGGCCTCACTGGCGGCGTTCCCTTGGGCCGCGGGCTTACCAGGAGCGATCTGCGTAGCGATACGCCCTACAATAGTTATCGACGTGGTGGATTGCCGCCAACACCGATTGCGAACCCTGGCAAGGCATCGATTGCAGCGGTGTTAAATCCGGCCAATGTTGCGTATCTTTATTTTGTCGCTGACGGTACAGGCGGCCATGCTTTCGCCACCACATTGGCTGAACACAATAGAAATGTCGCCCGTTGGCGCCGCATTGAGAAAAACACTCCTTAGCAAAAGTTTAGGCACTATTTTTGTGCCAAACCTCGTTTAGTTTACTATAATGACCGCTCATTCAATCAGCTATTGGAACGCTTTATGACGCTTGCGAGTATGACAGGATTTACCCGGCGCGGCGGTGAAACGGGACCCTTTCGCTGGAACTGGGAGATCAAAAGCGTCAACAACAAAGGCCTTGAGGTCCGCACCAAAATCCCTGGTTTTCTTGATGGCTTTGATATTGAGATAAAAAAGAAAATTTCCGCGGTCCTGAACCGGGGTTCGGTTTTTCTGAACCTTCAAGTGGACCGAGCCGTCGACGGTGAACGGTTTGTGGTCAACGAATCGAGGCTGGCAGATTTAATTGAAATTGCGGCGCGCTACAGCGACCAGCCCGGCGTTGTGCCTGCCAGCGTTGATGGTTTGTTAGCGATTAAAGGTGTGGTTGATTTGGTCAGCGATGAACCGGCAGATGACGAACTGGCCTCTCTTAAAGCGGCGTTGTTGACCGACCTGAAACTACTGATTACTGACCTTGTTGCTGCGCGGCGGGATGAAGGCAGGCGCATGGAAGTGTTTTTGGCCAAACAACTGGAAACCATGCATGATTTACTCGCCGCGGCCAAAGTGGCGGTGGGTGATCGCGGTGTTGCCATGCATGAACGTTTTATAGCGCAGCTTAGGAAACTTGAACAATCAGACAAACCTGTCAGCGACGAACGGCTGGCACAGGAAATAGCGGTTATGGCAGTGAAAGCCGATATTCAGGAAGAATTTGACCGGCTCGAAAGCCACTTCGGCGAAGCGGCAACATTACTTGCTGCGGAAAAGCCAGTGGGAAGACGGTTGGATTTCCTGTGTCAGGAGTTTAACCGGGAAGCCAATACGCTTTGTTCCAAATCAGGGGATACCCAGCTGACCAAAATCGGTGTAGACCTTAAAGTTCTTATCGACCAGTTTCGGGAACAAGTTCAAAATATCGAATAAATTAATTTATTTCAATATCTTAATAAATATAGGTTTACGAATGTCTTCAGATCCAATCGAAACACGGCGCGGCTTGATGTTGGTAATGTCGTCCCCGTCTGGTGCCGGAAAAACCACCCTGACACGGCGCCTTTTGGAGGAAGATGACGATGTGGTTATGTCAGTTTCTGCGACCACACGTGAGCCGAGGCCCGGGGAGAAAGACGGCAAAGATTACTATTTTGTCAGCCATGAGCGTTTCCGCGAAATGATTGATGGCGGGGAGCTATTGGAGCATGCGATCGTTTTTGAAAATAGGTACGGCACACCAACTGGTCCGGTAAAAGAGGCGTTGAAGGCAGGCAATGATGTTATTTTTGACATTGATTGGCAAGGCACCCAGCAAATGATGTCCAGCGCCAGTGCGATTGACCTTGTGCGAATATTCATATTGCCGCCCAGTGTTAAGGCATTGGAGGAACGGCTGAGGAACCGTGCGCAGGATAGTGAGGAAACGGTTCAACACCGAATGGAACAGGCGGAAAGCGAAATTAGTCATTGGGCGGAATATGACTATGTTCTGGTCAACGACGATTTAGAGCGAACCTATGAAGACCTGAAAGCAATTGTCAGGGCAGAACGTTTCCGCCGCGAAAGGCGGCCAGGCATGTCTGACTTTGTTCGCCAACTGATGGAAGAGCGCCAAAGATAAGTTTTCAATATTAGGCGCGCATCAAACCATAATGACGGGCCAACTCGACGAAACCGGCAACACTAATATTTTCAGCACGCAGCGTTGGTTCGATGCCTGCATTTTCAAGAAGCTGGAGCGTATTGACATCCAACCCTTTCAGGCTGGCGCGCAGCATTTTTCTGCGCTGGCCAAATGCCCGCGCGACTATCAACTCCAAATCAGCAAGGGCAACACGATCATCGATCGGGGCTGTTGGCTCATAATGAATGATGGCGCTGGACACTTTTGGCGGCGGCGTGAAGGCCGCCGCTGGAACCCGCATGGCAATGCGAACACGACCGCGCCACTGCGCCAACACAGAAAGGCGACCATATGCTTTGCTGCCCGGGGCTGCGACAATACGTTCTGCGACCTCTTGCTGGAACATCAAGGTGAGCGATTTGTACCATGGCAGCCATTCGTCAAGCGTTAGCCACTTAACGAACAACATGGTTCCCACATTATAGGGCAAGTTTGAGGCAATACGTGCGTCCTCATCGTCTTGAATTTCCAACAGTTTTTGTTCGTCAATATCAACAGCATCGGCCCGGTGAACGGCTAGCGCGCCGCCGTATGCGGCGGATATTTCTTTCAGTGCAGGCAAGCAACGGTGGTCCATTTCCACTGCAACAACGCGTTTGGCACCATTTTCCAGCAGTGCCCGGGTAAGGCCGCCGGGGCCGGGGCCAACCTCATAAACAACACTGTTGGCCAAATCACCGGCAACACGCGCTATTTTGCCGGTTAAATTTAAATCGAGCAGAAAGTTTTGGCCGAAAGATTTTTTAGCCTGCAGGTCGTGAGCCTTTATGACGTCTCTTAATGGCGGTAAAGGATCAGCCATTCCCTGCCTCGATGAGGTCCATTGAGCGCGCATTACCAGCCATTTTTCCGGCAGTTCTGATCGCCGCGATCATGCTATCTAACCTACAGGTTCCCTTGCCAGCCAAAGAAAGTGCAGTGCCATGATCGGGCGACGTGCGAATGATTGGCAAGCCTAGCGTGATATTTACTCCGCCCCAAAAATCCAGTGTTTTCAGTGGGATGAGCGCTTGGTCGTGATACATGCACAAAACTGCATCATAGTGTTCCCGAGCCTCAGCGTGGAACAGCGTGTCAGCAGGCAGTGGACCGGTGATATCGATACCGTGATCTTTGAGCGCCCAGACCGCCGGCTGAATGTGAGTTGCTTCTTCCATGCCAATGGTGCCGTCTTCCCCGGCGTGGGGGTTAAGTCCGGCAACCGCCAATTTGGGCCGATCAATCCCGAAGCGTGAGTGCAGGTCGTGGGCGGTGACCATACCAGCGTGGATTATTTTGTCAGCGGTCAGCACACGGGCCACGTCTTTAAAGGGGACGTGGGCTGTTACGGGAACGACCCGCAGTCCAGTTGTTGATAACATCATTACAGACTGATCGTCTGGGAGGCCGCATAGCCGTGCCAGATATTCGGTGTGACCAGGCGCGTCAAAGCCTACGCTATATAGGCCAGCCTTATGAATTGGTGCAGTAACCAACCCTGACACAAGCCCGTCAAGGGCCAAGCCGACCGCGGTGTCGATTGATTTAATAACAGCACGCCCGTTAGCCGAATCCAGCGTGCCGGGCACGATGGGAGCGGTTGTTGCAACATCAATTACCGGCAGTTTGCTCTCGTTGCACTCCATCAATCTCGTCGGGTCATCAACGGGCTGAATTTCAAGACTGTTGTCGTAACCAAGCAGGGCCTCAGTGGTCCCCACATAAACGAAGGGGGGTAGGTCTAACTCGGAACGTTTATGCCAAATTCTGGCGATCATCTCCGGGCCAATACCGGCGGGTTCGCCCATCGTAATAGCCAACGGTAGTTGGTCCGCCCTGAAACTCATTGTTTTTGGGCGTTCATGATTTTAGCGATAATCGACAATTGCGTCGCGGCGAATGTCGCGCAGATACCGCCGCGCCATCATAGACAGACGTTGTTGTTCCAACTGGTCGTAAACTGCGTCAAAATCTGGTTCCTGAACGACAGGGGCTTGGCGGTTGCAAACAACAAGGACCCGTTTTCCGTCTTCAGCGTCGAGCACGCCAGTTGTTTGGCCAATTTTAAGGTTTTCGACCTCGCCGCGGAAGTTGTTGGTTAGATCTCGCAGGCGCAGTGGCGCGATCTCGGTGCGGCCGGTTAGGCCAGCGGCAGCTGCAAGTGCCGCGATGGTGTCACAACTGGTTGTGGTGTCTTTAAGCGGGGTTACGACAGAAAGATATTTATCCAAGCCCGCAGCGATGTCCGCGGTTGGCAAATGTAATTGGTTAAGCACAAGCTGTGTGTCTAACGGATCGACCGTTAGTACGCGCCTGCGATCGGCCACGGCCAAAATCAGGAAGCCGCCGGGTGTGCGGATTGGATCAAGTGTATTGCCAACAGAGCCTTCTTGCACTGCTTTGCTATACAGTGGGTCCAAATCATCAACGATAACCCAGCCGAGGTCGCCCCCAACAGCAGCGGTTGAGGAGGCTGACAGCTGTTGTGCGATCTGGTCAAAGGCGGCACCCGCTCTTATTTGCTCAACCAATTGATTGGCGTTTGCTTCAACACTTGCAGACTGTTGCTGCGTTTCGCTAAGCAGCACAATTTCGGTTAAGCGATACTCAAATTTGCCGCGGTTGTCATATATGCGCTGAATGAATGCTTCGACTTCCTCATCGGAAACGCTAACCGTTGCACCGAGGCGACCTTGCACCAACTGTGACCAGGCAATTTCAGCTTCCATCTGACGCTTCATAGTGATTTTGCTTGACCCAATCTGCGTGAGAGCCTGAGCAAATTGTTCGGGCTCCTGGCCTGACCCTTGTGCGCGGCGGGCAAAAAATTGTTCAAGTTGGGCATCTTCAATGACCAGTTCAAACTCTGCGGCTTCTTGAAGTTGCAGCCGTTCGTCTACCATCGAGCGTATAACCTGTTCGCGGACCTGAAGGAATTCTTCCTGCGTTGATACGCCGCCAGATATAGCAATAACCAATCTAAGGCGTTGGTTAATGTCAAAGGATGAAATTGGTTCGTCGTTCACCAGAACTTCAATGCTATTCAAGGGCTGGGGTGCAGGTTGTTGCTGCGCTGCTACATAAGTAGTCAGGGAAACGGCGGCAAAGCTACCGATGACCAACAGGTTTTTTATCAGCCGAATAGGATTGCTCATTCTAGTGTTACTCAACATGGTCGACAGGTTTCTTCTATATAGAGGCAGATCAGCTAGCCTTTTAGCGGCTTTCGCAGTGATTAACTACCCCAAATTCGTCAATTTTAACCGGAACATGATGGAAGTGCCGGGTTCCACATCGCGGTCGCGGGTAAATGTTTCTCTCAGGCGCAGGCCCAACTCTATGCATTCGTTCTGATATTCAACACCAACACTATATTGCACTGGGCCTGAATCCTCAATTAACGCTGGCAATTCAGCCCCTTCGAGGCGTCGGGTCCATGTGCCGGATAATTTCCAGTTTTCATCAATTTTATAGAAGCCGCTTACCCGGATTTCTTCCCGGTCTTCGCGGTTGATGAACGGCAAATTGCGGTTCAACCTAGTATAACCGGCGCGCAGGCTTTTCTTGTCGTCGCCGAAAGTTACGTCAATATCATTTCTACGCATTTTGAAGCTTTTGTCATCAAGTCGGTAGCGATGTTCAAAATCGACCCACCCTTTGTAGCTTATATAGGTTCGGCCAACGATATCAGACGAATCGCCCTCAAGGCCGATGCCGTCTGCCAGTACCACTTCCTGGCCGGATATCCGCCATGACTGGCCGACGAGAACGTCTGTCGTCAGGCCATTGCCCTCATAGCGCCAACGAACGCCAAATGTTGCCCGGCTGCCTTCTTCCCAAAGATCAAATCCGCTGGTCCGATCAGCAGCAAACAGATTGAGGTCTGAAAGCTCAAATGCCCGGCTGTCTTCATTTACAATACTGTCTGGTGTTCCGCGCCTCGGCGACAGGCTAAGTTCGGTGATTGGTTCAACGGTGTGGGTTCCGCCAGTACCGTATTTCACCAAAGGCCAGCTAACAGTTGCAGTTAGGCGCGCCAGTCTTCGCCACTCGCTGCCCGATGTACCGCCGAAGGAGCCAGCAAATGCTGGGTCATCTGGTTGGTCGGCGGCATCCAGGTTGTATAAGTCGCTCCGCGCCAGAGCGTCAACATCCACCACAAAGCCGTTTGGTGTTATCCAGCGTCGCTGCCAGTTGGCAATTAGTGAGAGCCTTCGGGTATCAAGGCCGTCGGTTCTGTGTAGTGCAAGGGCATTGCCGCGCAGGCTGATGGTGCCGCCGAGCGGCTTGTAATTAGGAACAAATTCAGCGTCAATTAACGGCAATGCGAAGGCCGCTTTGCCGCTGTCATCTTCAAGCCTTAGTCCCTGAAAAGCAATGGCGCGTGATGATATATACGAGGCACCGAAAAAGCCCTCCAGTAAATATTCGCTGACCAGCGTATCGGCGTTCGAAATTTCATAGCGACCAAGGTAGGTGTCGTCAGATGCATAATTGATTTGGTAGGTTGAGCGCCATCGCTCGCCGTGCCGGAAGCGTCCTTGCGACGAAATATTCCCGCGGGTTTCCTTGGTGCCAGTGCGAAGATTGTTGAAATCGCGTTGGTCCGCCCGGGTAATGCTGCCATCGAAACTGAACTGTCCGACGCCGATGTTTTGGCGGTACTGTCCCTTCAGGACAAAGCCTTCTCGCGTTGTGTAGACCGGTGTGATAGTCGCGTCGATGCTGTCGTTGAAAACATGATAATAAGGGATGCCGGCAACGAAACCCAGGTTTCTGCTGGTTTGAATGTCCAGTGGCAAAAGCCCGCTGGCGCGATCAACTGTTGGGTCTGGGTGGGAGAAATAAGGCGTCCAAAAAATTGGTATCCCAAGCACCTCAAGAATTGCATCTTTATAGTAAAGGCGTCGCTTGCCTTTATCGTGAACAACTCTCACGGCTTTCAGTTGCCACAAGGGTTTCTTGCCGCTGCCATCCGCACAGACTTTACAAGGGCTGTAGGAGGCACGCTTGAGGATGGTGCGGCCAGTATCTTCGATACGTTCACCTGACGCGGCAACGGCTTGCGCGCCGTCAGCCATAATCAAGCGGATATTTTCAACAAAGGCGTCTTTTATTTGGTTTTGTAGCAGTATTTCGGGAGCGATTATTCGGTCACCGTTTGGGGTAACAAGCTCAACGGCACCAACCGCACGCGCCTCCCCGGTTGTTTCGTTGTAGAAAACCTCACCGGCCTTAAGCGTATAACCTTCACGGGCAAGTTCAACGTTGCCCCTGGCTCTGATGTCGCCGGTGCCGGGGTCAAAAGTTAGCTGGTCTGCGACCAACTCAACTTTTTCACCCGTCGCCGCCTCTACCTTTTTAGGAGTCGAATCGCTCTGTGCAGTGGTGGTGGCCGCCGGAATCATTGCCGATGCCAGAATAGTTCCTGCCAGCAAGCAACCGCGTCCAACCCAGGGCGTAAATACAGAAGGTGCCAATACAGAGGGCGTCATTTTGTTAGCGGGCACGGCTGCTTCTCGTCGATTGCGATGGCCCACGTTTAATCTTCGGCCAACCTGTTTGTGACTTGATAGCCGTGATTGAACACAATCGCAATTACCGATCACTTAATCTTATAAGGAAATCCGCTTGTTACCGATAAATATGGCATTTTGGAGGGCAGGCGCTTGCCATGCTGGCGTTTAGAAGGCATTACTTTGGAGAAGTAGTTAATGGCTGGCGCGTTCCGCAGGAGCGGCAGATAAACACAGTTAAATGATTGAGGTATCTATGCAGATTAGTTTTGCATCAATTGAACTGCCAAAAGACGGCGCAGTTGCATTTTTGGTTGAAAAAGACGAACCCTTTGCCGGATTGGCGGCCGAAGCCGATGCCGCAGCATCGGGTGCTTTGTCAAAAGCCAGAGAAATTGGCCGTTTTACGGGGGCTTCCGGTCAAGCCCAGGACATTGTTGCACCCAACGGTATAGCGGCCGAGCGGGTCCTGCTCGTGGGTATCGGTGAGATAAGTGAACTGACAGAGGTGGATTGGGTTGAAATTGGTGGTGCGGTTACTACGGCGCTTTCAGCATCCGGCAGTAAATCAGTCTCAATTGTCGCCGACCACGGCGATGTGGACGCTGTTAGCCTCGCGGAAGGATCGTTGCTGCGAAGTTACCGTTTCGATAAATATCGAACAAAAGAGCCTGAGGCAAAAAAATCGACGCTGGAAAAGGTGGTAGTTCTGACGCCCGAACCTCAGCAAGATGCTGACGCCTTTGCTGCGCGACAGCGGGTGAGCAACGGTGTATTTATGACTCGGGATTTGGTCTCTGAGCCTGCAAATATTTTGCACCCTGAAAGTTTCACTGAGGAAATCCGCGGTCTGTCGTCGCTGGGCGTTGATGTAGAGGTTCTCGGCGAAGCAGAAATGACCAAGCTGGGCATGGGGGCATTGCTGGGCGTGGGGCAGGGCTCTGCCTTTGAAAGCCAGCTTGTCATCATGCGCTGGAATGGGGCTGGCAAGGAGGAACAACCTATTTCCTTCGTTGGCAAGGGTGTTACTTTTGATACTGGCGGCATTTCGCTTAAACCTGGCCCAGGAATGGAACAGATGAAGTGGGACATGGGCGGCGCCGGAACAGTTGTTGGTTTGATGAAAGCGCTGGCAGGCCGGAAAGCCAAAGTAAATGTGGTGGCAACTGTTGGATTGGTTGAGAATATGCCGTCCAGCACGGCACAGCGGCCCGGCGATGTGGTTACCAGTATGTCGGGGCAAACCATTGAAATCTTGAACACGGATGCAGAAGGGCGTTTGGTTTTAGCCGATGCGCTTTGGTATACGCAGGACCGTTTCAAGCCGAAGTTTATGATCGACTTGGCGACGCTGACTGGTGCAATCATCACCAGTCTTGGCCACGAACATGCGGGGCTGTTCAGTGACAGCGACGAACTGGCGGACCAGATTTCGAAGGCAGGCGTAAATACAGGCGACAAGGTTTGGCGCATGCCGCTTCATGCCAATTATGACAAGCTGATTGATTGCCCAACGGCAGACATGAAAAACCTGGGCGGCCCGGCGGGTGGGTCCATAACCGCCGCACAGTTCCTCAAACGATTTGCTAATGATGTACCGTGGGTGCACTTGGATATTGCTGGCACCGTTTGGTCCGAGAAAGACTTGCCGCTCTCGGAAAAAGGCGGAACCGGATTTGGTGTGCGGTTGCTTGATCGCTTTGTGGCAGATAACTGCGAAAGCTGACGGGGCTGCAACGTGCAAGATATCCGTTTTTATCACCTTCAGCGGCAAACACTGGGCGAAGCCCTGCCCAAACTGATGGTAAAAGTCAGTGAGGCGGGCTTGCGCGCGGTAATAAAAGCTTCTGACCAGGAAGTGATCGACAGTTTGGATAAAGCCTTATGGGAATTTGACCCGGAAAGCTTTCTGCCCCATGACAAAGACGGTTGCGACCATGCTGGCGATCAAGCTTTTTTCCTGACGACCACTGATGACAATCCAAACGGTTCCACTGTTTTGGTGCTGATAAATGCGACAGGGGTGGCTGGTTTTGATCAATATGATCGGTGTCTATACATGTTTGATGGCCGCGACGAAACCATTGTTGCTGCTGCCAGAGAAGACTGGAAGGCGTGGAAAAGCGGCGACTATTCAATGTCTTATTGGCAACAGAAGGAAATGGGTGGGTGGGAGCAGAAAGCCTGATGACTGGTCGAACGCATGACACCTATCGGATATCAAACGATCCCCGTGATTTCAACCTTGAACGTGTTCATCGTTGGCTGTCAGAGGATGCTTACTGGTCGAAAGACATTTCCAGCAATATCGTCTCGCGGGCGTTCGCTAATTCATTGGCTTTTCATTTGCTGCACGAATTGGATGGCCAAGTGGGTATGGCACGTATGATCACTGATCGCGCGACCTATGGCTATTTGGCTGATGTTTATATCGAGCCAGCCCACCGCGGCCTTGGCCTCGGAAATTTAATGATGGAAACGATAACCGCACACCCAGATTTGCAAGACTTGCGGCGGCAATTGCTGGCTACGTCGGACATGCACCGGCTTTATGAAAAGTTCGGCTTCACTGCGCTTAGTAAGCCGGAAATCATCATGGAAAAGCTCGGTAGCGGGGCATATCGCGGTTGAAGTCTATAGCTCGCTAGTAATTTTTACCAGCGCATCTACTAGTTTGTGCATGTCGTCGGGGCTATTGTAAAACGACGGTGTCACTCTGATACAATCACCAGCTGCAGGTCCGGTTCTGCGGGTTGTTAAAACGCCGAACTCGGTCGCAAGGCGTTTCATTAGAGCGTTGTTGGCTTTAGTTGTCGTTACGCCGTCCAACCGGAACGATGTTAGACCCGCAACCATGGTTGGGTCGTCAGGCGTCAGCACCGTTAAGCCTTTCATGCTGCGTGCTTTCTCCACCCAAAGGCTGCGCAAATACCGGAGCCTCGCTTCTTTGTTTGTGGTGCTGATCTGATTGTGAAATTCCAATGTTTTGGGAATAGCCATATGGGCGGCCATGTTAACGGTGCCGGTATCGATGCGCGCGGTTACCTTATAGGAGCCGGGTGTTTTTGCCATATAGGTATCAATATCGCCGACACGGTCTTTGTTGATGTAGATAACCCCGCAACCCAGCGGAGCGCCGACCCATTTATGCAGGTTTACGCCGACAAAATCGCAACCCAATTGCTTGATATCGAAATCCACTTGGCCAACCGAATGGGCAGCATCCAAAATAACGTCGATGTCGCGGCTCTTTGCCATGGCAGTGATTTTTGCCACAGGAATGATGAGGCCGGTCCAATTATTTAAGTGGGTCAGCAACAAAAGCCTGGTGCGCGGGTTAGCATCGAACGATCGTTCATAAAATGATAGAATATCTTCTTCTGTCAACGGTTTATCTTTAGTTGGTTCTGGAAAGTTAACCTTGACAGGCACCACGCTGCGCCGGTCAGCCAACCAGCGCATGGCGGTTTTCATTTCGGAATAATCAAGATCGGCATACAGAACCGTATCGCCGGGCGATAGCCGGTTATAGCTGCCAATCAAGGCCTGAAGGGCTTCGGTCGCGCCGCGAGTAAGGGCAAGTTCATCGGTGCCAACATTTAGGAATTCAGCAACTTGCTTGCGCAGACCCATATATGTTTCCCCCAAGTTCCAGCGGGCAAAATTGGTGTTTTCACGGTTAACCCATGTAGTAAGGCGCTGGTATTCCTGTAGAACCGGTGTGGACATAATGCCCCAATAGCCATTTTCCAGATTGGTGATTTTGTCAGTTACATCAAAATTAATCGCCACTGTGCGCCAAAACGCTTCATCCTCCGCAAGCTCGGACGGTGACACAGATGGTTTGGCGATGGGTGTAGCAGAAGCATCTGCGCTGGCGGACACAACACCAGCAGCACCGGCTACCATGACACCGTTGATGAATTTACGCCGAGTAAATGAAGTCATTTGAGGTCCCTTTGTCCCGTGTTCGGCGTATCTTAGTCAATAGTACAGCGGCGATGAAAGTCTATTTATTCAGCTTGTAAGCGATAACGAAGTCTCCTCGCTGTTTGCTGTCGCGTATTCTGCCGCCGGCGGTAACTACAATATAGTCCTGGCCTTTATAGCGATAACTCATGGGTGTTGCGTGAGCACCGGCTGGTAAGTCAGCCTGCCAAACCATCTCACCGGTTGTTCCGTTATGGGCGCGTAGTTTTTGGTCAAACGGCGTCGCAATAATAACGATATTACCTGCTGTAACCAAGGGCCCGCCTGAGGCGTAAAATCCCCATTCATTGGCTCTGGCGTCGTTACTTATGTCGGGCACACCACCGACCGGTTTTTCCCACAATATGGCTCCTTGGTTCAAATCAACTGCGACGACCGACGCCCAGGGACCCTCGAGACAGGGTAGGCTATTTTCGGGGTTATAAACATCTACTCGCGCCATGCCAAAAGGTGCTCCATTTTGGGCGGTATGCTGGGCAGGTAACCCATTTAGTGTTCCTCGTCTTTTTGCCGCCCGAAACTCGGTTCTTGGTATTAGTTTTACAATGGTCGGCAATCGATTGACGGTTAAGTACCCTATTTTTGTCTGCGGATTGTAAGCCATTGATCCCCAATTGGTGCCGCCGCCGTTGCCGGGGTATAGAAGTGTTCCCTCCAGGCTTGGTGGTGTAAATATTCCTTCATAGCGAACCCCATCTAGCAATTTGGCGCACACGGCGGCGTGATTAGGCCCGTTGTTCCACAAATGTAACGGGCGTGCATCGGTTGTGTGTAGTTGTATTGCCGGAAAACGTTGGATTGGTGCGGTTTGTTCACCGATTATATCGGTCTGGGGCACTGGGCGTTCCTGAATTTCATGCAGGGGTTCGCCGGTTTCCCGGTCAAGTACAAAAATAAAACCCATTTTTGTTGCTTGTGCTAATGCGGGTCTAGTTTGGCCGTTCGCGCGGATATAATCGAACAATAAAGGTTGGGATGCTAAATCAAAATCCCACAAATCGTGGCGAACGGTTTGATATCCCCACAAAAACTGACCTGTAGATGCCCTGAGCGCGACAATTGAGTTAGCGTAAGCGTTGTCCCCCAGCCGTTTGCCGCCGTAAAAGTCCGGTGAGGGTGACGTTGTTGGTAGATATATGATGTCGCGCTCTGCATCGGCGGACATGACGCTCCAGACATTTCCACCGCCAGTTTTGGAATTAGCGCCGTCTGTCCAACTTGTAACGGAGGGGTGGTCTGCGCTGCGGGGGATAGGGTCCCACGACCAGACCAAGTTGCCGGATGTGGCGTGATAGGCTCGTACAATACCCGATTCCAGTTCGGTCGCACCATTGTCGCCGATTGCAGAACCTACAACTACCAGATCACCGACAACAATAGGCGGTGAGGTAACCGAATAGTCCCATCGACGATAGTTTCTGATGCCTTTTGACAGGTCGACCTCGCCGTCATCGCCGAAATAGGGGCATTTTTGACCGGTTCGCGCATCAAGGGCAATTAATCGTGCATCCAGGGTGCCAAGAAAAACCTGAGCGCTACATATCTGGTTGCCGTGTTGTGACAAGTTTTTCCTGCCTGCAACGCCGCGAGACGTAAACATTTCCGAATAGCCGCGTGAAAAATCAACTTTAGGGTCAAACGTCCAAACCTGTTTGCCCGTTTCCGGGTTGATAGCAAAGACACGGTTAAAGCCGGTAGAGAAAATCAGTTTGTTATCCAGCAAGATCGGGGTTGCCCTGAATTTTGACGACCTACCTCCATATTTGGTGCTGCTTGTTGCATCTCCGGTTCTGAATTCCCACGCAGGCGATAAGGTGTGAATGGTTTCTGGTGAAATCGCAGACGGAGCAACGTAGCGATCACCTGCGAGCGAGCCACCGTAGTGTAACCAGCTCTGTTCTTCCTGTGATTGGTGCTTTTGCGATGCCTTTGATGTCACTGAAAATGCCAACAATATTGTAATTGTTGCTGTTATGAAAATTTGCATCAAACCTCCGTCTCAAAATTTACTGAGTTGGCGGCAATCTAACTAGAAATGGCGTGAATACGGTGTGGTATGTGACAGGTGGGTTTGTTTTTGTGACGAGACGTTAACAGTGATAGTCCAAAGGCGCTGGATATTTTTTACTGTTTTATCAACGTGTTGAGGTTTCTGCGGTAGTGCCTGCTTAGGGGGACAGAATATCCGGTCAATAAATATAGAATACCACCACCGCGTCGGGTGGTCTGAATAGATTTGATTTTTTGGGTATTTATAATCGAAGTTCGGTGAACCCGGACGAATTGTTCGTCGGCCAGTTTTTTTTCTACTGATTTCATTGTTGAACGGAGCATGTAGGATTTTTCGCCGCAGTGAAGTAGAACATAGTTTCCTGCCGATTCGATCCAGTCGACTTCGGCAAACGGAATGAAAAATATATTATCCGCCTGTTTTACTAGAAAATTACGAGCGGTTTCGGTGCGGCCAGATTTTTCTCTTTTGTCTGGGAAAGTTGCAGTTCCGCCTTTTTTTGCACGAAATAGGCGGTAGGTGTATATGGCTGCCAGTATAAAAAAATAGGTCAGGGCATCTTTGCGCCATTCGTAAAATAGCTCAACTGGCACGTTCCCAAAATCATACTTTAACCCCATAATATAATAAACGGCTTTGCGAGCCCAAACCATTCCGGTGACGTGGCACAGTGAATAGGGAATCGTTGCAAATACGTGTATGGCTAATGCGCTTTTCCAGGTTTTTTCGCTATAGGGAAAATGTCGTTCAACGAAGAGGATGGCGGGGATCAGAAGTAGCGTAAAAATGCCGCTCGAATATTCCCATAAAAAGGGCTCAAACAGCTGAATAGTTCGTCCGTCTCGTTCGCGTTCGATTAACTCAGAGGTGGCGCCAATGGTTGTCGTCAAAAACAAATAGCCGACCCAAAATCCGACCTCGAACAATTTCCATTTCTTGTCACTGTTTTGGATATTTGAGTTGTTAGATGTCATGCGTGTCAACTAGGGTCAGGACTCATTAAATCCAGTATATAATGATGGCAGCGATGCAGATTGCAGAGAAGAATGTGTGAGCGCAGCGGTCGTATCGTGTTGCTATTCGCCGCCAGTCTTTCAATCTCCCAAACATATTTTCGACC
>JAJFIT010000145.1 GCA_021774775.1 Alphaproteobacteria bacterium | reverse complement strand
GCTGTTCGACTTGCCGTATCGAGGCCGCCATCTTTTGCGGCAACAGCCTTCTCTTTCATTTGGATGAGAAGGTCCGACACGGCTTCGCCTGCTGCAATTGCTACATCGATTGAAGATAGAGCACGATCAATAGAGCCGGTTGCGGCACGAATACCGGAAACGTCTGCTCTGAGCGTTTGCGCGATGGCAAAGACTGCGCTGTTATCTTTAGATGAAGCCACTGATAGTCCCGTATTAATTGCAGTTTGCACTTTTCCTAGTGTCGCAGATGTTCGATTCAAATTGTGAAGTGCGTCCAGTGCTGCGGCGTTAGTATTTACTGAAAAAGCCATATGTCGTCTCCTTTTGAGAAAAATTGGGTGAGCTGTTCTGCTCTCTACCGCTTATTTCGCAAAGAATGTGCCATGGTTAACTAGCTGTAAATATTGGATAAAAAGCGTCACTTGTCGCGGCATCGGCAACATACGTAAATTGAGTAGGTAAATTATGCCAAGGCGGGGCGATTTATGCCGGATGCAAAAAGGTAGACTTTAAGGAGATGGCGGGAGAGGGTGCGGGGTGTTGAGAAAAGCAAAATTTGCAAAAAAAAAGGGCCCCGAAGGGCCCTTAAAAGTATAGTGATTCTGTGGGAACCACTTACCGGAACAGTGAAAGAACTGTACTTGGAGCTTGATTGGCAATTGACAACGCCTGTAGTCCAAGCTGTTGCTTTACCTGCAAAGACTGTAGTTCTGCGCTTGCTTTTGCCAGGTCAGCATCAACCAGGTTACCAATACCAACTTCGATGGCATCAGACAGCTGATTAACAAAGTTACCCTGCAGTTCAAGGCGATTCGCGCCAGAACCCAGCTCAGACAGTGATGTGTTAACGTTTGCAATTGAGGCTTCGATGGCCGTAACAGCTGCAGCAGCAGTTGTTGCAGTACCGATGCTCTGCGTTGCAGTAATCGTTACGTTACCACCGCCAAGTGACAAATCTTGGGCGGCAATGGTAATTGTATTGCTGCCTGTGTCGTTGGTGATTGCGGTAATGGCCGACCCGCCGCTTTTCACGACGTTTGTGCCGTTGAACTCAGCGTTGGTTACGATCGATGTGATTTGATCTCGCAACTGGCCAAAATCGTTGTTCAGGGAGGTGCGGCTCGCGGTATCAATACCGGCATCTTTGGCGGCAACCGCTTTTTCTTTCAACTGAATAAGCAGATCAGAAACCGCTTCGCCTGCTGCAATTGCAACATCGATAGAGGACTGAGACCGGTCCAGTGAAGATTTCACCGCATTCAGACCAGACACGTCACCCCTAAGAGTTTGTGCAATAGCAAAGGTCGCAGCGTCGTCTTTGGCGGACGAGACTTTCAAACCCGTGTTGATCTGGGTTTGGATCGTATTCAATTGTGAGGTTGTTTTATTGAGGTTTTGCAGGGCAAAAAGCGCACCCGCATTGGTGTTTACTGAAAACGCCATAATAGTTCTCCGTTCTGAGATTATGTTATGAGCCTTTTGCTCATGAAAGCCTTTTGCTTTCGAAAATCATAGCTGCAGAAGGTGTGCCAATTTTGCCGGGTAACCCGGTAGTAATTGTTAAACTACTGACAAATATAATAAAATTTTATTCATTGACGGTTACAATCGAAATTTTGCAAGGAATGAACTAGGAAAATCTTGCCGTTGGCGGCAAAAATTTCTGAGTGCAACGCGGAAAAATTTGCCGCGGCATGCAATTATTGCCCAGGGGCCGGTTGAATATCACTTAAATGGGTGCGTGCAATGGCCCGGGTTGGGTCATGCTAATAGGAGACCGCGCAGTAGAAGGTGTCTATCGGTGGCAATATTTCAATATTTTGAAAGCCATCGCAGGTTTATTGCGGGCTATAGCGTAGCGTTAACCGGCTTGGCGCTTTCGGCAGGGGTATGCTGGTTGTTGGCTTGAAGTTGAGCCTGCTCGGCCAGGCCTTCCATGATGGTCTTGTTAATGTCGATCAGGCTGTTGACGCTCTCATTACCGCGCATAACCAGGGACGAGTGTTTGGATACCCAAATGGAAAGTGAGACAATGCCAGCACGCAGTTGATCAGGCAGACTATTGCCCTTGGTGCCACAATCGCTTGAGAAAACCGACCACATTCGGCGGTTCCAATCAAGGGCTGCAATGGTCTGCGGATTGGTTACGGGCTGATCTTTAACGGCGATCAACGCGTTGGTAACCTGGGCAAATAGGCGATACTCTACCTCACTGGGTGTTTCTGCCGACGTTTGGGCTTTGTGATATGCTTGGTATGACATCTATATTCCCGGCTGTTCTTCTCTAACTATTGGCTCCAATGCGGCTTGTTTCAAAATCGATCAGTTTTTTGCAGTTCATCAGCGCTTTATAATAGTTCTTGTCCATTACATCGCGGCTTATCTGAACACAGTCATTTACGGCGTCTGGGCTGCTTATGGCACTCATAAACTCTGTCATACGCTTGACAAATTCCTCGTAGAACTTGTCGGTGCTGCCTTGATCCATATACATCAGCATGATCGGAAAATAGATCCGTTTAGCTGGTGAATTGACGTCTTCTTCCTGCAAAATATCCTTTTCTCGTAAGATCGAAGCCTTATTGTGGACAATTAAAGTTGTCCTCCGATCCACATTTGCAATAACCGCGCCATTTATCACCAAGCGCTCGTCAGGCTTCAAAGAAAGTTTTAAGGCCATACAATCCTCCCGTGGGGTCCAACAGGGACAAAATTGCCCATGTTATTGATGTTGTCAGGTGCCAATCCAAAGGGCACTATGAAGTCAATACATTAATATCATCCTATACTATAAGTGTTTTTAGCGACCAAGCGCCATAATTTTTGTTGGCACCTGCTTTGCAGTAGATTGTGGCAATTGTTGTTTGCCAATAGGTAAGCACTGGGTACCGTATTATATAGTTAGGCGACAGAAACTGTCACATCACTGGATTTGATAGTTGTGGAGATTAAAGTGGCACGCAGTAAAAAGCGACAACGTAAAAAAGCACCTAAGCCTGTGCGAACCAAGCGTGAAAAACACGGATTGAATTTAACTGAAGCTTCGCTCAAGGATGTTAGGCGGTCGTTAAGGCTGGGGCAGGAGCATGTCGAACGTCAAGAGTGGGCCGACGCGGTAAAGCATCTGCTGGTAGCCTGGAACGCCATGCCAGAAGAGCTGACGATCCTGACAGTGCTTGGGCATGCTTTGGCGCAACTGGGTGTCAGAGAATATGCGATTGAGGTTCTGCAACGTGCGCTTGAAGTTCATGAGCCGACAGCAGATCTTATTGCGATAATCCAGCGATTGGCGCTCGATATGGCCATGTATGATATTGCGGTCAAGCTTGGTATTCAATTGGTTGATTTGGCTCCCAACATGCCACAGAGTTATGTGAATTTGGCCACAGCCTATTCAGGTGTGGATGAGTTCGACGAAAGTATCGATATGCTTCAGAAGGCGTTGCCGATGTTTCCATCGGAAGCAAGCCTGTGGAATGTATTGGCGACGCAGGTCAGAGAGAGGGATGGACCGGACGCCGCCGATGTTTTTTTTGAAGAGGCAATAAGACTTGGTCCTGACAACCCACAGTTTCTCAGCAATTATGCGATTTCATTTGGACGCCGGAATCAACTAGACAAGGCGCTGGAGTTCTCGCAGCGGGCAATTGAACTAGCGCCAGATCTCCCTGAACCCAGAATTGCCGCTGCCCAACTCTTGTTTTTGAAAGGGCAAATGGAAGAAGCTTGGGAACACTATGGGTATCGTTTGGATATTCGACGGAAATCCAGTCAAACACAACACTATACCCATAGGCTACCTGAGTGGCAGAACGAGGGTCTGACTGGTAAAAGTTTGCTTGTAGCCGCCGAGCAGGGCATCGGTGATGAGGTCATGTGGGGGTCCTATATCCCGTTCTTATATGAGGAAGCCGAAAAGCTTTACATCGGCTGTGACCCTCGCCTTGTTAGTATATATAAAAGGCGGTTTCCCGAGGCCGTTGTTTCCGGTTACCTGGACAGAATTGTGTCTGGTTACCGTTACCGGGTTTTCCCGGTGATTGAAAAAATGATGGCGGACGGTGATGCCGTCATTGACTATTATGTGCCGGTAGGAAGTGCCGCAAAAAATAATTGGCACACCACGAAGGGTATTGAGCCACATGGTGAAGGGTATCTTTCAGCAGACCCGGTTCGGGTTCAAGAGTTTAAGATGCGCGCCCTTGCAATCAGCGACAGGCCAAAAGTTGGCTTGGCGTGGCGCAGCGGTATCATTTCGTCTGAACGGTCTTTTCTATATGCTGGCATTGAAGATCTCGGTCCGCTGATGGCGATGTCGGATCAAGTTGACTTCATTAATTTGCAATACGGCGAAGTGACTGATGAGTTGGCTCGATTCAAAAATGAATTCGGTGTTACGGTCCATAATTTCAGCGACGTTGATTTGAAAGCGGACATTGAGGCGAATTTGGCGATCATGTCTCAGTGTGACTTGGTTGTTTCGTCTTGTTCCGCTCCGGGCATGTTTGCTATGTCGTTGGGAAGGCCCACCTTGTTGATGTCAGCCGCGCCGCCCTGGTGGTGCTTTGGCGCGACGCCGCGCGTCCCGTTCGCCAAGGACGCCGAAGTATTTTTCGGCGAAACCAGCACCGATTGGGATGGCACCGTGAAACAGGTGGCCCATGAGATACAAAAGCGATTGAGGCTGTAGACAATGGGTAAACCATTTTTCATTGCCGAAGTATCCAGCAATCACGCCGGAGATATTGACCGCTGTATGGATTTTATCCGCGCTGCGGCAAAAGTGGGTTGTGATGCAGTAAAATTCCAGCTGTTCAGGATCAATCAGCTTTTTGCTCCTGAAATTTTACAGGAAAGCGAGGAACACCGGGCACGGCAGGAGTGGGAGTTGCCGCTTGAATTTTTGCCTGAATTGGCGAGAGAAAGCCGGGAGAATGGCCTTCAGTTCACCTGTACGCCCTTTTATATAGAGGCAGTGCGTGAGTTGGAACCCTATGTCGACTTCTATAAAATAGCATCATATGAATTATTATGGGACGAGCTTATTCGGGCATGCGCCGAGACACGCAAGCCACTGGTGCTGTCTACAGGCATGGCAACATTGGATGAAATTGGGCATGCGGTTGAGGTGTTTGAGGGAGCTGGCGGCACGGACCTGACGATCTTACACTGCGTATCCGGTTATCCGGTGCCGGTTGACGCTTGTAACCTGGCGGCGATCGAAACAATAAGGCAACGATTTTCCTGTGATGTTGGTTGGTCTGACCACAGCCGTAATCCAGGTGTTGTGCATCGTGCAATCGATCGTTACGGGGCAAGCATGGTGGAATTCCACCTAGACCTGGATGAAAAGGGTGCAGAATATGCCAGCGGCCATTGCTGGCTGCCGGATGAAATTGCACCGGTAATTGCAGCACGACGGACCCTTGAAACGGCGGATGGCAGTGGTGTCAAAATACCAACTTCTGCTGAAATTGATGACAGATTGTGGCGTGCTGATCCTTCTGACGGGTTGCGGCCTTTTCTCGAAGTGAGGCGTGCATGGGCGAAAAAATAATCGCCGTTATCGGCGCGCGCCTCAATAGCAGCCGTTTGCCGCGCAAACAATTATTGCCGCTTGCCGGTGCGCCGATGATCGAGCATATCGTTCGTCGCTTGTCCCAAGTATCAAATATTGACGAGATTGTGCTGGCAACAACAGCGGATGACTATAATCACGACCTTATTGTATGGGCGAATGAAACAGGTGTGAATTGTTATGCTCACAAAGGTGATGTGGATGACCTGGTGGGCCGCATTGACACTGTGGTAAAGGCGCGGTCAGCAGGCATAGTGGTCTATATATGTGGTGACAGTCCTTTGATTGAACCCACTACCATTGAAACACTGCTGGCGAGATTGATTGAAACGCCAAAAGCAGACTGGGCACGAATGGAAGAATTGCCGGAGGGCCAAACCTATATCCATGAGGGTTTTGCTATATACAGACGTCGTTTCTGGGATGAAATGGTTGAAGCAGCCTCTGAACCCTTTGAAAAAGAACATGTGGGGGCGGTGTTTCACGTGCTTGAAAAAGTGATGCCGATCCTCACGGCATACGGGCAGGAAGATCCGGTTTACCATAGTATTGATCACCGCATTTCCGTGGATACGAGCAGCGACTACGATTTTATGCGTCGCATTTATGATGATTGGTATGCGGAAAATGATACAGCGACAATAGTTGACCTGCGCTGGGTTATTAGTCGTTTGCGGATTGAACCGAACCTCCGCGCTATAAACGCCCATGTGCATCAGAAAGCGATTACCGAGAAAAACCATAAAATTATCTTGTTCACACAGGCAGATAGCAATGCTGGACTGGGTCATTTAAGGCGAATGACAGTAGCAGCCAAACAATTGCAGGACCATTTGGCTGCTTCTGTACGTATCGTTATAATAGGTGAGAAGCAGCCGTTGGACTGGTTGGATATATTGCCGCATGAATGGCGAACTGCTGGCGCGCCTGCAGATGTTTTTACTGAACTGTGTGAAGAAACCCCTTCCGCCATGCTACTGGATTTTCAGGTTCTCGGGGAAGGGTTGCTAACAGCGGTAGAGCAGATGCGTGGCAAGGGTACAAAATTTATCGCGGTCGATGCCATCACCGACAAAGACTGCTTTGACGGATATTATGTCCCCTGTTTCTATGTGGCGGATCATCATAAAATGGCGTTGAAAGAACGCCTTGCTTGTGGATGGGGCAGTTATTTGCTGCACCCGCATGATCAGGAATCCGACCACGTTATTACCGGAAATCGTCTGATTGTCTTAACAGGAGGCGGTGATTTTTACGGCCTCGGTCAACAATGGCCGATAATGCTTGACGCCGCGTTACCGCAGGATGTGACCATTACATGGGTGCAAGGACCTTATGCACAACCGCCTGATTTGACAGGCGTGTCAGCGGAGCGCCAGTTCACGGTAAAAAAAGCTCCTTCGGATTTGCCGGGCCTGATTACCCAGCATAGCCTTGCGCTTTCTGTTTATGGCATCAGCTTTTTCGAATGCTTGCAGGCGGAGTTGCCAACGGTAGTTTATGTGCCTGAAAATCGAGCGGGGACATCGGAAATCAAAATGTTACAGGCGGAAAAGGTCTGTATACAGGCCTGTGATGCTGGCGATTGTGTCACGATGCTCGCTGATTTGGTGGAAGCAGACACAGTCAAGACCCGATTGGCTACAGCTTGTTCCGATATTTGGCGGAAATGGGATGAAGAACCGCCTCTTATAACTCTGTTAAAATATTTGAACCAAGCTGTAGGAGTGTAATTTTTTCTTGGCATGGCATGTGCTTATGGTTTTTGATGTTTATTTTAGGTTCTTTTAATGACGCTAAGTGCCCCTTTATCCAACTATGTATGTCCAAACGGTCATAGTCACGCCGGTAAGGTGATCGACCAGCGCGGTGATTTTCAAGCGCTGGACTGCACCGCCTGTGGTTTTGTTCATGCTGTGCCGATACCGACATCAAAGGAACTGGCTGAGTTTTACCAATCAAAATTTTACGAAAGCGATCGCAAGGTTGATTATTTTGAAGCACAGGCTGCTCAGAAGGATTGGTGGCATCAACTGTTTGGTGAAAGACTCGCTGCTTTTGAGGTACAATTGGGGCGCAAAGGGCGGGTGCTTGACTTGGGTTGCGGGCCTGGCTTTTTTCTTGCTTATGCCAAGGAACAAGGCTGGGAAACCGTTGGGGTTGAACCTTCGGAAAAAGCATCAGGTTTCGCTCGGAATGAACTGGGGCTAACAATTTACAATCAGGGTTTTGAAACATTGGACCCCGGGACGATGGGCCAGTTTGATGTTGTGTATTCTCACGGGGTTATTGAGCACCTGCAAAGTCCCGAGGCCTTTGTTGAATTGGCATCTTCCCTGCTCGGCAGTGGGGGGCTGTTGTTTATCAATTGCGCCAATGATTTTAATCCGTTTCAAAAAGCGTTGCGGGAAACGCAGAATTACCCGTGCTGGTGGTTTGTGCCGCCAGAGCATCTGAATTACTTCACGGTCTCCAGTCTCGAAAAATTTGTCGAAGCTCACGGTTTCACTGTAGTGGACCGCATAACCAGTTTCCCAATCGACATGTTTTTACTGATGGGAGACAATTATGTGGAAACGCCTGCTGTTGGAAAAGACTGCCATCGGCGCCGTGTTGCGTTTGAAAGTGCCCTTGAAAAGGCTGGAATGAGAGGTTTGAAAACAGCCCTTTATAAAGCTTTCGCAGACCTTGACCTTGGTCGTCAGATTGATCTGATCGCCAGAAGGCTTGAAGCATGAAGAAGTTTGTCATAACAGGTGCCAGTACATACGGCGTCAAAAACATGGGGGATGACGCCATGCTTGCCTCTATGGTGCAGGGGCTGAAGCGGGAAGCACCGGGCTGCCAGATTATATTTCTGTGCCGTCACCCGGATGTGGATTATGATCAGGCCTTTGGTTTCACGTCTCTCAAAAACCTGGACCATGATAGTAAAGAGGCTGCGGCAGGCCGTATTTTCTGGGGTATGAATGCAGGCGATCCTGATGCCCATTTGACAGCAATTACAGAGGCGATCAGAGACGCTGATTTACTCATTATTGGCGGCAACAGTTTTATGGAAATTTTCCCTAACAGTTTCCTGAAAGGAGTTTCCAGTTACGGTGCGACGTTGGCAACTCTCGCGCGTTTTCTCGGTACGCCAACAGCGCTGTATGGACTGAATGTTGTGGATGACATCAAGGAACCTACCACCCAGCAGCACGCGCAGTTTATGGTTGGCGCCGCAAAAGCTGTAACCATGAGGGAAGAAAGTGGCCGCCAGTATCTGGCTGATATTGGTGTCGAGGGCGAGCATATTTCAATATTGGGTGATCCGGCTTTTGGTATGGAACCCCAGGATTGCGGACGTACACCTCAGAAAATACTGGAAGTTGACGATATTAGGCTCTCGGACAAGCCTGTTATCGGCGTTGGTTTTCGCCATGAGTATTGGATGGGTGATGAAGACGAATATGTCACCATAAACCGGACGCTGGCAGATATGCTGGACGATGTTGTCGCGCGTCTCGATGCGCAATTGCTGTTTATTCCCAATTGCACCTATTCGCTCGCACACAAGTGGCAGGATGACAGGCTGACCCACCGGGAAATTGCCTCAAAAATGAAACGACAGGACAGTATATTTTGTGTGGAGCAGGATTTAACAGTTTTTGAAACATTCTCGCTGTTTCCGCTCGCTGCCATGCATATCTCCAATCGTCGCCATTCGTGCATTTTTGCGGCGATGAATAATGTGCCTTTTCTGTCTATTGGCGGCGTGATGAAAGGGCATATGCCTCCCTTCCTGGACGAACTTGGTGTGCCGGGTCAAATCGCCACATTGGCAGATTTGGACGATTTGGCCGCAAAAATCACCACAACATGGGAAACCCGCGACGCGCTTATTACTGCTATGCAGCCAAATGTTGCGGCGCTGGCAAAGCAGGCAAAACAGCATATCCCATATATATTGGGAAAACTTCAGTGACTGTAGCCGCTATTGTCCAGTGTACGCCCGCAGATTTGGTTAACTCGCGGGATCCAGACGATTATGTCATTGGCAAATGCCTTGAGGCGGGCTTTATTGATGAGGTTGTACTTGCTTGCCCTGATGGTGCTGATGCCGTTTCGCTTGAACAGGCAGCCGAGACCTGGGGCGTGCAAATATACAAAGGCAGCGACATGAACGTGGCTGCGCGTCTGTTGGGGGCTGCGCAATCAGTCAATGCTACTATTATTGTGCGCGTGTTGCTGCGGCAGTTCTACCTGGATGTGGAACAGTTGGATCGCATGGTCACCTTGCTGAAAACAAACCGGGCAGATTATATCGATTTGCCGCCTGACTATAATTATGCGCTGGCGGCTGATGTTGCTACTGTGCAGGCATTATCAAAAGCTGTGGTGCAGATAGAAAACATTAAAGACGATAGAGAACGGTCCTCCATGCAGTTTTCACCGTGGGTGTATATGGAAGAACACCCGCATTTATTCAACTTGCAGTCCATCGATGGTGGTCCTGACTACGAACTAGCGCGTGTTGAAGGAATACGGTCGAAATATGCGCGTTTAATCGGCGAGAACCAAACCCATTTCAAATGGAATTATCCGGCGTCCAGCTACGGCTTTATGGGCAAGTATCTGGCCGAAACAGATACCGTTCTGGATATTGCGTGTGGTAAAGGGCAGGGCGTGCGCAGGCTGAAGGAATATTGCGCCACGGCAGTCGGTGTGGACCTGACTCCAGATCACATAGACATTGCAAACCGTGAGAATGGCCATATAGAGGGCATTGAATACCGAGAAGGTGATGCAGAGACCTATGTGAGGCCAGACCATTTTGATGCTATTATTTCCTTACATACCCTGGAGCATTTACCTAATCCGGACGCTTTTTTTGAATGCTCTCTAACCAATCTCAAGCCTAATGGAAAACTGTTGCTTGAGGTGCCATTGTTGCTACAGCATCCGCTGAATATGCCGTTAATGCCATGGCACCATAAGGAATATGCCTTTCAGGAGCTGGTTGATGCAGTCGTGAAGCATGGCTTTCACATTGATGAAGTTTGGGCCAAAAAACGCCATGCTTTTGTCCCTATTGAATATGAAGGCGGCAGGGTAACGAGCAGCCACGGTCGTTTGACGGCAGGTATTGTCATTGCTCATAGGCCTGCACGGGAGGGCGGTGCCTGATGTGCGGGGTTTTTTACATCTATGATAAAGCCCGAGGTGCTAATGATTTGCAGCGTGACTTCGCTGGATTGGCAAAGAAAGGCCTATCTGACCGGGGGCCAGATGGGGCGTCTGGGGCGCAAGGCGACCACTGGTTTGCCATGCATTGTCTGCTTTCAATAACAGGCTCGACCAAACAGCCAGCTTCATGGCAGCAAGGGACATACCTGTTTAACGGCGAAATTTATAACGATTGGCAGCAATATTCGTCAGATTACGGTGACGCGGATTATCTGAAAGAACGGTTAGACCGTAACGGCGTTGCGGCACTGCATGATCTGGACGGTGAATTTGCCCTTATTGTTGTTGATGAAACAAATAGTTTGTTGCATTTGGCGGCGGATACCTTTGGAACAAAGCCATTCTATTATGCTGTGGAGAATGGACGTATTGGTGCGGCAAGTTATGACTTTATTCTTCATCAGTGCGGTTTTGAAAATACGCAACGGGTACCGGCAAATACAGCTATAACCTTCGACTTGGACACAGGAAAGCTGGTTGACCGACGCCTTTTAAGGCCGTTTGAGTTTAATAAGCAGGTCTGTGACAGTTACGAGCCGTTTGCCGAGGCTTTCACACATGCTGTACGAAAAAGAGCCGAGCGGGTGCAGCGCAAAATCTATGTACCGGTTAGCAGTGGCCATGATAGTGGCATTATCGCGGCGGAACTGGACGCGATGAAAATCCCTTTCACGGCATATGGATTTCCGTTTGGAGAAATTGAAGAGATATTCAATGAACGCTACGCTCGGTTTCGCAGCAGAGACATCCGCTGTGAAATATTACAGCCGGATATGGCAGAACTGGACCGTGTGCAGCAGGAGTTGCAGGCAGGTGTCCACAAATTCCGCCTGACACTGGACCCAAATGCCCCCAGCCTGTATGCCGACGATGATATTCGCAATATTACGGGTTATATATCGGCTGCGTACATCGCTAAAAAAGGCCGTGAAAATAGGGAGCTGATCGCGCTGTCGGGGCAGGGTGCTGACGAAATTATCTCTGATTATTATAATCCACACAGCAATTCCCGCCGGTCTCATTTTCGCGGCGAGTGGGAAAAGGCAACCGAGCCATGGCCAAGTTTTTACGGCGGGTGGAATAGGTTATTTCTGGAATCAAACGAACGGATTGTTGGCCATTACGGTATTGAAACGCGCTATCCGTTCCTTGACCACGAAGTTGTGCAATCGTTTTTGAATTTGTCGCCGGATATGAAACGGAATCGGTATAAGGGCTGTATTGCGCACCGGATGGACCAATTGGGCTATCCCTATCATGACCGGAAGCTGGGTTTTGCCGGTTTTGAGCGGGAAACGCTCGACCAAAACGCCGCAAGCGGTTAAGAGTTAGGGCGCTGAGATAAAAGGAAAAATATGTGGCCGACCTGAAAGAAATTGCAAACACCATCAGGATAAATTGCCTGAAGGCTATTCATGCGGGGCGATCCGGACATCCGGGTGGTAGCCTGTCGATCGCAGATATGTTGGCGGTGCTGTATTTTGATGAAATGAATGTGGATCCAGGCCGCCCAGATTGGAACGAACGGGATCGCTTTATCCTCTCTAAAGGCCATGCGTGCCCGTCACTGTATGTGGCACTGGCGCAGCGGGGATATTTCCCGATGGACGATGCGCTAAAGCTCAGGAAAATTGACGGCTTTGCCGAAGGCCACCCCGATATGCGGATGCCGGGCATAGATGCGCCTTCGGGTTCGCTGGGCATGGGCTTGAGTCAGGGGCTTGGTATGGCGTTGGGGGCGCGGCACCAGGGGCTTGGCTTTCGTACCCATGTAATTTTAGGCGACGGTGACATGCAGGAAGGCAATACCTGGGAAGCCATTATGTCTGCCGGGCATAAAAAAATGGATAGCCTGGTTGCGATATATGATTCCAATAAATTGCAGGGGGACGCGCCGGTTAGCACACAGCTGAACATGGGCGATGTGGGCGCAAAGGTTGCAACCTTTGGCTGGCATGTTGTCTATGTGGACGGCCACGATGTTGATGTTTTGAAAACTGCATTGGCTGAGGCCAGGGCTACTAAGAACCAACCAACTTTCATTGTGGCCGACACAATAAAAGGCAAAGGGGTTTCCTTTATGGAAGGGGTTCTATTTTGGCATGGCAGTGTCACCATGACCGACGACCAATTGACAAATTCCCTGAGGGAGCTGAACCATGGCTGATACGGCCCTTCAATATTGGAATGTTGGTGAAGATGTTTCCGTGAGGGATGCGTTCGGGCGTATACTTGTGCATCAGGCCGAAGCCCGTAGTGATTGGGTTTTGCTGGACGCTGATGTGGCAGGCGGAACCGGTGCCAAGCCGCTCGTTACCGAGCACCCTGACCGCGTGATGCAGTTTGGTATCGCCGAACAAAACATGATGGCCGCAGCAGGCGGTGTGGCAGACACCGGGCTTATTCCCGTTGTTTCAACCTTTGGCGCTTTCGGGTGTATGCGGGCGCATGAGCAGTTTCGCACTGCAATTGCCTACCCGGAACGCAACGCTAAACTATGCTGTTCCCATATTGGCCTTGATGTAGGCCCGGACGGCGCAACAGCGCAGATGCTTGAAGATCTGGCAACCATGCGTGCCATTCCGGGTGTCACGGTTGTCAGCCCTGCAGATGCTAATGAATTTATGAAAGCCTTTCCTGCCATTCTTGACCATGAAGGGCCGGTTTACATGCGCATAGGCCGCAGCCCAACGCCTGTTGTGTTCGGTGCTGATTATGAGTTTGAGATTGGCAAGGCCACGCGCGTGCGGCATGGCAGTGACGTTACCGTTATCGCAACAGGGGTGATGGTGGCACGGGCGCTTGAAGCCGCAGAAACATTAGCGGGCGAGGGTGTCTCTGTGCGGGTGGTGAATATGGCGACCATCAAGCCGATTGATGTTGCCGAGGTTGTGGCTGCCGCTGCTGAGACCAAAGGTATCGTAACGGCTGAGGACCATAATATTTTTGGAGGTCTTGGTAGTGCCGTGGCGGAATGTACCGCCCAGCACTATCCGGCAAAAATAAAGTTTGTCGGCGTGGATGATACTTTCGGTAAATCGGGCGAGCATGACGAACTGCCTGCCATGTTTGGCATTGATGCCAAAGCAATTTTTACTGCATGTAAAAAATTAGTATAGATAAATAGACTTATGGAATTAAAAGACAAAATTGCACTAGTAACTGGAGGTTCCAGAGGCATCGGCCGGGCGATTGTCAACGCTTTTGTCCGTGAAGGCGCCAGCGTTTATTTTACATATTCATCCAACGCCGAGGCAGCAAGAGACACTTGTGAAGCGGTTGGGTTAACAATTGATCGCGCGGTGCAGGCCGATGTACGGGACCGCGCGGCGCTCCAACAGCTTATGGCGAAGATTGAAACTGAGGCCGGAAAGTTGGATGTGCTTGTAAACAATGCAGGCATTAACAACCCCACCGACTTTGATCAAATCACTGACGACGATTGGGACGAGATTTTAGGTGTTAACCTTAAAGGCCCCTTTGTGGTGACGCAGGAAGCCATTGACCTTCTGCGGAAGTCAGGCTCTGCCAGTGTTATTCATATTGGATCGGTTTCCGGGCAATATGGGGGCCCGCGTACGGCGCACTATGCGGCCAGCAAAGCCGGGCTAATCTCATTGGCGCAGGTTATTGCGCGCTTTTTGGCACCCAATGGTGTGCGCAGCAACACGCTGGCAGCTGGGCTTATTTCCTCTGACATGGCGGCAGCGGGCCTTGCGAACCCGGCGGTGCAGGCAGCGGCAGCGCAAGTAGTGCAAAAACGCTTGGGAACTGTGGATGAAGTGGCGGAAACAGCCGTTTTCCTGGCCTCGGACAGGTCCAGTTATGTGACAGCACAGACAATCAATGTGAATGGCGGTTTGTACTTCTAACTGCAATGTCAACTATATAGTGCCCCAAAACAGCACCAAAATTAGAGAAAGACTTCAATGTGTTAGATGCTTTTGGATTCAAACTACCTACAGAAATTATAGGTGCCCCCGGTGCGGCTCGTGACCTTGCGGATATCTGCCGGCGGTTTGGCGAAAAAGCCTTGTTTGTTTACCCTGTGCAATTGGCTGATTTGGCAGGCGCTTACCTGAATTTGCTAAAAGATGCCGGTGTGGCACTTGTGCCTTTTGAGCAAGCCGAGCCTGAGCCAACAATTGACTATATTGACGGCGCTGCCAAGAAACTGAAGGGGCAGGGCATTGACGTTGTCATTGGTTTTGGTGGTGGTAGCGCGATGGATATGGCGAAAGCGCTGGCCATTGCCTTGACCCAGAAAGAGGGCATATGGATGTATGCCAATCTCTCTAATCGCCCGCCACTGCCGCTTGAGGGGGCCGTTCTGCCGGTTATTACGGTGCCTACCACGTCGGGCACCGGGTCGGAGGTCACCCCCTATGCGGTGTTGACCAAACCGGACACCCAGCAAAAGGGCACTATTCAGGAGCCTGCTATTTTTCCGCGTGTTGCCGTCATTGACGCGGAACTTATGGTGGGCATGCCAAAGGGTTTAACTGCATCCACGGGATTGGATGCGTTTGCGCACGCGCTTGAGGCGACCATTAATGTGTCCAAACAAGCGCCGATGGCGGAATTGTTTGGAAAAGAGGCGATGAAACTGGTGTTTGCCAACCTCAAGGCAGCTACCGATCAGCCGGGTAAATTGGAATATAGGCAGAATATGGCGCTGGCGGCGGCTTTGGCCGGCATGGCGATCTCGCACAGAGGCACAACAACCGCGCACGCAATTGCTGAACCTTTGGGCGCTCTTACTCATATTCCGCACGGATTGGGCGTTACAATTTCAACCATTCCCGTGCTGCGTCACACAATTGAAGGCGCGCCGGAGGGGATGGCAAAGTTGTGGCGTGAAGTTTGCTTTGGTGAAAAGCTGGAAAATGAAGCCCTGGAGGCAACGGCGTTTGTCGGTAAAGTCGAAGCCCTGATTACGGCGGTCGGAATGAACAAAACCGTTCAGACGATTATAGGAACAGATGAGTGCCAGGGGCTGCATGAGAGGCTGATTGACAGCATTATGAAATTTAAATTCAGGCCGCTGAAACAACACCCTGTTGAATTTGATGCAAACTCACTCCGTCCGATTGTGCGGGATATTATCTGGGGACCGAAATAAATGACCGAACGAACACACCGAAAAAATATCCGCGAAGTCTCGGTTGGAAATACACGAATTGGTGGCGGTGCCCCGCTTATGGTGATTGCTGGCCCTTGCGTGGTCGAGGACCAG
Organism: Alphaproteobacteria bacterium; assembly: GCA_021774775.1. GTDB lineage: Bacteria > Pseudomonadota > Alphaproteobacteria > Sphingomonadales > Kordiimonadaceae > Kordiimonas. The sequence goes on along the minus strand of JAJFIT010000145.1, from coordinate 5,740 downwards.
GGCATTTGCATTGAAGTTGCCACCGAGATCAAGCGCATTACTGACGAGCTAGGCCTCGGGTATGTCTTCAAGGCCAGCTACGACAAAGCGAACAAGACGATCAAAGGGTCATACCGTGGTCCGGGTGTGGACGACGGCCTGAATACGTTAAAGGCTGTTAAAACGGCCGTTGATGTGAATATCACGACCGATGTGCATGAGCCTGAACAATGTGCAGAGGCGGCAGAAATGGCCGATTTGCTGCAAATCCCGGCACTGCTTTCCAAGCAAATTGATCTGATAAAAGCGGCAGCTGCGACCGGCAAGCCAGTGAATATCAAGAAAGGGCAGTTTACTGCCCCGTGGGAAATGTCAAACGTGCTATCTCGTCTGTCGGATGACGGGTTCGAGAATACGATGGCGACCGACCGCGGTTATATGTTTGGGTACCAGACCATGATTGTTGATATGCGCGCCCTACAGATTATGTCCACCTTTGGGAAACCGGTTATTTTTGACGCTTCCCATACCGTGCACGGCAACGGGACAATATTATCTGGAACCGACTTCAGCCATCGTGACTTTATTCGGCCGCTGGGTCGCAGTGCTGTCGCAAACGGCGTGGACGGCGTCTTTATCGAAGTACATCCGGAACCCGAAAAAGCCTTGAGTGACGGTGCTGGCACATTGGCACTGGCGGACGTGGCGACTGTTTTGAAAGAATGGACGGCGATTGATCGCGTCTTGGCGGAGAATGCCTGATGCGGCAGGCAAAGCCAATAGATCAAACCAAGATCGCTGAACTGAAAGAACTTGCGCGCCGGGTTCGTGTTGATAGCGTGAAAATGATTCAGCACGCCGGTTCCGGCAGTCCAGGCAGTACGCTTTCGATCACGGATGTGCTGGTGTGGCTCTATTTTCATGAAATGCATATCGATAAGTCCGATTGCAGATGGGATGGCCGGGACCGCCTTGTGCTTTCAAAAGGGCAGGCATCACCGGCGTATTATTCGATTTTTGCCAAGCTTGGCTGGGTTTCGGAAAATGAATTGATGGGTTACCGGGGTTTTGAGACCCGGATGCAAACCCACCCCGAATATAACACTATTCCCGCCATTGATTATACCAGTGGTAGTTTGGGCATGGGCCTGAGCGCCACCAACGGCATGGCGTTGGCGGCTCGGTATCAGGGAAAAAATGATCTGCGGTTTTTTTGTATTATGGGAGACGGCGAGACCCAGGAAGGCCAGGTCTGGGAAGCTGCCATGACGGCAAGCCATTATAAGCTGGCAAATGTCGTCAACGTCATCGACCGCAATGTGTTTCAAGGTGACCGCGCCTGTGCAGATGTTATGAACCAGGAACCCTACGCGGAAAAATGGCGGTCTTTTGGTTGGGATGTGAAAGTTATTGATGGTCATTCGTTCGGCGATTTGGCACGCGTGTTTCCAACCTTTGATCCCCAAAAACCCAAGTTATTGATTGCAGACACAGTAAAAGGCAAAGGCGTTAGCTTCATGGAAGCCGACAATGCTTGGCATACGGGAGGGCCAAAATTTGACCAGGCTCATTTGGAGCAGGCGATGCAAGACCTTGGAGCAGTGATGTGAGCAAGCAGGGCCTTCGTAAAGTCTATATTGAACGGTTGATTGAACTCGCCGCAATCGATGACCGCATTGTGTCACTGGATACCGATTCTCAGGAAGCGACAATGGCGGACAAATTTGCAGCCGCCTATCCGGACCGCGCCTTCACTTTTGGAATTGCCGAGCAAGACATGGTTTCTGCGGCTGGGGGCATGGCCACCATGGGTCTGGTACCCTTTGTGAACAGCTATTCCATGTTCATTGCCATGCGCGCGCTTGATCAGGTCAGAAATTCGATCGCATACCCGAACCTCAACGTGAATTTTGTACTCAGCCATCACGGCCTTGATGCCGGTGCCGACGGTGTAACACATCAGCTCACCGAGGATATTGCTATATTCCGGTCCATCCCCAACCTGGTGTATTTATCACCGGCAGACGCTATAGAAATGCGGCAAATGGTTGATTTTGCGGTCGGTTATGATGGCCCGGTAGCTATCAAGTCCGGCAAGACCATGCAGCAGGATGTGCATAGCGATGGCTATGCATGGAAGCTGGGTGTTCCCAGTATTCTGGGCGTGGGTGAAATCGTTGCGATTGCTGCGACAGGTATAATGGTTGCAGAAGCGCTTGTCGCAAAGGAAAAGCTGTCGACCCTTGGCATCAATGCTCGTGTGGTGAATGTCAGCACGTTGGCTGGCATTAACGGCGATGCGCTGCTCGACGCCTTCAAGGGATGCAAGCTCGTTATTAGTATGGAGGATCACTCAATATATGGTGGTCTTGGCGGCATATTGGCCGAATTATTTTCAGAACGCCGCCCAACACACCTTATTCGACTTGGTCTTGGGGATACATTCGCAGAATGTGGCCCGCCTGCTGACTTATACCGCAAATACGGGATGGACTCGGATGCAGCTGTCAACCGCGTGAAAGGACTTCTGGATGAAATCCCGGATCTTTTATCCAACTGAGGTCGTGATTGAGGCTGGCGGACACCGAAACCTGTTGTCCTACGCGCCTAACATTAAACGCCTTTTTGCCGTAACCGGGCATAGCGCTATGGAAAAAGCGGGTGTGTTGGACGCGGTGCGCGCGCAGTGTGCGACGGCTGGTGTTGAGCTTTGTGTTCACAAGGGTATTTCCACCAACCCCTTGCATACGGATGTTGATGCAGTTGTGGAAGCCTGTCGGGTCTTTGGTGCGGATACCATCCTCGGCATAGGCGGTGGCAGCTCAATAGATGTGGCCAAGATGGTTGCCATGGTTATGACCAACGGCGGCAGTTGTTGGGATTATATAAGTATCGGTGGTAAAAGCCTGCGCAAGATTGAGACGCCCACTTTGCCGCTGATTGCTGTTCCAACCACCTCAGGTACAGGCTCAGAGTCAACGCCTTATGCCGTGGTTACGCATGCTGAAACAAAGATGAAAAAAGGAATGGGGCATTCATTTTTGTATCCAGAAATGGCACTGTTGGACCCCGAGTTGCTTGCACTTATGCCGCTGGAACAGGTCGCGGTTACCGGGTTTGACGCCTTTGGCCAGGCGCTAGAGGGTTATACGTCCGGTCGGTCGACGCTGCATTCCGAGTTTTATGGTTACTCTGCCCTCAAATTAATTGCTGAAAATTTTGAACGTGTTTTTGATTGTCCTGAAGATCTTGAGGCCAAAGCAAAAATGGCTTGGGGTGCAACGCTTGCAGGGGTTTCGATCGGCCTTGTGGATGTTAACCTCGCCCACGCGATGAGCCATCCGCTTTCAGGCCGTTATAATATTCAACATGGCAGGGCTGTTGCGCTGTGCACTGCCCCGGCAATCTGGTTCAACCGCGCCCATGTTGGCGATAAATACAGTCAGGCCGCCGCTTTATTTGGCGGTGGTGGTGGATCGAATGATGAATCGGCAAAATCGTTGATTAAGGCCTTTTATCGTCTTGCTGAGAAATTTGGGGTGAGCCTCGAATTGAAAAGCTATGGCTTAGGCGACGTTGATATGGATGCGGTCACCACTGACGCCCTTGAGATAGGCGCGATCAATACCAATGTCAGGCCTGTGACGTTTGATGACGTACGCACATTATTCTCACATGTATGGGAAGGTCGATATGCCTAAGCGATTGCTTATTATCGGCGCCGGCCTTGAACAAGTGCCAGCTTATCAACTGGCTAAAGAAAAAGGCCTATATGTTGTCGGCACGGATATAAACCCTGACGCTCCCGCCTTTGATTTTGCTGACGATAGTTTAATTGCCAGCACACGCGATGTTGATGAAACCCTTGCTGTGGTGAGGGCCTATGCCAGCAAATACCCGATTGACGGGGTTATGACCATAGCGAACGATGTGCCCTATACAGTGGCGGCGGTTGCTGCAGCGCTTGAGTTGCCACATGCGAATAAAGAAGCGGTGCGCAAACTCACTAACAAAGTTCAGATGAAAACAGCGTTTCAGGAGGCAGGGGTGGCAACGCCTGACTTCACGGCTGTCCATAGCATGGGCGAGCTTGAAAAGGTCATAAAAGGTTTTGAATTTCCACTGATCTTGAAACCAAGCGACGGTCGCGGATCAAACGGGGTGTTGTATGTGGAAGAAGAAACAGATCTTTCATGGGCCTTTTCCCACTCGATGGCGTCATGCGGTAACGGCATACTGGTTTTGGAAGAATTCATAGACGGTCCGCAATTGTCGGTCGAAGGCATGTTTATTGATGGTCGTTATCAAAGTGTTGCCTTTGCAGACCGCAACTATAGCAATTTGCCGAAAACCAAGCCTTTTATTGTCGAGGATGGGGGAACAATTCCCTCTCGATTTGGCGATGGCCTTTTGGAGAAAATCCGAACAGTAATTGAGGCTGGCGCAGGATCGCTTGGCCTTAACTGGGGGCCGGTAAAGGCGGATATTGTTATCGGGGATAACGGAGTTCCCCAGATCATTGAGCTCGCGGGCCGTTTGTCTGGTAATTATCTTGCCACCCATCATATTCCATTTACGTATGGTGTTGATTTGGTTGGGGCCATAATTGACCTTAGCCTAGGACTCAAAATTGATGCTAATATATTGAAACCAAAATATAAAAAATACCTTGGTGTAAGATATTTCTTTCCAGCGGAGGGTGAAATCAAGGCCATTGAGGGCGAGAAGGAATTGGCCCAGGATCCGGCGACCTACAACTTGGCTATTTATGTGAAGGCAGGTGACCATCAGGCTGCGATCAACTGTCATGCTGCGCGCGCGGGTACTGTCATGATGCGCGGCAAAACATATGCGGACGCCACGCAAAAAGCCGAATGGGCCGTAAAAACCATTAAGTTTCAGATAGAAAAAGAAAACTGATAGGTTATTGTGCCCCAGTGGCATTACCGGTTGCATATACAGTTTTTCATCTAAATTTGGCTTTTTCTTCAATTGAAGAAGAGGAACGACAGGTTGTTATTGATCGCTGTTACTGGCCGCTGCTGAAGTTGACGCAAGATGGGTTTCCTATCGGTATTGAAGCGACAAGTTATACTTTGCTGGAAATACAGAAGCGCGACCCTGACTGGACTGCTGCTCTGCGGCGCTTGATTTCGGAAGGTTCAGTCGAATTTATCGGCAGTGGTTACACGCAGATGATTGCCCCACTGGTGCCTGCAGAAATTACTGAAGCAAACCTGATGCTTGGTATGGCCGACTATCAGGAAATACTCGGTGTTCGGCCAAAAATAGCCCTTATCAACGAACAGGCCTATTCACCAGGTATTCTGCCGCTGTATAAGGCAGCCGGGTTCGAAGCTGTTATGATGGACTGGTCTGAACCGTCCAGTCACAATAGTAATTGGTCAAAATCATACGCCCATCGACCGCAAGTTATCGTAGGTGCAAGTGGCTCTCATATGCCGGTGATTTGGTCAGATGCCATGTCATTCCAAAAATTTCAACGCTATGCGCACACTGAAATTGGCGCAGATGAATATTTTGAATTTCTGGGCCTGCAGCTAGAGCAGGGTGCCCGGGCCTTCCCGCTTTACACCAGTGATGCCGAGGTTTTCGACTATCGACCAGGTCGATTTGGTTCTGAAGCGGGCATCGGCGCCGTGTCCGAGTATGAACGAATTGCCCTGTTGTTAAAGGCGTTTCAGAGAACTGACGCGGTGAAATTAGGAACACCAAGCGATGCCCTGACTTTTTTGGCTGA
>JAJFIT010000144.1 GCA_021774775.1 Alphaproteobacteria bacterium | reverse complement strand
TAATGCTGTCGTTGCCAGCACCACCTGTCAGGCTATCATCGCCGCGTGCACCATCAAGCGTATCGTTCCCTGCTCCGCCAAGCAGTGTATCATTCTGGTTATCGAACTGAGTATCGCCGAGAAGACTATCATCACCGTTACCCCCATCCAGGACATCAGCGCCACCTTCACCGCGCAGAGTATCGTTGTTGTTACCGCCAACAAGACTGTCATTGCCGTCGCCGCCTTCAAGAGTATCGTCGCCGTTGCCACCATTAATGGTGTCATTGCCGGCAAGGCCGTCAATCAAATCGGCACCTGTTGTCCCTGTCAGGTTATCATTACCCGATGTACCATCAATCGCTGTGTCAGCATTCACAGTAACCACAAGCGGCACAGTAACGGTTTGGCTTGTTGCCACATTTGTCAGCGTGATGGTTACATTTTCGGTTTGAATGTTTGGATCATTTGCTTCATCTGAGCCAGCATTAAATACGATGGTATCGACTGTAGTGCCTACCGTTGAAACAGCAATCGAGCCAAGACTTATAGTTACCGATGAACCTGATGTAACATTGGACCCGTTTATACGAGTGATATTCCATTCAGCTGCTGTTGAAGTCGCAAGCACATCCGTTGTGTCAGTTGGAATCCACGAAATTACCGAAGTGCCCGGTGTATTCGTCGCGCTGGCGGTACCGGCATCAGCCGAAAGACCAAGGTCCAGGCCAATGTCTTGGTTAGCCGTAGACGTTAATGTCACATTGCTGAACTGAATCGTTTCAAAGCTGGTATCGACAGTATCGGTGCCCTCAACGCCGACGGTAAGGTTACCACCGGCAACACCGTTGATGTCAGCCGCGCTGTCAACATTACCGGAGATAATGATAACATCAGTACCAACACCACCAGTGTAGGTATCGTCACCATTGCCGCCCGCTAGCGTGTCGTTACCATCACCACCGATGAGAGTATCATCACCGTTATTGCTGGTCAGGCTGTCATTGCCGGCACCGCCGTCAAGGCTATCATTACTGGAACCCGTGCCATCATCATCCGAGATGGTATCGTTGTTGTTGCCGCCCAGAAGCGTATCCTGGCCTTCGCCGCCAGCAATGGTGTCATTACCACCATTGCCGGTAATACTGTCGGCGCCCGTACCGCCCGTGAATGTTTCACTGTCATCGTCACCGGTGAGCGTTTGACCTGTGTTATCCGCGGTAAAGGTCGTATCGGCAGTAACCGTTATATTTAGATTAATATCAGCAACAGATGAACCGCCATTTTCCTGCACGCGAATTGTTACGGTTGCTGTTTGATCTGTTGCGGCATTAGCAACCGCCGCGGACGGAATAAAGCGCACCGTTTCTTCGACCCCGTCACCGTCTGTATCCAGGAACTGTAAATTACCAATGGTACCAAAGGCAGTGGTCACTGGAACATTGGTCGCCCCGCCAACTGCCGTGAATGTGCCTGAATTTCCTGAAGGGTCGCCGCCTGTAACCGTACCGTTGATATCCCAATCATTATTGGTAGACGAACTTGACAGAACGTCACTCTCAGTGGGGCGCCATGAAATAACAGAACCAAAAATGGTATTGTTGGTAGTCGTGGCCGCGTTCGTTGAGATGTTCAGATCTAGGCCAAAATCATCATTGGCCGTGCTGGTAAGTGTCAAGCCGTTATTAAACACAATATTTTCAACATTGCGAACGGTATCAGAGCCCTCAACATTAACGGTCAGGCCGCTCGCAAGCGTTCCGGTGATATCACTAACGTTGTCGATATTGCCGTCAATTGTCAGCGTATCAGTGTTGGCACCACCATCAACAATATCATTGCCAAGACCGCCGGTTAATGCATCGTCACCGGCACCACCGTCAATACTGTCGTTGTCATTGCCGCCAGCGATTGTGTCATTACCAGACCCGCCCAGCAGGGTATCACGGCCAATGCCACCGATGAGGCTATCGTTACCTGCGCCGCCGTCAAAGCGGTCATCACCGTTACCGCCGTCAATGGTATCAAGACCGTCATTACCAGCCAGACTATCATTGCCGTCATCACCAAACAGGCTATCGTTGTCTGCGCCGCCGTTCAGTGTGTCATTGCCTGCGCCGCCGCGCAGCACGTCAGCACCGGCATCACCAAAGCCCTGGTCAGCGCCGTCACCGCCCAGAATGGTGTCGGCACCATCACCGCCAACAAGGTTGTCATTGTCTGCGTTGCCGCCGATGACATCATTACCAGTGCCGCCATCAATTTGGTCTGCACCCGTGCCGCCGTCCAGACTGTCATTGCCTGCATCGCCGAAAATGCTGTCATTGCCCGCGCCGCCGTCTACCGTGTCAACATCATCACAACCAAACACCTGGTCGTTGCCGTCGCCGCCTGAAATGCTGTCTGTGCCTGCGTTACCAACCAGTACGTCATTGCCAGCATCACCGTTCAGCGTGTCATTGCCTATACCGCCGGAGATATTATCAATGCCGCCGCCGCCGCTAATGCTATCATTATCTTCATTACCGAAGATAGTTTCAGCGCCCGTGCCACCGTTGATGGTGTCGTTGCCCGCCAAACCATTGATGGTGTTATCGTCTGCGTTACCTGCAATAAGGTCGCCGCCAGCTGTACCGTTGATAGTCGCCATAGGGATGCCCCAATATTTTACTGAAAAAACAAATTTCCGGCAGGCTATCAGTAGAAAAGGCGTCCGTCAAACGTCTCGG
>JAJFIT010000143.1 GCA_021774775.1 Alphaproteobacteria bacterium | reverse complement strand
CCGTGCGAAATTGCCAGGCTTTCGGCAAAGCCAACTGCCGCGTGTTTGGTGGTTGAATAGGAAATATCGCCGATTTGGCTCAACAGGCCCGCAGCGGAGGCCGTGATGACAAAGCCACAACCGCCGCGTTCCAGCATGCTGGGCAGAACCGCCCGCAGTGCATGGACGTGGGCATGCACATTCACTTGCCAGATTTTTTCCCATTGGGCGTCGGTTTGTTGGGTTGCCGCCCAGCTTGGTCCATCCGAAAAGAAAATACCTGCATTTGAAAAATACAGATCAACCGGACCAGCACGCGCAACAATATCATCAACCATGGTGCTAACGGCTGCACCGTCAGTAACATCAAGGCTGTAGGCTTTCCCTTGCCTGCCGATGCCCGCGGCCACGGCCTCGGCACCGCTCGTGTCCATGTCGGCTATCGCAATAAACTTGGCACCTTCAGCGGCAAATTTCTCAGCCATTGCCTTGCCGATACCGCTGGCACCGCCAGTGATGGCAATAATTTTATCTTTTACGTCCATGGAATTCCTCCCCCATGATCAGACACCAATCAAACTTGGGTCAATACCGGCTTTGGCAAGGAAGGCGGCAGCCTATAATCAGTCTGCGCTTTCAATTGCCGTCAGCACATTTTTCATCTTCTCCGGTATTGAAGTGGGGCGACGACTTGCCCTGTCCACATAAACATGAACAAAAAAGCCCTGAGCGGCAGGTTCTGTGTCACCTTCCTTGAAAAGCCCAACCTCATAACGCACGCTGCTGTTACCAATGTGGCTGACACTGATGCCCGCAACGACTGTGTCCGGAAACGAAAGCGGTGCGAAATACCGGCAGCCGGTTTCCACCACAAGGCCAATAGTCTCGCTGTTTTCAATGTCGAGAGCGCCCTGTTCGATCAAAAAACCATTCACCGCTGTATCGAAAAAACTGTAATAATTTACATTATTCACATGGCCGTAGATATCGTTATCCATCCAGCGAGTTGGGATATTACGGTGACATCTATAGCTACAAAATTCTTTTTTGTCAGACACTTACCATGCTTCCTGATAAATTTTCAGCGCGTCCGCCTCGCCCACGTCAACCGGGTTATTAACCAACAGGCGCGATTGGTCCATGGCGTCTGCCGCCAACATCGGCAGATCATCCTGCGTGATTGTCATACCGCGCAAGCGCCGTTCAATGCCGGTTGCCTCGGTCAGGTCTTCGAGCCACTTGATGAAAGCATCAGTGAGCTGCGCGCCGGTTGACCCGGCAAGGCCAACTGTTTCGGCCAATTCGGCATACATTGTTGCAGCAGCAGGAGCGTTGAAGCGTAATACATGCGGCAAAACCAGCGAATTCGAATGACCGTGGGGAATATGAAACCGACCACCGAGAGGATAGGCCAGCGCATGAACCGCCCCGACCGGCGCGTTGGCAAAGGCTTGGCCCGCCAGCATCGCACCCGTGAGCATGGCGCGGCGCGCATCCATATCATCCGGTTTTTCGCACGCTTGCACGATGTTACCGCCCAGCATAACCAAGGCACGCTTTGCCAGCGTGTCCGAGATCAGGTTTTTCTTAATGCGCGAGGTGAAGGCTTCAATGGCGTGCACCATAGCATCGATGCCGGTTGCGGCTGTGACATGGCGCGGCAAACCGACAGTCAACGTCGCGTCGATCAACGCCATATCTGCAAACAATGCCCGGTCAGAAACACCCATTTTTGTATGCTCGCCGGTTGTTACCACCGATATGGGCGTCACTTCCGAGCCGGTTCCGGCGGTTGTTGGGACCAGAACCAGCGGCAGTCGGCTGGAGCGCACCTTGCCCACGCCGTACATGTCCGCCAGCGCCTGCTCACCCTTCGCGAGTATTGCCACAAGCTTGGCTACATCCATTGAGCTGCCACCGCCAAATCCAACAACCAGGCCAATATTTTCATCGATGGCCAGCTTCGCGGCATCAAGAATGATCGTCTCAGCCGGGTCTGCCGTTACCTTGTCAAAAACGGTGGTTTCAAAACCGTTTTTACTCAGTGACGCGATGGCAGCGTCTGCCAGGCCGAGTGTGGTAATGCCCTTATCGGTAACCAGCATGGTTCTGGTTTTAGCGTATCGTTCAGACAGGACAGCGCCCAGGTTCGCCGCACCGCCATCATCCACCAGGATACTGGCGACACCTTCAAAAATGAACGGCTTACTCATGGCTTATCCCCTACCGCGTTTCGTTCATTATTTTATCATCCTGTCGACATTCTTTTTCAGCTTGTCAGTATAGGGCGGCACCACGCCGAGCAGGCGGCTTATGCTGGTTTTGGCCGGGTGTTTTAGAACCGGCTTCATATGGCTGAACTCGCGGAAGCCGTCATAGCCGTGATAAACCCCCATGCCGCTGTTACCGACCCCGCCGAAGGGCAAGCTGTCATGACCACCGTGATATACCGCATCGTTTACCGTAACGCCGCCTGATGTTGTATTGGTCAAAACAGCCTTTTCTTCCGCTGCATCCGTGCCGAAGTAATAGAGTGCGAGCGGGCGTTCCCGCTCATTGACATAGCCGATTATATCTTCTGTTTTTTCGTAAGTTCGCACCGGCAAAATAGGGCCAAAAATTTCTTCCTGCATCACCTTCATATCGTCGGTCGGGTCCAGAATAAGCGCTGCCGGAAGCTTGTTGCCCTGATTTTGGCCGGAGAAATCCTCATCTGCCGGGTTGATGATGCGAACATCAGCACCCTTTTCGCGCGCGTCTTCCAGATACCCCTCAAGCCGCTCACGGTGCCTGCTTGAAATTATCGATGTATATTGATCATTGGCTAACATGGTTGGGTACATTTTGGTGACGGTTTTTGAATAACGGTCAACGAATTCATCCCGTTTGGATTTTTTCAAATTAATATAGTCAGGTGCCAGGCATATCTGCCCCGCATTCAGCAACTTCATGGTGGCAACCCGCTCGGCTACCATATCCAAATCAGCGCTTTCACCGACAATCACCGGGCTTTTGCCGCCTAGCTCAAGGGTAACCGGGGTAAGGTGTTCCGCCGCCGCTCGCATGATCAATTTGCCAACCACAGGCGCACCGGTGAACATCAAATGGTCCCACGGTTGGCGCGCAAATGACTGGCTGGTTTCCACAGCGCCGTTGATCACCTTCACTTCCACATCGTCAAAATTTTCCGAGAAAACCTTGGCATAAAAGGCTGACGTTAACGGCGTATGCTCAGACGGCTTGATCACCACACGGTTGCCAGCGGCCAGCATTTGAGCCAGCGGTACAAACACCATGGTCAGAGGGAAATTCCAAGGCGTAATCAGTCCAACCACGCCCTTCGGCTGTGGCACCACCTGCGCCTTTGCCCCCAATAATCCGAGCGGAAATTGCAGCGGCCGTTTCTCGGGCTTCATCCAGCCGCCCACATGCTTTATCGCATCCTGCAGTGCTCCGGCGCTGGCACCCACGTCGGCAAACAGGGTCGTGTCATTGGACCGATTACCAAAATCTTCTGATATCAGGCGGATAAATTCCTGTTGGTTATCAAGAAGACATTTCAGCGCCCGCTTCAAACGGTCCCTGCGTGTGGCCAGGCTTACCGCGCCCTCGGCCAAATAGGCCGCCCGCTGACGCGCCAAAATATCGACGATGTCTTGCTCAGGCGTCTCAATATATTGCAGTCCGTCCATGACACTCTCCCATAATAGATGTTACGCAAATAGCGCAAATTCCCCCATAAACTAATGCCAAACAACTGCAGGTCAAAGCATCAGGGGTAGATTTCTTCAATATCCCAGCCCTGCCCCAGATCATTGAGTTTATATATTTTACGTTCATGAAGGCGGAACTTCCGGTCTCGCCAAAACTCAAAATACTTTGGCACTAGCCGGAAACCAGACCAAACATCAGGGCGCGGAATGTCGCCTGCGCCGAATTTGGCTGTATAGCGGGCAATTTCAGCTTCAAATTCAAACCGGCCCTCCATGGGGCGTGACTGTTTGGAAGCCCACGCACCAATTCGGGCGGTGCGAGGCCGCGATGCAAAATAGGCATCGGCCTCCGCGTCGGTCACTATTTCTACCCTGCCCTCAACCCGCACTTGGCGGCGCAGCGATTTCCAATGAAACAACAGCGCAGCATTTGGATTTTCCTGCAGGTCTGTGCCCTTACGGCTTTCGAAATTTGTATAAAAAGTAAAGCCGCGCTCATCGCAAGCTTTGAGAAGAACCATACGCAGGCTGGGCACGCCGCCGGCATTCACCGTCGCCAGCGACATTGCCGTCGGATCATTTACCTCGCTGTCTTCAGCTTCCGCCAGCCATTGCTGCGCCAGTTTAAACGGGGTTTGAAATGGTGCTTCCTGCATGCGTTGGGGCCTTTTTCTTTGGTTAAAACCTAATTTTCTATGGTTAAAACCCTGTGGTCTAGGATGCTTTTTTTGTCTAAATAATCTATGGCCAAAGCAATCACCATTAGAAATGAATTAACACTTCCATTATAGTTTTCAATTGCGTCCGCAAATCCATGCCTTATTTAAAGAGATGATTGCAGGAGCAACATGCTGCATTATATAATGTGATAGTTACAGCGGACAATTGGTTTTGTCAGTAGAAGTATAGTTATGCAAAATCTTTATAATATTCTTGGTGTAAAAAAAATGGCATCGCAGGCCGATGTAAAAAAAGCGTATCGCGCTTTGGCGAAAGAGCTGCACCCAGACCTGAACAAAGATGACAAGAAGATAACCGACAAATTCAAACAGGTTTCTGCCGCTTATGCGATATTGGGCGACGAAGAACAGCGCGGCAAATATGACCGCGGCGAAATCGACGAAAACGGCAACAACAAGGCACCCTCATTTGGGCCCGGCTTTGGCCGCGGCGGCGGGTTTCACAGCCGGCCTGCAACCGATTTCGACACGGAAGAAGCCGAAAGTGTATTCTCGGAATTTTTCCGCTTCACCGGCGGCGGAAAGGGGCGCGGGAAAAACCCGTACCAAAACACGGCCCGGTCTCGCGGACTGGATATAAGTTATGAAGTCACTATTGGCTTTGAAGAATCGATCTCGGGCGGCACCCGCCGGGTCAAATTAAATGACAGCCGTAATGTTGACATCAAAGTTCCGCCCGGTATCAAAAATGGCCAGGTTATCCGCCTAAGCGGCCAAGGCGGCCCGGGGCTGGCCGGTGCTCCCAAGGGCGACGCACTTGTCGAGGTACGGGTGGCGAAACACCCCTATTACCGGCGCGAGGGCAACGATATTCATCTCGAGCTTCCAATCTCGTTCAACGAGGCGATTTTGGGCGGTGACATTCAAGTTCCTACCCCGCGCGGCAAACTTACTGTGCGCATCCCCAGAAATGCCTCCAGTGGCAAACGGCTGCGCCTTAAAGGCAAGGGTGTCGAGGCCAAAAACGGCACCGGCAATATGTATGTTGCACTGAAAATAATGGGCCCTTCTGCCCGCGACCCGGAGCTGGAAAAAATCATCGAAAGCTGGAGTGGCGGCAACGGCGAGGCCCTGCGGAAAAAAGCCGGGTTAATTTGAAAGCAGGCCCGAATTGACCAAACCACAGCAAAATGCCGTCCTGGAGTATCATACATTCGCTTGGAAACGCGCCCTGAAGCAATTCGGTCGCAATCACGGCATGGCAGCTGCCGGAAATATGGCATTTCTAACCATGCTGTCGCTGTTTCCCTTCATTATTTTTCTAGTCGCACTGTCCGGATTTCTTGGTCAGACCGAGCGCGGACTGGAGGCCATAACATTTCTGTTTTCAGTTCTACCGCCAGAGGTTTCAGCAGTTATTGACGGCCCCATTAAAGGGATCATCGCAAATACCGGCCCCAGAATTTTGACTGGTTCCATTTTATTTGCCGTCTGGACAGCTGCATTAGGCGTTGAAGCGGCCCGGGACGCGCTTATCAAGGCATTCGGTCGCCAAAGTGCAAATGCCGCCTGGATCAGACGGCTGGAAAGCCTTGCCATCATTGTGTTTGGTGCGGTTCTGGTGATTGTTGCCATGTCGATACAGGTTTTGGGTCCACCGCTGTTGCTGGCAGCAGCCAGCCATATTCCTGACTTTGTCACCGACGGCGTCGAAGCCATTTGGGGCTATCTCAGCCTGTTGGTTAGCCCGGCACTTATTCTGCTGGGCCTGTATGCCATGTTCCTGTCGCTAACGCCGCGCAAGGTGGACAAGGCGTCCCGGTTGCCGGGGACATTATTCAGCCTTGCTGTTCTGCTGGCCACCGCCAAGGGTCTCTCGGTTTATCTGAAATATGTCGACAATTACGACGTGACCTATGGCTCGCTTGCGGGTGTTGTTATTCTTCAATTATTTTGCTTTTTTGTCAGTATTGGTTTCGTTATCGGTGCAGAACTCAATGCCTCCTATACTGTTTCAAACAAACGAAACAGGCGAATAAAAGCCATTCAGAAACCCGGCGCGGACGCGGGTGCGCCCAACCCGGAATAACCGAATAAAAACAATATATAGGATGCACTGCGGTCCGGGCTATGGTACCAGCAGATGTTAATAAGAACCTTTAAGAGGGGGCAAGCATGACGAAACTTATGCAGGGCAAACGCGGCCTTATCATGGGCGTGGCAAACGACAAGTCGATGGCATGGGGCATTGCCAAAGCCTGTGCAGAGCAAGGGGCCGAACTGGCCTTCACCTATGTGGGTGACGCGCTGAAAAAACGGGTGGAACCTTTGGCCGCATCGTTGGGCTCGGATTTTCTGGAAGATTGCAATGTCTCTGTCGGTGCGTCGATTGATGCTATGTTCGAAAAATTAAATGCCAAATGGGACAGTCTGGATTTCATTGTCCACGCCATTGGCTATTCAGACAAAAGCGAGCTGAAAGGCCGCTTTGTTGATACGTCGCTGGACAACTTCCTGATGACGATGAATGTCTCCGCCTACAGTTTCGTTGCGGTTGCGCAGCGCGCCGAGAAGATGATGACCAATGGCGGCAGTATGTTGACACTCAGCTATTACGGCGCGCAAAAGGTTGTGCCGCGCTATAATGTGATGGGTGTTGCAAAAGCTGCTCTGGAGGCCAGTACCCGCTATATGGCCCGTGATCTGGGCGAGAAAAACATCCGCGTCAATGCCATCTCGGCAGGACCGATGAGAACACTGGCAGCGTCCGGCGTTGGTGATTTCCGCACCCTGTTGAAATACAATCAGAAAAACGCACCATTGAAGCGCAACATCACCATGGATGACGTAGCTGGCGCGGGCATCTATATGCTGTCTGACCTTTCATCCGGGGTAACTGGTGAAATTCATTATGTGGATGCTGGCTTTAACACCACCTGCATGCCAACCGATGACGAGTCGATGAAACTATTCGTCTCTACTATCGAGTAAAGTCTGGATTTTCTATGTCTTACAATAGCTTTGGCAGACTGTTTCGCTTCACCACCTGGGGTGAAAGCCATGGCCCCGCTATTGGATGCACCATCGACGGTGTGCCCCCGCGACTGTCATTGGATGAAAGCGATATTCAAAAATACCTGAACGAACGCAAGCCGGGGCAATCAAAATACACCACCCAGCGACAGGAACCCGATGCGGTTAAAATACTGTCTGGTGTCTTTGAAGGCCAAACCACCGGCACGCCCATCCAGCTGATGATCGAGAATGTCGACCAGCGATCGAAAGACTACGGCGACATTGTAAAAGCCTACAGGCCAGGCCACGCCGATTTTACCTATAACGCCAAATACGGCATCCGCGATTACCGCGGCGGCGGACGGTCCAGCGCGCGTGAAACTGCATCAAGGGTTGCCGCAGGTGCTGTCGCCCGCAAAATTCTCGGCGACGGTATAACCATCAAAGCCGGCATGGTGCAAATGGGCCGTCACACTGTCGACAGGGACAGCTTGGATTGGGATGAAACCCGCAACAATCTGCTGTTTTGCCCTGATCCGGTTGCCGCGCAGACATGGACGACAGAGCTGGATGAAATTCGCAAGGCAGGCAGTTCAATCGGCGCGGTTATTGAAGTGGTGGCGGACGGTGTGCCCGCCGGATGGGGCGCCCCGGTATACGGCAAGCTGGACGCCAACCTGGCGTCCGCAATGATGAGCATCAACGCCGCCAAGGGCGTGGAAATAGGTGTGGGCATGGGTGCCGCCGCCCTGACCGGCGAAGAAAATGCCGACCAAATGCGACCAGGCCCAGACGGACCAGACGGCGCACCTGAATTTCTGTCAAACAATGCTGGCGGCATATTGGGCGGCATTTCAACCGGTCAGCAAATCGTGGCGCGTTTTTCGGTGAAACCGACCAGCTCCATCCTGACGCCACGCAAAAGCATCACTGAAGATGGTACCGCTACTGACGTAGTGACCAAGGGGCGGCATGACCCGTGTGTTGGCATTCGCGCCGTACCCATCGCCGAAGCAATGATGGCGATTGTGCTGGCAGACCATTTGATGCTGCATAGGGCCCAATGCGGTTAGACCTCTGAAACGTGAGTATTTTTTGCTTCAGCCGTCTCTCCTGACGGCATCATATTGTTCAAATGAAATACAATTCTCCAGATATGGTATGATACTCGGTGCAGCCAGCGCGCACCATCAAGACTGAGCATCATTTCTGGCCACCCGGTGCCATCGTTGGTGGCTTCGTGGATGGTTTTGTTACGAACTACGGTCCGCTCGTCGCGCATAAGCATACGCAGCCGGTCCATTGCACGCTCGTCACCGACAAGGCCATCATCGGCAAAATCCGCAGCGAGCGCATCGCCCAAAAGATTGGCTAACCTGATTAGCCTATGGTTTGTATAGAGTGCCTCAATTCGCTTGGTCTGGACACAGCGGTGATGCAAGCGGCTCAAATGGTCAAGCGCATGCATGGCAGACGTGTACTGTTGTTTCAGCGCTTGCTGACTGTCTTCCCCAAAAGGGATTTGGTTCCAATAGTCCAGCGTCACGTCAATGGCACGTTCAATTTCTTGCACCCTTATCATGTTAACCTGCCGGTCTCTCCCCGGCTCGATCAGCGCGGCCACAAGTTTGAAGGTTTCATTGGCAATTAGCCGCGTAGTTGTAGTTGCGGCATCCGTGGCGGCGGCTGGATCCTGTTGCAAACCGGCATCAAGCGCGCGTTCAAGCTCCGGCCCGCTTTTCGGTACCAAATGCTCGATAAAGCGTGCAAACAAATTAGCGAACGGCAGAACTAGCACAACACCAATGGTATTGAAAAAAGTGTGAAAGCCAACCAAGGCAATTTGGGCATTGCCTGCCGCGGCGTCTGCGACCCACGCACCAACCAAACCGGTGTAAGGGACCAGCAAAAGGAAAGCCAGCGCGCCCGTCAGCAGATTGTAAATAACATGGGCAAAACCAGTGCGGCGCATGGCCGTTGAGCCACCCACCGTTGCCAGCGCGGCCGTGAAAGTTGTACCCACATCCATACCAATGACCATGGCGGCGGCCTGAGGAAAGGAAATTGCGCCCGCGCCCAGCGCCACCATCGCTGTTGCCACACCGGCGCTGGAAGATTGGGTGACCGTGGTTATTGCTACACCGATTAACAAAAGCAAGAAACGCCCGAACCAGGTGTCTGGGGGGAAGTCGGCGGGGGTCACTACACCTTCAAATGCTACCAGACCTTCCTGCATCAGATCGATACCGACAAACAGCAGGCTGAACCCGGCAACGGCACTGCCAACATTCTTGAGGCGGACGCTGCCAAACATTTTCAACAAAGCCCCAACCAAAATAAGTGGCATAACGGCAAGGCCAATATTCAGTTTAAAACCCAAAAAAGCAACGAGCCAACCGGTGATCGTTGTGCCGATGTTGGCACCAAATATGATACCAAGTGCCTGCGAAAAACTGAGCAATCCGGCACCAACAAAGCCGATTGCCGTTACTGTGGTTGCACTGGACGATTGAATGAGTGCGGTCGTGATAGCCCCGGCAAATGCACCGGATACAGGCGTGCGTGTATATTTTGCAAGCGTGCGACGCATCGCACCGCCCGCCAATTGACGCAGGCCATCTGTCAGCATCAGCATGCCAAGAAGAAACAGCCCAACACCACCAATTGCGATCAAAAAACTGTCAATCATGGGCAAATACTGACACAGTTGAGCAATAATGAAATTGTTATTGGTCAATTTTGAAGCCGTAACCAACATCCTAAAAAGACATTTTGGCTTGAAATTTCACGCCCAGTCCTCTTCTCTTGGCAAGGATTGGTCTGTTGGCGTACTATGACAGTGATCAAACTGCCTGCCACCGAACTGCCAGTGCAAATATAAAACAGGACACAGCAACATGTTGAGATGGGTTAAATATACTGCCAGTATTTTCCTAATTGTGTTGGCTATTTTGATATACGCAGGTTGGACGCCCGATATCCCGCACGATGTGCTGGCAGAAAAATATGCCACTGGCGCGTCCGAGTTCACCGACTTGCCGTCCGGCGCGCGCGCGCATTACCGCCTGCAAGGCAATAAAGACGGCAAGACCATTGTGTTGCTTCACGGCTCTAATTCGTCATTGCATACGTGGGAGCCGTGGGTCGCCCGTCTTTCTGAAGACAATTTCATTGTCACTGTTGATCTGCCCGGCCACGGGTTAACCGGTGCCGTACCAGGCGACGACTACACCTACGGCGGCATGGTTAAATTTTTGAAAGAATTTACTGAAAGCGTTGATTTGGCACGCTTTATTCTTGGTGGAAACAGCATGGGCGGCGGCGTTACGCTGGCCTATACTCTCGCCTACCCGGACGACGTATCGGGCCTTGTTCTTGTTGATGCGGCGGGCACGCGCCTTCCCGCCTCGGCAGCAGGCAAGATTGACCATCCGCTGGCTTTTAAACTGGCGGGGCGCTGGTATTCCGACTGGATACTTGAAAATGTAACCCCGCGCAGCATCGTTGAAGAGGGGCTTTCCAAGAGCATTAGCGTCAAAAAAATCATCACAAAATCAGCTGTTGACCGCTACTGGGAGCTGGTGCGCCATCCCGGTAACAGGCACGCCACCGGCCTGCGGTTCGCATGGTACAGAACCGAAGGCAGCCGTGACCTGCCGGTTGAAAACATTACCCAGCCTGCGCTGATAATTTGGGGCGATGAAGACAGTCTCATCCCGGTGGAAACCGGGAAATTGCTTCACGAACGTATGCCAAACAGTGATTTGAGAATATTTGGCGGTATCGGGCATTTGCCGATGGAAGAAGTGCCGAACAAAACCGCTGCCATTGTTGCGACTTTTGCTGCAAACCTGCCCGGCAGCTAACGGGCGCACTAACCCGCAGGTTCAGCGCTCATAGTCAGCAAAATAAGTCTTGCGGTCAAGGGTTGCGGTCGAAAATACCGACAACTTCCAAATGTGCAGACCACAGAAATTGATCGACCGGCAACAGGCTGCTCAAGCTGTAGCCACCGTCCGCCAATATGCGTGCGTCGCGCGCGAAAGTATTGGGGTTGCAGGACACCGACACAATTCGCTGAACTGATGATTTGGCAAGTTCAATCATTTGGGCCTGAGCCCCGGCGCGCGGCGGGTCAATCACCACCGCGTCAAATCCGGTAAGCTCAACACCGGTTAGCGGTCGCCTGAACAGGTCGCGGTGTTTGCTAATGATCTGCTTCAGTCGGATGCCCCGGGCTGCGCTGCCATTACGGCCCGCATCCAGGCTTTGTATCGCCTCTTGCGCGCCTTCCACCGCCAGTACCTGATGATCGTGTGCCAGCGGAAACGTAAAAGTGCCGACGCCGCAAAACAGGTCAGCCACCCGGGCGTAGCCTTTGCAGGCATCTACCACGTGGTTAACCATGGTACGTTCGCACTGAGCACTGGCCTGTATGAAAGAGCCGGGTGGCAGCGGCACCCGCACGCCCGCAAAATCCATAACGGGCTCGCGCCTGATTGCGACCGGGTCCAAAAACCCGTCATTCTGCCATTGCAAGCTGGCGATATCGTGGGTAACCGCAAATTCTGCCAACACTTCGCGCGCATCAAGGGTCAACTCCAAATGTGCATCGAAAAGAATATCAAGGCCATTTGCTGCAACGGTGCAATGAACTGTTGCGATTGACCTGGTCGGCAAAATGCGGTTCAGCAAAAACTTTAGCGCAGGCATTAATTGTGTGATTTCCGGGCTGGAGACCGGGCATTCGTCCAGATCCACAATCTGGTGGCTGTTCTTGGCATTGAAGCCAAAAATCACGCCGGAACCACCTTTGTGTGCCTTAAAGGATGCCCTGCGACGGCTGGCGATCGGAGCGAAAAAGGGCGCAAGAATGTTTACATCATCAAAACCGTGCTGCTTCAGCGCAAAACCTGCCCTATCGCAAATCCATTGTTGGTAAGCATTTGCACCCATATGTTGGAGCCGACAACCGCCGCAGCTGCCAAAATGCTTGCATGCCGGGTCGTTTCGGTTAGGGCTCGGCTCCTCAATTGACACCAGTTTAGCGTATAGGCCGCCACGTTTTTTCTCTTCGACGCTGACAGTAACCACCTCTCCCGGCAAAGCCTGCGGCACATAAACCGGCAAGCCGTCGTGCTCGCCGATACCGTCGCCCCGCGCGCCCAGCTTATCAATTGTCACCGAAAAAATATCAGTCATGGCTTTTGTGTCCGCAAATCAAAAACTCGATATTGCCTTCGGGGCCCTTAATCGGGCTTTCCGTGATACCTTCCACCTGCCATCCGGGTAAGGCATCAAGCCATAGGCGAGTGTCCTCGCACACAGAAGCATGCAATTCAGGGTCCCGGACTACGCCGCCCTTGCCGACATTCTCCCTGCCAACCTCGAACTGAGGCTTGATCAGTGCAATCAACGCCCCGCCTGGCTTTACGAGCGAGAGTGCGGCGGGCAACACGGTTTTCAGGGAAATAAAGCTGGCATCGCACACAACCAGATCAACTGGTTCTGGAATATGGTCGCTCGTCAAATAACGCGCATTCGTCTTCTCGAGGACAACCACACGGTCATCATTTCTAAGCTTCCAGGCAAGCTGGCCTCGCCCCACATCAACCGAGTAAACCTTTGCTGCACCATTTTCCAGCACAACATCGGTGAACCCACCCGTAGACGCACCAACATCAATAACTGTCGCGCCGCCGACCTCAATATTAAATTGGGAAAGACCCCTCTCAAGCTTCAGTCCGCCGCGGCTTACCCACGGATGGTCCTTGCCGCGCACTTCAAGGGCTGTATCTTGTTTAACCTGATGCCCAGCTTTGGTAATTTTTGTCTCACCGGAGAAAACCACGCCAGCCATAATCAACGCCTGAGCCTTGGTGCGGCTCTCAACCAACCCACGGTCAACCAGCGCTATATCTACTCTGATTTTTGCCACGACTTGATTTTCCGAAAGAGTTATTTATTGGCGGCCGACTGGCCAAAGCTGTTATGTCCCAAAGCTTTCAGCACCGCTGAAACAATGCCAGACGCGTTAAGACCAGCCTCTTCATACATTTGTTCGGGCTTGCCGTGGTCGATAAAGACATCGGGCAGTTTAAGCGCCCTGACACGAACTCTTCCGTCAAGAATGCCTTCGTCAGCGCAGAAATCCATCACATGGGCACCGAAACCGCCGATAGACCCCTCTTCGACAGTCAGAACCAAGTCATGGGTTGCCGCCAAATCGCGGATCAACTGATGATCAATGGGTTTTGCAAAGCGTGCGTCAGCAACAGTTGTCGACAGGCCGCGTGCTTCCAGCTGTTCGGCTGCCGCCATTGCTTCGCCCAGGCGCGCGCCCAGCGACAGAATGGCAACTTTACTGCCATGCTTGACGATGCGGCCTTTGCCAATCTCCAGCACCTCGCCTTTGACGGGCAGCTCAACACCAGAGCCTTCACCGCGCGGGTAACGTACAGCTGAGGGTCTGTCGTTTATCGACACACAGGTTGCAATCATATGCTTCAACTCCGCTTCATCTGCCGCCGCCATAACCACCATGTTCGGTAAGCTGGCAAGATAGGTGACATCAAAACTGCCTGCATGTGTAGGGCCGTCCGCCCCGACAAGCCCAGCGCGGTCAATGGCAAAGCGTACCGGCAGGTTCTGAACTGCCACATCGTGAACAATCTGGTCATATGCCCGCTGCAGGAAGGTTGAATAGATGGTTGCAAACGGTTTGTAGCCCTCGCACGCCATGCCAGCGGCAAATGTAACCGCATGCTGTTCTGCAATACCCACATCGAACGAGCGATCAGGATATGCTTTGGCAAATTTATCGATGCCCGTGCCCGAGGGCATTGCTGCTGTAATCGCGACAATCCTATCGTCCCGGCTGGCTTCGTCGATCAGCGCCTCGGCAAATACATTGGTGAATGTCGGTGCTTTAGGCGCAGATTTTTTCTGTTCCCCGGTAACCAGGTTAAACTGCGGCACCGCATGATATTTTTCCTGGTGAGGCGCGATAAACGGATGGCCGCGGCCTTTTTCGGTTACCACATGCACCAACATCGGCCCGTCCGATGCATCGCGCACATTTTCCAGTACCGGAAGCAGGTGATCCATATTGTGGCCGTCAATGGGCCCAACATAATAAAACCCGAGTTCATCAAACAACGTACCACCGCCCGCTGCCATGCCGCGCGCGGTTTCTTCCGCCAAACGGGCACGATCTGCCAGTGGTTTTGGCAGCATTTCAATAATTTTCTTGCCGAATCCGCGCAAACTCAAAAAGGTTTCTGAGCTGATGATTTTAGCGAGATAGGCACTAAGGCCACCAACCGCTGGCGCGATGGACATGTCATTGTCGTTCAAAATAACAATCAGCCGGTTGCCAGCTTGTTCAGCGTTATTCATCGCCTCGTAAGCCATTCCCGCGCTCATGGCGCCGTCACCAATCACTGCAATCGCCCTGCCCGACTTGTCATCCAGCTTGTTGGCGACGGCCATGCCGAGGGCGGCACTGATAGACGTTGAAGAATGGCCTGCTCCGAACGGATCATAATCGCTTTCGCCGCGTTTGGTGAAAGGCGACAGACCTTTTGGTTGACGAATTGACCGAATTTTGTCGCGCCTACCGGTTAAAACCTTGTGAGGGTATGCCTGATGGCCCACGTCCCAAATCAAACGATCTGTCGGGGTGTTAAACACATAGTGAAGCGCTACGGTTAGCTCGACCACCCCAAGCCCAGCGCCGAAGTGACCGCCAGAGACGGACGCCGCCTCAATAATTTCAGCGCGCAACTGATCAGCAAGCTCCCGCAAGTCCGCTTTCGGCAACTTGCGCAGATCGTATGGCGACTGGATTTTGTCCAGCAATTGTGTTTCGGGTCGATTGCTCACGAGATACTCTTTTCGCCTTCGTCGGGCTTTGTCAACATAATGACGCCATCCACCGCCTGTCTTCAGGTGCGGCGAAATATAGCAAAATGTGCTACGGCGCGCAAAAGTGCGGCTTTATCATCAAATTGGTTTAAATGCTCAATGGCTTGATTTGCAAGAATTTCCGCCTGATTGCGCGCACGTTCGACACCCATAATGCCAACCAGTGTGGCTTTACCGGCACTTGCGTCCTTATTGGTCGCCTTGCCCACCTCAGTGGCATCACCTTCAACATCCAGCAAATCGTCCGCGATTTGAAATGCCAGGCCCAAATCACGAGCGTACCCCTGCATGGACGACATGGCTTTTTTGCTGGCATGACCCAAGATGGCCCCGGCCTCTACCGAAAAGCTAATCAAAGCTCCGGTTTTCATTTGCTGCAGTCGGTATATTTCGGCTTCGCCCAAATCATGGTCGCTGGCCGACAAATCGATCATCTGACCACCCACCATACCGTGATGCCCGGATGCCCGAGCCAAACTTTTGATCAGCTGCAAACGAATATTGGGGTCCGGATGAGACGCCTCATCGGCCAATAACTCAAATGCCAGTGTCATCAGGGCATCACCAGCTAAAATTGCGGTTGCCTCGTCGAAGGCCTTGTGAACTGTTGGTTTACCGCGGCGCAAGTCATCGTCGTCCATGGCAGGAAGATCATCATGAATTAACGAGTAACAGTGAACGCATTCCACCACTGCGGCGACACGAAGCGCCTGTTTGCGGTCAACACCGTATAGTTCAGAGCTTGCGAGTACCAAAAACGGTCGCAGGCGCTTACCGCCCGAGAAAAAAGAATAGCGCATGGCCTCAACGACCTTGGCTTCAGGCCCGCCAGGGGCGGTTAAAAGGGGGTCCATCAAGCGTTCAACCGCCTGAGACGTCGCCGCCAAAGCATCTTTTAGCGCTTTGTTATCAAATGGTTTTTCAGGCATCACTTATCAGCATCAAACGGTGCGGTGCCTGCCGGACTGCCTTTATCGTCCAATGTGATCTTCTCAACTTTAGCCTGGGCGTTTTTCAATAAAGCTTCGCAGTGGGCTTTAAGCGCAGTACCGCGGGTATAAAGCTCAATGGACTGTTCCAGCGGCGCTGCACCTGATTCCAGCCGAGCGACAACCTGGTCCAACTCCGCCATCGCTTCTTCAAAGCTCATTTTGTCCACTGCGCCAGCAGCGTCCACGTCGCCCATGTTAAATCCCATCAAAATCTAATCGAAGTGAATTTTATATCGAACTTTATAGGGGGCAATGCCCACTTTGGTAAAGGGTATTATGATCCGTTAAGAGAAGAAATCATTGAGGTCACGTAACATGATGCCAGGCTGGGCATTAACCGCCGCGAGGACATCCTTTTTTTGGTATTTCCCTTTTGACGTAAAACTATAAACGTCGCCGTCAAATGACCGGGCAACAAGCCCTAGTGATTCCAGCAAATGCAGGTGTGCGACCGCCTCACCCAGGGCAAGGTAAAACTCCATGCCTTCAATTTTGCGCCGGTATAAAGCCCTGAAGGTTTTAACCACGGTTCGCGGCTCCTTGCACCAATCATGCAGCTTTTCCAGCTTGTCCAGATGGCCGTTAATAAGCGCATCAAGGCGTGCTTCAAGGCCGTAAAAGACACGACCATGGGACGGCAGCACCAGCGGGTTACCCGGCAGCACTTTCATCCGGTCCAGGCTAGAAAGCCAGTGAGCCAGCGGGTTACCCATGGGTTCGCGGCCGTACACAGACACATTTGACGTAATGGCAGGCAGCACCTGGTCACCGCCAATAAAAAGCGGCTCATCCATGCAGTATAGGCACGCATGTTCCGGCGAATGGCCCCGGCCAATAACAACTCGCCACTTGCGACCACCCAGTTCAAACTCGGTACCGTCCTCAATGCGGGTATAGCTGGGCGGCAGTGCATAAACGCCCTTTTTATAATTGCCGTACCCTGCCGCGCGTATCATCGGTTCAAACGAGCGGTCAACACCAGAGCGGAACAGATAAGTCAGTTCATTTTCTGGAAATTCAGCGCCGCCACTGTTCCATAATGTGCTGGCAAGTAAATATTCGGTTTGCGTGGTCCAAAACTCGGCCTTGTGCTGTTCAACCAACCAACCTGCCAAGCCCAAATGATCAGGATGCATGTGGGTTGCAATCACCCGCTTGATCGGCCGTCCGTCAAGGACTGTATCTTCAAAGGCAGTCCAGGCATCCATGCCTGTTTTGCCTTTGGAACCGGTATCAATAACCGACCAGCCATCACCTTCATCGAATAGATAAACATTGATATGGTCCAGCGACCACGGTAGCGGAATACGCGCCCAAAAAATGCCGTCTGCTACTTTGATGACATTGGTGCCATCGGGAACAGAATCGTCGAATGGGTATGTCAGCCCATCGTCGCTCGGCTTCACCGCATTCAAACGATGGTCCATTGTCAAACTATCGACAATCTTAACTTCGGTTACTTTCGGTGCACCCACGGCTTACGCCCTTTCAAAATCAGCAGTTTCCATCGCCATCAACCTACCTGCTCCCGCTTTTACCGGGCCAGCAAGCGCCGTCGCTGGCGGCAATATCTGCTCAATATAAAATTGTGCAACAGCTATTTTACTTTTCAGGAATGATGGGTTGCCCTCATTTGAGGCAAGACGCCGCTCTGCCTCCACCGCTTGCTGCGCGAGCAAATGCGCCCCCAGCACGGTGCTCAGTAACCGCAAATAAGGAGTAGCGGCCCCGGCGGTATCAACGATACCTTCAAACCCGTTGGCAAACAAGATGGTTGCTGCCTGTTCAACCGCATCAATGCCGTCTTCAAGGGCGGGCTTCGCCGACGCCATTGACCGCCCCAAGCCTGCTGCAAAGCCGCGCATTTCAGCAATCAATGCCTGCCAGTGCGCCCCACCGTCAGCGTTGAGCTTACGGCCCACAAGGTCAAGCGCCTGAATACCGTTAGTGCCCTCGTATATGGGGGCGATGCGGGCATCGCGGTAATATTGCGCCACGCCAGTTTCCTCAACAAAACCCATGCCACCGTGGATTTGCACCGCCAAAGACGCAGCTTCAACACCAATATCGGTCGCGTAAGCTTTGGAAAGCGGTGTTAACAGGTCGGCTTCTCCGGCTGCTTGCTTGCGTTGCGCTGGATCGGTTGCGGAATGCGCGCGGTCAAGCGCCCAAATGTTACGGTATACGATGGCCCGTGCGGCTTCTGCAGTTGCCCGCATGGTCATCAACATCCGCCTGACATCAGGATGATTAATAATCGTAACTGATTGGGGTGTTTTCGCACCAATCGCCGCCGATTGAAGCCTGTCTTTTGCGAAGGCCACCGAATGCTGATAGGCGCGTTCAGCAATCGCAACACCCTGCAAACCAACGCCGATACGCGCATGGTTCATCATGGTGAACATATTGCGCATGCCGAAATTTTCTTCGCCGACCAAATAGCCGATGCAATTATCATTTTCTCCGAATGCCATGGTGCATGTGGGACTGGCATGAATGCCCAGCTTATGTTCGGTACTCACACATGTCACATCATTG
>JAJFIT010000142.1 GCA_021774775.1 Alphaproteobacteria bacterium | reverse complement strand
TGAACCGCAAAAGTTCTGCACTTGCCTATCTGACGACAGCGATTTTCGCTTTTTACATCCTGCACCAAACCATCATTGTGATGGCAGGCGTGTGGCTCTCGGCTTTGGGCCTGCCGGTTGCGGTGGAGTTTCCCGCACTGGTGATCATCACCTTTGGTGGCTGTTACGCGCTATATGAATTCATCATCCGCCGGGTAGGGTTGTTGCGGCCCCTGTTCGGCGTGCCGCTTTACAAGCGGGTCATGCACGACTATAACCCGCCCCTTCAGTAACCGCCTGCCTCGTGGAACGTGAGGGGGCCTTAAATGACCTGGAGCTGAGATTAAGTTGGCAAAAGGCAAGGTGAACACTCATGCAAGTAACACCAACCGGTACACCGGTCGTGGTCTCCCCGCGCGCCAACCCTGAAGAAGATGGCCTTCAAAACCTTCTTGGTCTGGACCGTATTGAGCTGAAAGCCGCCATCGCCGGTATCGGCGTGCCCGAGAAACAGGTGAAGATGCGCACAAGCCAGGTATGGCACTGGGTCTATCATCGGGGCGTGTCATCATTCGGTGACATGCTGAATGTGTCCAAGGACGTGCGCGCCAAACTGGCCGAGCATTTCATCATCAAGCGGCCCGAGATCGTTGAGGCGCAGTATTCCGAAGACGGCACGCGCAAATATCTGATCCGGTTTCATGACGGCAACGAGGCCGAGGCGGTATATATCCCCGAGGATGACCGCGGCACCCTGTGTGTCTCAAGCCAGGTTGGCTGCACGCTGAATTGCAAGTTCTGCCACACCGGCACCATGAAGCTGGTGCGCAACCTGACCGCAGGCGAAATTGTCGCCCAATTGATGATCGCGCGCGATGATCTGGGTGAGTGGGAAAACCCCACTGCAGGCCGCCGGGTCACCAATATTGTGATGATGGGTATGGGCGAGCCGCTGTATAATTTTGACAATGTCAAAAAAGCGCTTGAGATCATCATGGACGAAGAAGGCATCCAGCTTTCCCGCCGCCGGATCACGCTGTCCACTTCCGGTGTGGTGCCGCACATGGAACGGGCTGGCCGCGAAATCGGCGTTAACCTGGCGGTGTCGCTGCACGCGGTCAACGACGGTGTGCGCACGGATATTATGCCGATCAACAAAAAATATAACCTGAACGAGGTGCTGACGGCTTGCGCCAACTATCCCGGCGCGCACAACGCCCGGCGCATTACCTTTGAATATGCCATGCTGAAGGGCGTGAATGACAGCGACAAGGACGCGCACGACCTGGTGCGCCTGCTGCGCAAATACAAGCTGCCCGCCAAGGTGAACCTGATCCCGTTTAATCCGTGGCCGGGCACCGACTATGAATGCAGCAGTTGGGACCAGATTCAGCGCTTTTCTGATATCGTCTATGAAGGCGGAATATCAGCCCCGATCCGCAGGCCGCGTGGCCGCGATATTATGGCCGCCTGCGGGCAGCTCAAATCAGCGTCGGAGAAAAAATCGAAGGCGGATATCCTGCGCGAACAAACCGCCGCCGCCGGGCCAGACAGTGCAGCCGGCGCGCACCACAGCTCAACCGGACTGACCTGACGGATGGCTAAACCAACAAAAAACAGTGTTTCGACCTCATTCCGGCCATACGAGGTCGCAGACCGCGAGGCGTGCATGTCGCTGCTTGATGCCAACACACCGGAGTTTTTCGGTGCGAACGAGCGGCCGGACTTTGAAAAGTTTCTTGATGATCTGCCCGGCCCCTATCTGGTGCTGCTGGACGGCAGCCAAGTGATTGGTTGCGGTGGCTACTGCATCGAGGATGAAAACGACCCGAACCATGACCCGAACACGCGGGTTGCGCGCACCACATGGGGCATGGTCCACCCGGACTATAAAGGGT
Organism: Alphaproteobacteria bacterium; assembly: GCA_021774775.1. Lineage (GTDB taxonomy): Bacteria > Pseudomonadota > Alphaproteobacteria > Sphingomonadales > Kordiimonadaceae > Kordiimonas. The sequence goes on along the minus strand of JAJFIT010000142.1, from coordinate 3,442 downwards.
TGGGGCTGGGCAAACTATTGTTTATCCACCGCCGCGAGATGATCAAAGCCTCGGGCGACGCTGACCGCATCCGGGTGATCACCAGCCAGTTTATAGCGCCCTTTTTCACCAAGCTGGACTTCCAGGAGGTCCGCCGGGAAAAAGACGTGTTCGCCGACGGGATTGATCTTGTCGAGCTCTGGTTCGATTTTTAGGTACCGGCCTTTGGTCAGCCGCGCCGTGTTCTCAGCGCCATTAAGCCCTCCTTGCGTTCGTTCCGTTGCCTTTTCCGCTGTCGCTGATACACTCGCGCTCAACGTGTAAATATTGCAACAGGGGCTTTGTATGACCGATATGTTTTCCAGGGTTTTGGCCGCGAGCGCTTTGGTTATTGCTGCGCATGTGTTTGCCGCCTCAATTATCGCGCAGGACCAAAAAACAGACGCGAAACAAACCGAGCAAACCAAGCCAGCCCCCGAGCGCGCCCCCGAACGCGCAAAAGTGCCCGAGGCCCTGTCGGCCAAACTGGAAGGCCTGTCCGAGACCGAGCTTGATTTTCTGCTGGGTGACAAGGCCCTCGGTTTCGCCGAGCGCCACGAAATCCTGTTCGCCCGGTTCGAGGCCAAGACCCCGGAGGCGATCGCCGCTTATGTGCGTGCCATGATCCGGGTGTCAAACCTGTCTAAGTTCAACCCCGATACCGATATGGCGGCGATCCCGCTGAACACCGAATCTGGCGGCTTTAACCGCTGGCGACTGCCGCGCCCCAAGGAGTTTGACACCCCGCGCTCCCCCGGCCCGATCAATATCAATCGCTATTTCGGCTCAGGCCCCAAACTGGGCATTCAAACCTTCCTGAACCTGCCTGTGGCGATCACGCCCGAGGACCTTGTCGCCGGGCAGGTTGAAGTGGCGATCATGGGTGTGCCGCTGGACACCGGCACCGGCTACCGCGGCGCAGCCTACGGCCCCAATGCGGTCAGAAACGGCAACATTTACAAGGGCAACAGCCCGGTTGAACCACCGCACATGCACACCATGGTCTCGCCGACCAATGATCTGGTGATGGTTGATTACGGCGATATCAATGTGGACAGTCTGAGCCTTGAGCGCAGCATCGGCCATATCCGCGAAATGGTGCGCCAGGTGGCCGCCGCCGGGGCGATCCCGATGATTGTCGGCGGTGACCATTCGCTGATGTACCCGGACGCCGCCGGTGTGGTGGATGTTTACGGGGCCGGTAATGTTGGTATCGTGCATTTTGATGCCCACTATGACGCCGGTGCGGGCGGCACCCACCTGCTGTCGCACGGCCAGCCGGTGCGCAGGCTGTTTAACGAGAAACTGGTGCCCGGCAAAAACTTCATCCAGATCGGCCTGCGCGGCTACTGGCCCGGTAAAAAGGGCTTTGAATGGATGCAGGAAAACGGCCTCCGCTACCACACCATGGCCGAGATTGAGAAAAACGGCTGGGACCATGTGATGAAACGCGCGATGGCCGAGGCGCTTGAAGGCCCGGAGTATATCTTCATCTCGTTTGATGTTGATGTGCTGGACCCGGCCTATATGCCCGGCACCGGCACGCCCGAACCCGGCGGGCTAACCACCCGCGAAGTGTTCCCGATTGTGCGGCGGCTGTGCGCCGAGAAAAACGTGGTCGGTTTTGAACTGGTTGAAATGAACCCCTTGGTCGACCCCGGCTATACCAGTGCGCAGAACGCTGACCGTATCCTGCGCGAGTGCCTGACCGGCATTGCCATGCGCAAACAGGGGCTAACTGCGCCCCATTACTTAAGCCCACTGACCGTCGACCACGGCCACGACAAAAAATGAGTGAATGCAGCTTGTAAACCTGAAAGGAGGATAGATGAATACTATCTCGATAGTATTGGCGTTCGCTGCTTTGATATCTGCAATTGGAATTATTTGGAATCGCGTACAGTTAGCCAAAGGAGTTGGTATTCGTGTCAATCAGTTTGTCATTGCGACTGTTGTAATTCCTGTAGTTGCCATTCTTGCACTTGAAAGTGTACTCAGTCTCGAAGTTACTGGAACACTGCTCGGTGCAGGCATTGGCTTTGTTGCGAACGGCAGTGTCAACAAATCCCAGTAAAGCGCGCCACCTTAGAGGTTGCTTTCTGTAAAAAATTGGCCCGGTCCAAATTTGCAGTCCGGCCTATTCAAATTTGCATGCTTTTAAATTCGCCGCCGCCCCCAATCTACTCTTCATAGTTTTTCACCGAATAACGAATTTAACAGAGGGATTAATTTCATGGCACGAACACTGTATTTCATTTCCGGCAGCCCCTTTGCGTGGCGCGCGATGCTGGCACTGGGCCTGAAAGGGCTTGATTACACCGCAGTTGAGCTGCACGGCAGCAAGGGCGACACCCAGACACCCGAGCATCTGGCGTTGAACCCGCGCGGCAAGGTGCCGGTGCTGGTTGACGGCGACGTGACGGTTTACGAATCGATCGCAGTGATGGCCTATCTGGAGCACGCTTATCCTGAAACCCCGCTGTTTGGCAGCACGCCAGCCGAGGCCGCGCATATCTGGCAGCGGGTCATGGAGGTGGACGGTTACCTCAGCGCAGCGCTTGCTGGTGCTGCCCGGCCTATCTTCACCCAAACATTTGCGGGCAAAGAAGACGAGATCAACGAAAACTTCGCCAAAGCCCGCGCCGAGATCGCCACTGTCACCGGTTGGCTGGGTGGCAACGATTTTATGGCGGGCGATGCGCCTACTGCGATTGAAGCCATTCTTTATCCGCCGCTGGCGATGATCGCGCGCGTCGGTCCCGCCATCAATGTGCCCGGCATTACCCCGAACATCCCGGATTACGCCACCGAATTCCCGGCACTTGCCGCCTGGATGAAGCGGGTTGAAGCCCTGCCCGGTTTCGATGCAGCCTATCCGTCCCATTGGCGCGATGCCGCGTAGGAAAGGCGAAGCCCCTACAACCCCCAAGCCCTGCACCTGTCGGTTGGGTATTGCCCAACACGCTTGGGCCGAGGTGCGGCTCCCCACCGCACCTCGTTTTTGTGCCAATGATGGTTATTGACACCATCAATTTTGATGGTATATACTACCATCATGGCCAGGGCGAAACTGATCTTCCACGATAAGCGGGTAGACGGCGACGAGATTGTTGAGATGACAATCTGGCAAGTGCCAATGCCGGTAGCGGCCTCGGATCACCGATTGAAATACAGCTTGTTTTTTGGTCGCAAGGGTGAACGGGTTATCGGTTACGATAACGAGCGCGGCAAAGGCGATCACCGGCATTATCGAGGCAGGGAAGAGCCCTATGTTTTTGTTGGTGTCGATGAATTGATTGCTGATTTTATCGCTGATGTTGGAAAGGAACGGGAAGATGGCTGACCTTAAAATTCATACAGGTGAAGACATTGAGGCCATGGGTGAACGCTTCAAGGCGGCCTGGAAAAAAGCGGCGGCGGGCGA
>JAJFIT010000141.1 GCA_021774775.1 Alphaproteobacteria bacterium | reverse complement strand
CGATACATTTGCCGGGAAATAAGCCGTCAGGTTAGCACCAACAATGAAGGGCATTCACTGTCGGTGGATGCCCTTCATTTCTTTTCAAGCAGATTTAGCCAGTTAGATATCGCCTTTATACAGGCTCATGCCCTGACCGGCTAACGCGTCAGCGCGCTCGTTACCGGGGTCGCCAGAGTGTCCCTTCACCCAAATCCAGTCGATGTTGTGGGGTTTGACCGCATCGTCCAACAGCATCCAAAGGTCTGAGTTCTTGACCGGTTTTTTGCTTGAGTTCTTCCAGCCTTTGGCCTTCCAGCCCTCAATCCACTCGGTAATGCCATTTTTCACATAGGTACTGTCTGTATGCAGGTGAACCCGACAAGGGCGTTTGAGCGCTGTCAGCGCCTGAATGGCGGCCATCAATTCCATACGGTTATTGGTGGTTTCAAATTCGCCGCCGGTCAGCTCTTTTTCATGCTCGCCGTATAGCATTAACACACCCCAACCACCCGGGCCCGGGTTGCCGGAGCATGCACCGTCGGTATAAATCTCAACAATGTCCTGCTGTTCAGACGACATAAGCGGCGGTATCTTTCACATTCTGGTGGAATTTCAGGCGCGCAAAATAGTCCAGCGGGTTTTTTGGTCGTACCACAGCACCTTCCACCGGGTTTAGCCAGTCATACAACCGGGTCAACAGGAAACGCATCGCTGCCCCCCGGCACAGGACAGGCAGGGCGGTTACTTCGCCGCCTGTCATGTTGCGGCCAACATCATACATCTCGGTCAGGCGTTTTGCTCGCTCCGGCATAAATTGCTGCGTTTGGTCGAAACACCACGCGTTTATGCACACTGCCAAGTCGTAGGCGAGCATATCCGTACAGCCGAAATAAAAGTCGATCACGCCGGTTATTGTGTGGTTTGTGAACAATATATTGTCGGGAAACAGGTCGGCATGAATTATTCCCGCCGGTAGATCAACCGGCCAGTTTTTTTCCAGAAAGTCCATTTCATCGCTGATTTCGCGGGCCAAACCCTTTTGGACTGTATCTGCATCCGCCAGCGTTTTGTTCGCCAGCGCCCGCCACCCGGCAATTGAAAGGTCGTTGCGGCGAACCACAGGGAAGTCTGCGGCTGCCTTGTGCATATCTGCCAGCATGGAACCAAGCGCTGCGCAGTGGTCGTTGTCGGGGTCTTCCACGCTCACGCCGGTAAGAAAACTGATCATACAGGCTGGCTTGCCGCATAGCTTTTGCAGAGCTTTCCCTTGTTTATCGCGCACCGGCAGCGGTGAGGGCACGCCTGCTTTGGCCAAATGATCCATCAAATCGAGAAAAAAGGGCAAGTCGTCCGGGTTGGCGCGCTTTTCATACAGGGTTAAAACCAGACGGGCTTTCTCGGTCTCCAGAAAATAGTTTGAATTTTCAACACCCTCGGCGATCCCCTTAAAAGAAGTTGCGCTGCCCAGGTCGTAGCCCGTTAGAAACGCTGCCAGGGTTTTATCGTCAACATGGGTGTAGACCGCCATCAGGCGATGTCTTTCAGTATCGGCGGTACTTTGAAGACAACATCTTCCTCTGCGGTTGTCACTAGTTCCACGCTGGCGTGATATTTGCTTTTTAGCGCCTCAATCACTTCCTCAACCAATACCTCAGGCGCACTTGCTCCGGCGGTTATGCCAACTGTCCTGGCGCCTTCCAGCCACCCCCAATCGATATCAACACCGCGTTGGACCAAGCGCGCAGGGCAGCCGCATTTTTCGCTGACTTCCACCAGCCGCATACTGTTGGACGAGTTTGGTGCCCCGATAACAATCACGCGGTCCGCTTGCCGCGCCACTTCTTTCACTGCAGTTTGTCGGTTCGTTGTGGCGTAGCAAATGTCTTCTTTTTTTGGGTTGGTCAACTGGGGGAAGCGGCCTTCAAGGGTTGAGACAATATCGGCAGTGTCTTCCACCGACAGCGTGGTTTGGGTCACATAGGCCAGTGCATCCGGGTCAGCCGGAATAAGGGATTGTGCGTCTTCCACCGTCTCGAGCAATGACATTGAGCCTTCTGCAACCTGGCCCATTGTACCGATAACCTCAGGGTGCCCTTCGTGGCCGATCATCAGGATATGGCGCCCGGCGGCGTCATGACGTTCAACCGCCCGGTGAACTTTCGACACCAGCGGACAAGTGGCGTCCACATAGACCATATTTCGCTGCTCGGCTTTTTCCGGAACTGATTTGGGAACGCCGTGGGCTGAAAAGACCACCGGCGCGTCCTCCGGCACTTCGTCCAGTTGGTCAACAAAAACGGCACCAATTGCTTCCAGTCCTTCAACCACATAGCGGTTGTGCACGATCTCGTGGCGCACATAAACCGGCGCGCCGAATTTCTTGATCGCCAATTCCACAATCTTGATCGCCCGGTCAACGCCCGCGCAAAATCCACGCGGGTTGGCCAGTAGAATTTTCAGCTCGCCTTTTGTGGCCTGAGTGTTGTTGGCGGATTGGTCTGACATGAGAGCCCTCGGCAAATAACAGTGTTGCTCTTTGCTACCTTTATGCGCGCAGGCGGTCAAGCGAGACCGGCGTATCTGTGAATTTAATAGAGACGCGAAACCCATGCCCGGTATTTGGTGATGCCTGGCTGTCGGTTGGACGCCGACGTTGCCTTATTTTGGGCAAAGGTTGCAGCTAGCTAACGTAAACGAAAAGATGGTTTTGGTGGCTTGCTCTTTGCGGGCCTTGTCCCTATGATCGCGGCGCATTTACACCGATCTGTGACCTGTTCGAATAGATAGCGCTGGGAGCGGCAAGGCGATTGTTTGAAAGACAAAGTATGATTTCTCGTTTTATACCTGCGCTGGTTTTGGCACTTGCACTGACTGCCTGTAATACCAACCCACTGGAAGTTACCATTTCCCGCTGTCCTGCAGTTGCTGTTGTTGGTGATACCGGTACCTTGACCCGTTTTGACGGCAATGGCCGCGCGGACGCTAACGTAATGTTCACGGCAACGATCAGCGATGTTGATGTTACCTGCAGCGAAGGCGATTCGGTTTCTTCAGCGGTCAGCCTGTATATTGCGGCTGAATCTGATGGTAAGATCGTTAATGACACGATCACCCTGCCGTATTTTGTCGCGATATTGAAAGACAACAGCGAGATTGTTACCAAGCGGATATTTGATGTGACCTTGCGGTTTGACGGCAATGGTTATGCGGTATCGCACGAAGTGCTCAGTCAGTATATACCGACTATAGAGCAGGCCCGCCGCTACAATTATGAGTTTTTGATTGGTTTTCAGCTCAGTGTGGATGATGTTGCGTTCAATATGGAACGCTAGATAGCTAACTATCTGTTCTCACTTAAGTTTTTATTTGTGTCTGGGTTGCTGAAATTTGGCAGCAATTTTATTGCTGTTTTTTTGAGGCTCGACCAGTTCTGAGCGATTGACTCTCTGTACCGTCTCCGGCATACCTTCGCCTACGTTAAGGTCTTGCAGGGAAGCAGTTTCCTGCACCCATGCGCGGGAGAGATCGATACAGTTTAGTCGGCGCCGAAGGAGCAACCGCCCCGGAAACTCTCAGGCAAAAGGACCGCGCATTCGAATGGCACTCTGGAAAGCAGGGATGCAGGCTAAAGTGGCCTGCATTTCTCACCGACGGGGTAAGCTGGCGGCAACGCTGGTGAAATCTCTCAGGTTCCGTGACAGAGGGGGCGTGATTGCCGGTTTACCGGCGCTTCTCACGCGCGGAGTGCTTAAATGTCTGTCGATGAACTCATAACGACCCCCTTGTATGACCTGCATGTGGAATCCGGTGGCAAAATGGTGCCGTTTGCCGGATATTCCATGCCGGTTCAATATCCACTTGGTATTATGAAGGAGCATCTTCATACTCGCGAAAAAGCCGGATTGTTTGACGTTTCCCATATGGGGCAATGCTATATCCGGTCTACTGATGGCAGTGATCCGGCCAAGGTGATTGAGGAATTGATGCCAAGTGCGCTGGCTGTATTGAAGCCTGGCAAAATGCGCTATTCCTTGCTGCTTAATGATGCTGGTGGCATCGAAGACGACCTGATGGTGACCCGCACCTTTGAGCCGGAAGGCACGCTCTATGTGGTAGTGAACGCTGCGTGCAAAGAAAAAGATTATGCAATTCTGGAAGAAAAGCTTGGTGGGCGCATAACGCTAGAACCATTGGAAGACCGCGCCCTTATTGCCCTGCAGGGTCCGAAGGCGGAGGCAGTGTTGTCTGCACTGGCACCTGAAGTCGCTGACTTGTCGTTTATGGAAGCTACTATGGTGACCCTTGAGGGTGTCGTTTGTTGGGTGTCTCGCTCCGGTTATACCGGAGAAGACGGTTACGAGATTTCGGTACCGGCGGATGAGGCCGACGCCTTCGCCCGACGGTTGCTTATGAACGATGATGTTGAACTGATTGGCCTCGGCGCACGTGACAGTTTGCGGCTGGAAGCGGGGCTGTGCCTTTCCGGGCATGATTTCAACGCCGTGACCAGCCCGGTTGAAGCGGGAATTACCTTTGCTTTGGGCAAAAAACGCCGCGAAATTGGTGATTTCTCTGGGGCAGAACGCATTCTTTCTGAACTGGAAAATGGTGCTGCAAACATCCGGGTTGGCATTGTGCCAGCAGGTCGTGCACCTGCCCGCGAAGGTGTCGAAATTGCCGACAGTGAAGGTAACGTTATCGGCAAAATTACATCGGGCGGTTTTGGCCCTACTTTTGGCGGCCCGGTGGCCATGGGTTTTGTCCCTGCGGCCTTCGCAGAAAACGGGACCGAGATTCAGTTGATGATCAGAGGCAAGGCGTACCTGGCGAGGGTGGCTGCCACGCCTTTTGTGCCGCAGCGCTACAAGCGAAAGCAGGCTTAAAACGAAATTTTCCATTGAGATTACTAGAGGGGACATGAGATGACCAAATTTACGGAAGACCATGAATGGATTGACGGCGATGGTGACGTGGTAACCGTCGGTATCACCGACTATGCGCAAAACGCACTGGGTGACGTTGTTTTTGTTGAGCTACCCGATGTGGGTGGCACCTTCAGCAAAGGTGATGAGGTAGCAGTTGTCGAATCGGTGAAAGCTGCCAGCGAGGTATACGCGCCGCTGGACGGTGAAATTGTCGAGATTAACGACGCACTGGAAGGCGAGCCCGGATTGGTGAACAGCAGCCCAACCGAGGGTGGCTGGTTTTTCAGAATAAAACTCGACAATACCAGTGACCTTGATGGGTTGATGGATAAAGCCGCCTACGACGCCCATGTGGCCGGTTTGGACTAGCGCCGAATACTACCAAAGTTTTCAAGGATCGGCCCAGGACCTTTGCTGGACGAGTATGATGTCTAAGGAGCACGCGCATGCGTTACCTGCCGCTAACCGGTGATGACCGCCAGGCCATGTTGGCCAAAATTGGTGTTCGCCATATCGATGACCTGTTCAAAGACGTGCCTAAAGCCGATTTGAATCCGGACATTGACCTGCCCAAACGCCAAAGCGAAATGGCAGTTGAGCGGCATCTGGCGGCGTTGGCAGCCAAAAACACTGCGGCGGGCTCGGTGCCGTTTTTTGTTGGAGCAGGGGCTTATAAACATCATGTGCCGGCAACCGTTGATCATATGATCCAACGGGGTGAGTTTCTCACCGCCTACACACCCTACCAGCCCGAAATTGCACAAGGCACACTGCAATATCTGTTTGAATTTCAAACACTTGTGGCGCAGTTAACCGGCATGGATGTAGC